>BNTU01000189.1 GCA_025996835.1 Bacteroidia bacterium
CGTGACGCACCAACTCAAAGCGGTAATTGTCTAAGAGATGGGCAACATTGGCTTTCGAACCGGTAAAAAAATTATCCAGACAGATAACATCATGCCCCTCCTCAATCAATCGCGCGCACAAATGGGAGCCAAAAGTGAAAATGGAGGATGGGATAAAACGGACAATAGAGTATTTCTCGGCGGCTATTGGGGGATAGCAATTGTAACCGCCGCTACAATGGCGGAAATGTAAAATAAAAATGTTATGGAAAAAGAAAAAGAAGTATCTGAAAAGAGTACAAAAGGAGAAATTTTGAAGGCTTATGAAGCGTTGCTAAAAGATGTTCAGAAGGCAAAGACAGATGTTCCGAAGCAACAGCAGGAAGAAAAAGCGAAAAAAGTGATTTTGGATAAGTTGGCTGACGTGGACAACGACAGTATTGTAAAAAGTGTGGTGTCGCTTAAATCCAATTTGAACAACGCTTTGGACGAACTGACGCAACGTTTGACCGAAGAATTTCAGAAATTGGAAAATATTCGTGCGGCTATAGCTTTGGAAAAAAAGTCGCTGGACGATTTGTATTCGCTTTCTGCAAACACCGATTCTTTGGCGGCAATGCTGCTCGCACAAAAAGAAAAACGCGAAAGTTTTGAACAGGAAATTGCGGAAAAGCGCGCTCAATGGGAGCAGGAAAAGGAAAAACACGAAACAGAGAAGAAAGAATATTCGGCAGAATTGCAGAAAAATCGCAAGCGCGAGGAGGAAGAACACGCCTACAACCAAAAAATAAAACGTCAGAAAGAGCAAGATGTGTATGACGCTCAACGGGCGGAACTTGAAAACGGGCTGAAAGAACGGAAAATTGCCTTTGAAAAGGAGTTTGCAGCTCGGGAGGAGGCACTGAAAACAACCGAAAACGAACTCGCCGAACTGCAAAAAAACGCTGCCGAATTTCCGGAAAAACTCGAAAAGTCGCTCAAAGAAAAGGAACAAGAAATTTCAGAAAAGCTGAAAGCAAAATATGACTTCGACATTCAGCTCATAAAAAATCAAAATGAGGCAGAACTGAAACTTAAAGAGCAGATAACCAATTCATTGCAGGAAAAAATCAAGGAACAACAAGCGCAAATAAAAGAGTATGCCGACAAAGCCAATCGCGCCGAAGCCGCAATGAAAGACATCGCCGTGAAGGCTTTGGAGAGTGCGACGAAGAAGGTTTATAAAGATGAGGGGTGAAATGTCTATAATAAAGAAACAGCTGCCAAAAGCCACATTAGACGATATTGACGAAGATAAAATCACGTCTTTTCTTTCGTTGGCGATAAACAAGCGACAATATCCCTTGTCTGTTGACACTCCTGCGATGGATGTGCTGACAAGATTAAACCTCTTGAAAAACAATCGCATAAAGAATGCTGCAATACTTCTGTTTGGCAAACAACCGCAAAATTTCTTTATCACGTCGGAAGTGAAATGTGCTCATTTTCACGGGACAGAGGCAGCAAAACCTATACCGTCTTATCAAATTTACAAGGGCGATGTTTTTCAGTTGGTAGAGCAGGCAGTTGATTTTGTGTTGTCGAAAATTGATTTGCGTATTGGTGTGCGCGACACTTCGATGAATGCCCCTGCACAATATGAATTGCCCATGTTTGCAGTAAAAGAAGCGATAGTCAATGCTGTTTGCCATCGCGATTACACGAGCACCGGTAGTGTTCAGGTAATGCTTTTTAAGGACAGGTTGGAAATTTGGAATCCGGGTCATTTACCGTTCGGATTGAACATTGAAGATTTATCTGATTCGCACGCTTCTCAGCCAGCCAATCCTTTACTTGCCGAGCCGATGTATTTGGCAGGAACGATTGAAAAAGCAGGAACGGGAACAACAGAAATTATTAAATCCTGCGAAGAATTAGATTTGAAAACTCCCGAATTTCATCAACAGGCAACATTCAGAACGGTTTTGTGGCGAAAAATAACAGGACAACCTACAGGACAACCTACAGGACAAGTAACAGGACAACCTACAGGACAAGTAACAGGACAAGTAACAGGACAAGTAACAGGACAAGTAGAAAAATTAATTTTGATACTTAATAATCACGCTCTTTCCGTAAAAGAGATGATGGAGCATTTGTCATTAAGTGGGAGAGATAATTTTTTGACTTCATACTTGCAACCTGCAATGGAGCAGGGTTTTGTTTCAATGAAATATCCGGAAACTCCCAATCACCCCAATCAGCGTTATTGCTTGACGAAAAAAGGGAAAAAACAGCAAAAATGTTTGGTTTGAATAAATTTTTGCTTAACTTTGCCCCCGGTTTTGAACAGAGCTTAAACGGACTTCGGCTCTGTTGTAAAATCAAAATGTGAATTTGCTATTTTTAAAAGTCCCCAATATATATAATGTGTGAAAACAGTTACAGCAGTTACCGCTCATAGAGTTGTCAAAAATACAGGAATATTGTATGCCAAAATGGGTATTACAATGTTCATTTCGCTATATACCACCCGTTTGATATTAAATTCGTTGGGGGCAAGCGATTTTGGTATTTTCAATATTGTAGGGGGAGCTATTGCCATGCTGGGCTTTTTGAATGCCGCGATGGCGGGGGCTACTCAACGATTTATGTCGTATGCCGAAGGTGCGGGAGAGAAAGACAGGCAGAAAAGTATTTTTAATGTAAGTGTTATTCTGCATTTCTTGATTGCTTTGATATTGGGAGTTGTGCTGTTGATTGCCGGATATTTCTTTTTCAACGGCATTCTAAATATCCCTGCCGACCGGATGCACGCTGCGCGGATGGTGTATTATTTTATGATTATCAGCACTATGCTTACGGTGATGACTGTTCCTTACGATGCGGTGCTGAATGCTCATGAAAATATGCTGTATTATTCGATAGTAGGAATCATAGAATCTGTGTTGAAATTAGCGGTGGCTCTTGTGGTAGTTTACACATTGGCAGACAAGTTGATTATTTATGGATTATTGATGGCTTGCATTTCGTTGACGGTAATGATAATTATGCGTGTGTATTGCAAGAAAAAATATGTAGAATGTGAGTTTCGCCCCAAGACCTATTATGATAAGACTTTGATGAAAGAGATGACCGGTTTTGCAGGGTGGAATTTTTTGTCATCATTCTCAGGGGTGGTTGGACAATATGGATTAGGCATCGTTTTGAATTACTTTTGGGGTACTCTTTTAAATGCCGCTCAAGGCGTGGCTAATCAGCTTTGTGGTCAGCTGCAATCATTTTCCACTACAATGTTAAAAGCATTAAATCCGGTTATTGCCAAAAGCGAAGGTGAAGGGAACCATTCGTTAATGCTGCGGTCGTCTATGGCAGGATGTAAGTTTTCTTTTTTTTTAGTAGCATTTTTGGTAATCCCTTTTTTGATAGATACTCCTTATATCATGAAAGTTTGGTTGAAAAATGATTGCAGCTGACCACAAAGCTGATTAGCCACGCCTTGAGCGGCATTTAAAAGAGTACCCCAAAAGTAATTCAAAA
>BNTU01000190.1 GCA_025996835.1 Bacteroidia bacterium
TTTAGGTGATTTGTTTTTTCCGCATTGGTAAAATACTCAATAAGGCGAGGATTGTAGCTTTTATGTTTTATGATTTTCCAATAGTTTTCATCTTGAAAGATTACATTAATCTTTTCAGAATTAATTTCGCTGTAATATAAATGATTATACAAAATTTTTGCTTTATCATAATCGCTATAATCCTTCACTTCTAATTCATATTTATGGGCTTCTAAATTGACTCGATTCAATTTTTCATGACTGTTTTGTGCTTGGTTTAGAATTGAGGAGCGCGTAGTAAGAATGAGATATTTGTTTTTAGTAGATTTAATTCTTTCTATAAAATTTACAATTGAACTTTCAGAATTTTTTGAATTAATTATTTCTACATAATTTGAGCCTAAGAAATCATCAAAATAAAATAATTGCTTGACATTAGGGTCGCTATCAAACATATCTTCTGCTTCCCTAATTTTTTCATCAATATATACAAGTCTAAAATCTCTTGATAGTAAATTATATGTGATTAAATTAGCCAATGTGGTTTTACCAATGCCGGGAATTCCTGTTATCATAAGCACTTTTTCTTTTCTTAAAATATCAAGAGCATCTTTGTAAGACTGTGTAACTACATATAAACCAAGATTCTTTTTTATTTTATCTTCTATAAAAGCCGAACGACCATAAGTCCCATTATTTACAATTTTTTTAATGATTTCGGTATTTGAAAACCATAATTTAAAATGCTTTTTCTCAATATCTGGATATTTTGCGAGTAATCCATTTATGTCATCTGAGCCAAAAATATCATTGGTAGTCAAAATATAAGGTGATAATTCTTTCTTTATTTTTTCTTTATCTGTGGGCGACAAAGCAACCGAAGTAACAATAATGTATCTTTTTGGATTTAATTTTTCAATTTTTGCTTTTTCCGTGTTTTTTAGAGTATTTAATAAAGCATTATATCCTGATTTTAAATAATGCTTGACTTGTACAATTATTTCATTTTCAGAATTAATCGTAGAATATCTCAAATCAACGCCTTTATCTTTTCCTGTTTTGAAACTTTGGAAACGAATTGCAGTAAATTCCTGATTTAGAAGGTCTCTTGTGAGTTCTTCTAAATCTTTATCATTGAGAGTTGAAAAATTATATTGACTCATTGTTTATTTCTTATTTATATTTTGTTGTACAAACCCCACAACCCCAAGTCGGCAGTAACATAAATATGGGTTGCGCCCTTTGGTTTATGCCATAAGCCACTTCAAAGCGGACGGAGGTGATATAGTTGAAAGGAAAAAGCTGCTCGTCATGTGTATGTCCCGAAAATTGCAAATCAATCCCCGCAGCCTCTGCTTCTTCCAAGTTATACGGCTCGTGGTCGAGCAAGATTGTGATTGTGGTCAGGGGATTGCGGGTCAAGCCCGCAATGACAGACTTTTTAGTCAGCCCCGGAGCAATATCATTCATCCTATATATGTCATTTTTCACTACCATCAATAATTTTTTCGAGCAACAAAGGTATGAATTTATTTTTGAATGCAATTATTCTTATGACAATTGCCCCAAAAAGGTCTTTTTTTACAACTCTTTTATCTCATACTTGTCTTTTCCGATAAATATTGCCGACAGATAACTGCGCTTTAGTCGGATGTCTCAGCTTCCCAAAAAATAGTTCGGATGGAATAATTGGGCATTTTCAGCAGCAACGAACCTTCCATTTCTCTGTCGATGGTGAGCAAACCCATATAAAACAGCAATGACACAAAAGATTTGTTTTCGTGCAATTCATCGATGGAAAACTTGAGCGTAATGTCCGAAAGGATGCTGTTATCTTGGGCTATTTTTAGCAATGTGGCACTATTTTGCTCGTCCGAAATCAGCCGTCGCAACCGTCCGTAGTCCATTTTCAGGTTTTCGTCAATGATATATTCGGGGTTATTTTTGTTACTTGTTACTTGGTCAAAAAAATACAGAATCATGGAGGGATTATACACCTTGTTCTCACCATTGGCGTGAAAAAGGTAGCCATTGTAAAGAAACTCCATATCCACGTCAATCAAACTTTTATCAACGCCGGTCGCCTCCATCAGCCACTCCACCTCATCCGGCGTGAACCCCAGCATTTCATTGTATCTGTCTTTCAGCGACAGGCTGTTGGCAATGTTGAAACCACTGGTCAGGTCATCCAGCATAAATGGGTGTGATGCCGGTGAGCAGGATGCGGTCGATTTCTGTTTCGCTGCCTTTTTTCAGTGTTTCATAAAAATCGCGCACCAAGCCGTTAGCCCTTATTATTTTGCGGCCGCCGCCCTGAATGCGATATTCAACATGTCACCAATAGAAGACTGCTCCTCACATTTGTTAATATAATCATCTACATTGGGGATGAAATCTCTATGATTTTCTAAACAGGTGAGAATTGATTGGCGGATATTTCCGGTAAACGACATCCTGAAATGCTCCTCGCCGCCGGTATCCAATCCCGAAAAATTGAATTTTAGCACAACATAGCTGTTGTGCTTCGGCGTGGGGTGCTTCCCGATGTATAAATCGCCAAACAAGGTGTCAAATTTGTCTGTATCGGTGATGTCGTAATAATGCGACATCATTGAAAAAAACAAACTCTTGCCAAACTTGCGTGGACGGGTGAAAAACAGGTAAGAGTTATTTTCCTTTTCCAACAACTCAATGAACCGTGTCTTATCCACGTAGGCATAGTTTTCGGTAATCACTCGCTCGAAATTAGCATTGCCATAAGGCAACCGTTTGTACGTCTTTGTTTCCATCTTCTATTAAGTTAGGGCGCAAAGATAGGCAATTTTATTGAGATAATTTGAGTTGTCTTTGCGGGCAACTTGGGTTATACAAATTTTGCGCCTTGATGTCGTTGGCTAATTTCAATGAAAATAATTCTGCACCTTTTTTGTTCATGTGCGTTGCATTAAAAAAGCAGGTTGTGTCGTAGCTCAATGCATCGTGGGAATAGTCTAAAAAGGGAATGTCATATTTCTCTGCAAATGAGTGATATAACTGCATTTCTTTATCCCATTTTTTTGTAAATTCTATCGCCTCTATGTACATAGGGCTAAAAACCAGTATCACTTGAATACTATTTTCTTTGCAATAACTTAAAAATGTATCAAATAATGCAACCACTTCGGAGTTTACGCTTGCAACAATGCTGTCTCCTAATAAGACCTTGTTCATTTCAGTTGGGTCCCAATTCTCATCTATTTCTACGTAGCCTTTATATCTGCTCGGAGCATTGCCGGCAGGTATCCAATTTAGGTATTGATATTCTCTTAACCCTCGCAATATTGTTGGATAGTCAAATAAATATTTCCATACAGGAATATGAAAATCAGCGTGGGTAAATCCTATATTTTTTAATTCATCTCTAAGCAAATTTTCGTACATATAAGGTGTGAATTGCCCTCTCTT
>BNTU01000191.1 GCA_025996835.1 Bacteroidia bacterium
CAATTTTTCCCTTTCAGCCATTTTGCTTGTTATTATCAAAAATGAATAGTATCAAAAATGAACGTGCGTATATACAAATTTCATCACGCCCTCAAACACAGAATCAATCCCAAACAGCACCAACGACATGATGAGCGCAGCTACCAGCACAACCACCGTACTGTTGGACAACTCTTTCTGTGTAGGCCACGAAACCTTATGAACCAACTCGTCATAAGATGCTTTTACGCTATTTACTACTCTATTCATTATCTTTGTATTTTACAATAAACATTCTATACATATTCTATACATATTTTCTCTCTGCACATTCTCTAAACATTCTCTCTGCACGGAACGAGAGGCTCGAACTCCCGACCCTCGGTTTTGGAGACCGATGCTCTACCAACTGAGCTAGTTCCGTATGTTCCATCATTGCAACCGTGCGCTCAGCGCGGTAAAAAAACGCCCCGCAAGGTCGCCAAACAATAGATTCGACCGGATTAGGGGCAAAATCGGGCGCAAAGGTACAACATTTTTTTGAAATAACCAAATAATTTTGAAAGTTTTTTTTTGAAAAAAAATGTTTTTATCAAGGGCACCCGCACCAAAATTTATGATGATAAATGTCGCGAGTTTGCAACTTTTTTTTTAACAAATACAATAAATTGCGAGGCTGTGCGTTTTAACGATATGAACATTATGAACATTAAAAAATTTATAGCTTATGACTCAAAGAATTACATTTTTGACAATTAATTATCAATCTGCGCCAAGCAAGCCTGTTGCTGCCTCTGACGTAAATCCGAAGGAAGAGACGTTGGCTTTTCTTCGGCAGTTTGCACGCAGTTATCCATCTGATAATCAGATAATTTCATGTCACTGATTCTCGCCCCCTCGTTGCTGTCGGCTGATTTTCTGCATTTGCAGCAGGAAGTGGATATGCTCAATCAAAGTGCTGCCGACTGGATCCATCTGGATGTGATGGATGGTGTGTTTGTGCCCAACATTTCGATGGGCTTTCCGGTTATGGAACTAATTGCAAGACAGACGGTTAAACCGTTGGATGCGCATTTGATGGTTGTGGAGCCGCAGAAATTTATCACGCGTTTTCGTGACATTGGTGTGCAGTTGCTAACCGTTCATTATGAGGCATGTGCGCACCTGCATCGCACGGTGATGCAGATTAAGGAAGCCGGGATGAAAGCCGGTGTGGCAGTTAATCCACACACGCCCGTTGAACTGCTGCGCGACATATTGCCGGAATTAGACCTCGCGCTGGTCATGTCGGTCAATCCGGGCTTTGGTGCGCAAAATTTTATCCCGCAAGCTTTCGACCGTGTGCACCGACTGCGCCAAATGATTGACAGTCAAGCCACAAACACTCTGATTGAAGTGGACGGCGGCATCGACCTCACTAACACCCCCGAAATGCTGAAAGCCGGAGCCAATGTCCTGGTGGCAGGCAATGCGGTGTTCAAGGCAACCAATCCGTTGGAGCAAATTGCCGCATTTAAAGGGCTATATATGATTCAAAACAATCATATAAATCAATAAAATCATACGAGGATTATGGTACAGACGTGGCGCGCCACGTCTCTACTGCAATTTTGTCTGAACTTTGATTTTCGTGTGATTTCAGTGATTTGTATGATTGTTTTGAATCATACAAATCAATAAAATCATCTTAAAATCACAGTTCAGATTATTTCATACGAGGATCATGGTACAGACGTGGCGCGCCACGTCTCTACTGCAATTTTGTCTGAATCAGGATTTTCAAGATGAAAGGATTGGCAGGATTATTATCAATCCTGCCAATCCTCTCTGTCTGAACTTTGATTTTCGTGTGATTTTATTGATTTTTATGATTATTTTGAATCATACAAATCAATGAAATCATCTTAAAATCACAGTTCAGATTATTTTTTCACCACCTTCAAAGTTTGCCCTCCTGTCTTCAACAGATAAACACCGTTAGGATAGGCTGACAAATCTACTTTGCTTTCGCGGGTGCGGTGTAATAATATCCCGATGTGGTTATATACCTTCACCTCTGCGCCGTTGGCGTTGTGGATGTTTACGATGCCGTTGGTGGGGTTGGGATATGCCGACAATTGCTCTGCATCAACGCTTTCGATTTCAGTGCCTGCTGTGTTTACCGTTACCGTGCATGTAGCGGTATGGCTGCCGTCTGCGGTGGTTACGGTGATAGTGGTTGTACCTGCGGCAAGTGCCGTTACTACGCCATTGCTCACCGTTGCCACTGTCGTGTTGCTACTGCCCCACGATACATTCTGATTGGTAGCATTGCTTGGCGCAATGCTCGGCGTGAGAGGCTCCGTGCCGCCTATGACAAGCGTTGTAGAGGTCTTGTTGAGCGTTACGCCCGTAACCGCAATGCTTGTTGCGCTTACCGTTACTGCACAAGTTGCCGTATGGCTGCCGTCGGCGGTGGTTACGGTGATGGTGGTTGTGCCTGCGGCAAGTGCCGTTACTACGCCATTGCTCACCGTTGCCACTGCCCCGTTGCTGCTGCTCCACGTTACATTCTGGTTGGTGGCATTGTTTGGTGCAATGGTGGGCGTGAGGGTCTCCTGACCGCCTACGACAAGCGTTGTAGAGGTCTTGTTGAGCGTTACACCCGTAACCGCAATGCTTGTTGCGCTTACCGTTACTGCACAAGTTGCCGTATGGCTACCGTCGGCGGTGGTTACGGTGATGGTGGTTGTGCCTGCGGCAAGTGCCGTTACTACGCCATTGCTCACGCTGGCCACTGCCCCGTTGCTACTGCTCCACGATACGTTCTGGTTGGTGGCAGTGAGTGGTGCAACGGTGGGCGTGAGGGGCTCCGTGCCGCCTATGACAAGCGTTGTAGAGGTCTTGTTGAGCGTTACGCCCGTAACCGCAATGCTTGTTGCGCTTACCGTTACTGCACAAGTTGCCGTATGGCTACCGTCGGCGGTGGTTACGGTAATAGTGGCTGTGCCTGCGGCTACTGCCGTTACTACGCCATTGCTCACCGTTGCCACTGTCGCATCGCTACTGCCCCACGTTACATCCTGATTGGTGGCATTGCTTGGCGCAATGCTCGGCGTGAGAGGCTCCGTGCCGCCTATGACAAGCGTTGTAGAGGTCTTGTTGAGCGTTACGCCCGTAACCGCAATGCTTGTTGCGCTTACCGTTACTGCACAAGTTG
>BNTU01000192.1 GCA_025996835.1 Bacteroidia bacterium
TTTTTTTTCATTGCGGGCTGTGGCGGCATTGTCGTCATTGCGGGCTGTGCTGGCATTGTCGTCGTTGCGGGCTGTGGCGGCATTGTCGTCATTGCGGGCTTGACCCGCAATCCCCTGTTCAGGAGTGGGCTGTGGTGCTGTTTTGTTCACAAAGAGGTAGGCGTTTGTGATGCTGGTTTCGTTTTCGTCGGGCAGTGGGCGGTATTTGGCGAATTTTACTAAATCTGCTGTTAGTAGCAACTGTTTCAGATTGTTGTAGAGTTCGCCCACTTCGCTTAGCCCGCGCACCGCATCCAGAATTTCGCCGGATACCTGTTCCATGGCGTTGATGCTGAAACGTCCCTCGATGTATTCACGCAGCACCTCCGACACTTGCGAATGAAATTCTTTTTCTTTGCCCTGTTGCCACAACTTTTCGGACTTGATTTCATCCAATGCCTTAATTGCTTGAATATGAGGCGGTAGCACTACTTTTTCTTTTTTGGGCAGCGGAATGAGCGGCTTGTTCTTCCTGCGGCGATAAATCACATACACAATCGCTGCAATCAGCAAAATTGCCAAGAAACTGTACGCCACCGGAGCTGCGTAATCTTTCCACACAAATTCGGGCTTCATCACATCCTTGATGTCGAAAAACTGCATCGAAGTGGTATCCACCGGCACCGAAGACACTTTCAGAGCCAACCGCTGCGAATAAGCCGTGTCCAATTTTTCAATCAGCACGAACGGCGGCAGGAGGTAAAGTGCAGAGTCGAACGATGTTACGAGGTAGTCATAGTCGATTTGCATCCGGTTGTTGCCGATGTCGGTGGTGTCGAACTTGGAAATTTCCAGCACTTCCACGCCTGCCATCAGCGTATCGGTGATGAGTGGCAGTTGCAGACGTGCCTCCTTGTTGGCTGCAATGTTTAAATGAATCTTTCTTTGCTCACCAATCAGCATCTGGGCGGTGTCGATGGTGGCACTGATGACTGCTTTTTGGGCAGTGACCGGTGACCAGTTACCAGTTACCAGTGACCAGTTACCAGTTAGCAGTAGGCAGAGTATTATTGTTCTCGTCATGGCGGGCTTGACCCGCCATCCCTTGTGTCGCATGGGGTTGCGGGTCAAGCCCGCAATGACGGTTGTTTTTATTGTATTTGTTCTTTTTTTCATTAGTTTCTTTTGTTGAATAGGGTCATTAGGGCTTTTACGTAGTCTTCGTTTGTGCTTATGCTTACTGCGTCTACGTTGCTTTTCTTAAATGCTTGTTGCATGGCAGTTTGACGGGCTTCCCACCAGTTTTTGTAGTTTTTGCGCACTTGCTTTGAGGCGGTGTCTACCCATGTTTCTGCCTGTGTTTCAGCATCTTGGATGTACATCAGTCCTACGTTTGGCATCTTTGTTTCGCGCTCGTCATAGACTTGCACTGCCACGAGGTCGTGTTTGCGATTGGCAATGGTGAGGGCGTGCGGATAGTCGTGCGTGTTGTCCACAAAGTCTGAAATGAGAAACGTGGTGCAACGTTTTTTGATGGCACTTGTCAGATATTGCAACACTTGTGCGATGTCTGTTTTTGTTTCAGTGGGCTGAAAATCAATCAGTTCGCGGATGATGTACAGGATATGCTTTTTGCCTTTTTTGGGCGGGATGAATTTTTCTATCGTGTTGGAAAAGAAGATGACACCTATTTTGTCGTTGTTTTGCATGGCTGAAAACGCCAATGTCGCCGCAATTTCGGTGATGACATCCTTTTTCATCTGCCCCTGCGTGCCAAAATTTTTGCTGCCGCTCACGTCGATGAGTAGCACCACAGTCAGTTCGCGTTCTTCTTCAAACACCTTAATATACGGTTTGGAGTGTCGTGCCGTAACATTCCAGTCGATGTCGCGCACATCATCGCCAAACGAATATTCGCGAACCTCCGAAAAAGCCATACCACGCCCCTTGAAAGCCGAGTGATACTGACCCGCAAAGATATTTTGAGACAACCCCTTGGTTTTTATCTCAATCTGCCGCACTTTTTTTAATAATTCGCTTGTTTCCATATTTATTCTTCGTCATTGCGGGCTTGACCCGCAATCCCCTGAAAGAGATTGCACTATTTGGCAGGGGATTGCGGGTCAAGCCCGCAATGACACTACGAGTTAGGGGACTTCTATTTTGTTTAGGATTTCGCTGATGATTTCTTCGCTTGTCAGGTTGTTGGCTTCTGCTTCGTAGCTTAAGCCTATCCTGTGGCGGAGTACATCGAAGCATACTGCTCTCACGTCTTCGGGGATGACGTAGCCTCGGCGTTTGATGAAGGCGTAGGCTCTTGATGCCAATGCCAGATTGATGGAGGCGCGGGGCGATGCTCCGAATGAAATCATGCTTTTCAGGTGTTGCAAGCCGTTTTCTTGCGGATAACGGGTGGCAAATACTATATCTACGATGTATTTTTCGATTTTTTCGTCGATATAGACTTCGCGCACGACTTTGCGGACATCCATGATTTCTTTTTTCTTCAAAACGGGCTTGATTGCCTGTCTTTCGCCGGAGATGTTTTGACGGATAATCAGTTTTTCTTCCTCTTTTTTGGGATAGCCGATGACCACTTTTAGCATGAAACGGTCAACCTGTGCTTCGGGCAACGGGTATGTACCTTCCTGCTCGATAGGGTTTTGCGTAGCCATCACCAAAAACGGTTCGGGCAGCAGGTGGGTTTGGTCGCCGATTGTTACCTGACGTTCCTGCATCCCTTCCAGCAGCGCACTTTGCACCTTGGCAGGGGCGCGGTTGATTTCGTCCGCCAACACAAAATTGGCGAATATCGGACCCTTTTTCACCTGAAACTCCTCGTTTTTCTGACTGTAAATCATCGTTCCCACCACATCGGCAGGCAGCAAGTCGGGAGTAAACTGGATGCGGTTGTACTGCGCATCAATGAGTGATGCCAATGTCTTGATTGCCAATGTTTTTGCCAATCCGGGTACGCCTTCGAGCAGAATGTGTCCATCAGACAACAGCCCGATTAACAACGACTCCACCAAATGTTTTTGACCCACAATAGTCTGATCCATCCCTTGGATAATCAGATTGACAAAACCGCTCTGTGCCTCGATTTTGTCGTTAAGTTCACGTATATCAACTGTTTGACTCATATTTATATTATTAAAAAAATTTTCAACTGCAAAAGTACAAAAAATAATTATAT
>BNTU01000193.1 GCA_025996835.1 Bacteroidia bacterium
ATTCTACGACTAATGACACCGTTCTGGAATTGCGCTTGGAATCGGTCGGCAAAATCGTCTCTTGCAGTGCCTCCAAAGGCTATTACGACGACAAAGTATTGCTTCGCTGGGACATGACGCCGGGGCATCGCTTTCAAAGCTTCCGCCTGTCGCGCACGGTTAAAGACCTTGCCGGTGCGCAGCCGGAGTTTATCGCCGAAGTGCCCTCAAGCAGTGTCACGACCTATATGTATGAAGACAAAGTTGCCGTTCAGGGCATCTATTATGACTATAAAGTGGTGGGCGTGACGGATTGTTTCGGCGACATCGTGGAACACAGCGAGATACATTCCACCGGCTATAAGCAGCCTTACGGGACAGTCCTCGGTCAGATTGCCTTTCGGGGCGGTTCCACCTCTGTTGCAGGAGCCACGGTTAGTGCTGAGAGTAGCTCGGAAGCACCTAACAAGGCGTTTGAGTTCAGTAGCGACGTCCGCAATTATATCCAAACGCCTTGTAAGGCAAGCACTTTGTCGCCCACCGCATTCACGTTTCAAGCATGGGTGAAGCCGTACAGCACGCAAGATGCTGCCTCTCTGTTCGATAGTCCCGGACGTTATGCCGTGCGTGCCAACGATGCTACAAGTTTCACGCTCACTGTCGGCACCACCGACTTGCTCCTGAACCTGCCCGAAACGGCACAGCTGCAGGCAAATCAATATACGCATGTTACAGTCACGTTTGCGAACAATACCGCCCTGTTGTATCTCAATGGAGATTCGGTGGCAGCCGCCACCGCCACTGTTGCCGCCGCCGAGACTGCCGCCTCCGAGACTGTGGACACCATCTATTTGGGCAGAAGCACGACTACGGCAACCGGATTTACCGGCATCATGGACGAAGTCCGCATCTGGAAAAAAGCATTGTCGGGCACCAAAATCAAACAGGATTACGACCGTTTTATAGCCGGCAAAGAAGCGGACTTGATGGTCTATTACCGCTTCGACGAATGGAGCGATGATGAGGTTTATGATGCCTCGGCAACCGCCACCGGCACCTCGTTCAACGAAAATCACGGCTCCGTCCGCACCGCAGACAATGCCAAACACGATTTTCATACCTCGGATGCCCCAAGTCGGGCACAGCTGGCAAACAAAGCCATCACCGATGCGACAGGCTCCTATATCATCAACACGATACCCTACACGGGCGATGGCAGTTCGTTCACGCTGACGCCGAGTTTGGGTGAAGGTTCGAGTGCGCATTTGTTCACGCCGAGCACCCATGCGTTCTTTTTCAGTGCCTCCAAACACATCTATAATGGGGCTGATTTTGAAGATAAATCATCGTTCAAGGTATCAGGTCGCGTAATGTACGAGGGTGGCAATTACCCTGTGGAGGGTTGCACGTTCATGGTAGACGGCAACCGGTGCTTGTCCGACGGGCAGCCGATAAAATCTGCAGCGGACGGCACCTACGCGCTGGAAGTGCCTGTTGGCGTCCACGAGTTTAAGGTGGAGAAGGTAGGGCATTGGTTTGTCAACGATGGCAAAGCCCTGTCGCAGATTACCGGTCAAAATCTTGATTATCAGGCTAATCGCTCAGGGGTGAATTTTCATGACCTGACGCGGGTGAAGTTGATTGGGCATATTGCGGGGGGAGCGCGGGAAGCCGGGCTGCCTTCAGGGTTTGGCTTGCGCATCAATAATATTGGGGCGGATTCGTTGGTGCTCAGGGCGGCTAAGTCGCAGTACAGGTTGCGGGATGAAGCCGCCGGCGCATCTACTTTTATCGTCAACCACGCCACAGACGGAGTAAGCGAAGCGGAGGTGGATGGAATGGGAGAAGAAGAAGCCGAAGCCGAAGACGAAGCCGTGCAGGACGAGACGAGAATGACCTTTTCGGGCAACGACATCACGATTCATGTCAACCCCGAGAGCGGCGAATATGTGGCATGGGTATATCCTGAGCAGTATACTATCCAACCTGTTTCGGCAGGGATTTATGGCACGGTCTATAATAAGAATGAAATGCTTGACCTGCGCAATGCTCCCGTTGCCGATGCCGGCGAGATGAAAAAAAGTGTTCTCACTATGGGGGCATACACCGACACCACCCGTTTTCATCACGAATGGGGATACAGGTATCAGTCAGAGCCGTTGTTTACGATAACACAGATAGATGCCGACGGTGAGTTTTTGAATTATTTTGGAGAAGCCGACTATGTTTTGGGCGATACAACGATTGCGCTGGTTAATTTGGAGTTGCAGCCGGGAGAAGAAGGTTTTTACTCCTTTGGCAAACCTGTGTTTATGCAGGGAAAATCTTATACGTTTGTGCTTGATGCGCTTGGATGGTATTACAATCCGTTCCTTGGTATTGTGGATGTGGCACCTGTGGCAGGGGAGGTTTCGATTACCTCCGGCATAGCCCATGGCGGGAACACGCCTGTTACAGCAACCCTGGATGGCAGCGGACCTTACAGTTACAGTTTTGTGTGCGGGACACCTAATCAGACTACCGGTCTACAGCAGATGAGTACGGTGCTCTCTGTTGACGGCATATCCTACTATTCCAACACCTTCGGCAAAGAGGGTTTGACAGCCTACGTGTTGGGCGGAACGACCACCGGCACCGATTTTCGGACGGCTGCACCACCAAAGGTGGATTTTGTGCTGCACGACCCTCCCGGCACCGGCAGTTATGCCTATATCAATGCCGGCACAACGCTTGTGCACACAGAGTTTGATTCATGGACAGAAGGCACATTCCTGACCACTAAACTGGCAGGCTCGCTCGGCTATTCTACGATGATGGCACTGGGTCCCATAGCCACTTCTTCCTCCGTTTTGGCAACGCTTGGCGAAGGAATAGAGAGCACGTGGACGTCGACGGGCAATGGCTCTACGCAAACGACCTACAGGTTCACTCAGAGCTTTTCCACGATGGCCAACCCTGCCCTTTTTGGTTCCGGTGCCGATGTGTTTGTGGGCGATGCGGGCGATTTGTTTGTGGGGCAGGCTGTGAACACCGTCTATGGCAAGGTCAATGCCGTGGAGATAAACCTGACAGAGTCTTTCAGCACCGACGACAGGTTGAAGGTGGACGATTATTCAGGTCAATTTGCCATCGGTAAGTCCTCAATCTTGGGGGTAG
>BNTU01000194.1 GCA_025996835.1 Bacteroidia bacterium
ATACGTCTTTCGCTTTCGCTTCTTGTGCTTCGCCGCCGGGGATGTCCGGTTTGCCGTCGCCGTCGATGTCGTATTTATCGTTTACGTCTGTATCTGCATCGGCGGGACAATCAAATACGGCACCGCCGGATGCTCCGTCAAAGGCTTCGGCACCGCGTAAGGAAACGTTCTTCTTCTTCTTCGGGGGGCAGATTTTACCATGCGGTGCCGGTGTACTTGACGAGCTTGAAGATGATGCTCCCGTTGCGGGCTTTGCGGGTCTCGGTGGTAGCACCCTACCAATGGCAACTTCCGGATCGAACGAATATGAGATAGGATGACGACCATCCAAAGTAGGGGGGGGGGGATTTATTCCATCGCCACCGCCGTTAAATTTTTCCTTACGTAAGTTGTCCACCTTTGTTTGTTTACCGTTAGGGTATTTCATATCGTCCGGATAATAAAAAGTAACGCTCATACGGGCAGGAATGAGTGCGTTAAAATGATTTCCGTGTCCGTGATAAACATTAATACCGGTCGTTACGCGTGGAAAATTTGGGTGATAGTTAAACTCATTCTCAACGTCGTGGCTAGTCCCCTCCCCATCCTCAAAGATACCAATACGAGTTTCTTTTATCTTCTCAATTTGGAGAATTATTTCGTCAGTCGCCCATACTTTACCCGGAGTCCTAATCAGTTCACACGCTTCATGAATGTTGTGAGGTCCGGGTTGGTCTGGTGGTTTAATCATGTCTGCCAGTAAACGACGTGCATCCGGATCCAACGTTTCGCCGTCCGCTATATTCAATCTATCAGCCTCGCTGTTTGGGACACTGGGAAAACCACTTCTTTGAAAACCGCGTACCGGAACATCCGCTAACATTTCAAGTCGTTCAGCAACATCATCTAAAAGGGGCTGTACGTCATCTTTAAAATTTACGGTGATTTCTCTTTTTTCGGGGTTGTCTTTTGCCTTAAGTGCAGTCACTATTGCCACATAGGCGCAAGTGCCATCACCACGAACATCCTGTCTGCGTTCGTCAGTTCGACGGTTAGAAACACCTATCTTATATCCTCGTGTAGAACCTGCTCGATAAGCTGGGTAGGCGGAAGAGTTCCTTGCTATGTCGCCGTCACCCGTAGCGTTAGAGATTATATTAGCATATTTCAGAGCCTGGTCGGCAGATTGGTCGGATATAGTTTGCGCATTATTGTTGTCTGCGTCCGGTACACTTTCAGCGGTCATAGCAGCGGCGGCTACAGAAGCGGCAAAGATGGCAACATTAGTAATGGTTTTTGGCAACTGATCCGGGAGGCGTTGTTTCATTGGGGCACCGTGCGTATCTGTTACATTCGGATCAACGAACTCAAACTCCTCGCTAGTTCTAAGGGTCCAAAAGTCACCGTCTCGCGTAGCTTTTTCCATACATTGTCTATAAGCCTTGTTAAAACTTTTTTTAAATTTTTGAGTAGCTTCTTTACCATCTTTTTTAACTTCCGTGGTAACAGCTTTTAATATTTTGTTGTATTCCATGACGTTTTGGACGGCTTTATCAATGTCTGCGTCCTCTGTTCCCCTGTGATCCGCCCAATTAACTCTTTTCATTTCATGCACAATGACCGCTTTGTGGTGATCTGTTAACACACCCCACCCATCTTCTTTGATAGTTGGTTGTCCTTGTCCTACTTCGAATACGGAAGAAACAAACTTAGCGGTAAGTTCGGCGGAAACCCGAGCATCCAAATGTTCATCACGGGCACATTCGAAAACCGCGCGAACACCAATCCGTATTTGTTCGTCGATATCAATAACCCTTCTAGTTATCACAGAAACAGCCGCCGCGCCACAGACTAATGCCAGCTTTTGCTTACTATAGGTTCCTGTTGTTCCATAGGCTTCTATATAGGCCGCTGTCGCAGCAGTGACAGCTTCAGAAATTATTTGCGAGGTCGAAGAGCTAGAAGACAGGGCACGCACTGCTTGATTAGCGCTATATCTTGCACTTGCCTGTGCAAACGCGCTTAACGATGGATAATTTTCTCTTTTTGGGGCGACTCTTAAGACAGTTACAGATGATGCTCTAAGTATTGGAGATTCAGAAGTCATCAATAGCGAATTGTCTTCAACTTCGTCATCGACTGTATAGTAACATTTATAAATTTCTTCGTAGTCTTCAGGATAGTCGGCATATTTTTCTAAACGATAGTTTGCCACAAAAATGCTATCGGCTTCAAAATCGTATATCCCGTCTTCAACAGAATCCGCTTCGTCATCAGTGTAATCGAAAAAAAGTTCGTCTTCTTCCTCTCTATCATAATAATAGAGATTAATGTCCACGTTCTCCCAGAAAGATATATCCTCACCGGAAATAAGTAAATTTGAGCCCCAGAAGGATGGGAAGGTTGAGTTAAAAGCCATTATCCCCGATTTCAGACTAAATGATGATTTTGGCTTCGGCAACACGACGATGAAATTGTCTAGAAGCATCTTTGTAGTTAAATCGGCTTCAGTAGATAGCAATAGCGTATTGTTTGTTTGGGGTCCTCTCGCGCGGTCGGAGTATAATTCGGGCAGCGGTCCGTATCGAGTTCGTACAGAGCGCCCGGTTTATTACAGGCCCTTCGATGATGATTTTTATGAAGATAAGCAAAACGAAACAGACAAAAAGGTGACTGTAAAGTCATACTTTTCAGAGGAATACAGTATTCCGCCATACCCCTGTCCGGAGAATTTGACAATATCTACATCTGCGGCGGAAGAGAAAGTCACTTTGAGATGGACGATGCCTCCCACCGGCACTGCTGAGTCCCCAATAGACAAATATCAGATTAAGTGGCGGCTAAAAGGGAGTGTCGAATGGGATGATGTCGTCGGTGTCACGAAAACGTACAACCACTTGGAAACCAACCCTACTGTCACTTTTCTTTATCCGGCAATGGACGAGGGTCCCCACGAGTATGAATTTCTCGTTGCGCGAGGTGCGTTTGACCACACCAACACCGAGTACAATGCAATAAAGTCAGCTACGATTAACACCAATAAGGTGAAACTGCTCTCAACCCAAATGGCAGTCTTGGATGACAAT
>BNTU01000195.1 GCA_025996835.1 Bacteroidia bacterium
AAAAAAATTTAAAAAAAAGAAAATCTGTAAAGTTTGAAAAGGTGTGGTTTTGGGGAGGAATCCGTTGGGGGGGGGGGGGGCAAAGAATTTGCGCTGAGGCAGCGCATGAGGCACCTCAAGAGTCGGCGCAGATTATTGAGGTTGCGATTCCCTCGTCAGGGACGAAGACCATTACCGGTTTCGTGTACGATGAAACCGGAGATGGATTGCCCGGAGTCAACATCACCATCAAAGGTTCTACTCGTGGAGTGGCGACTGACTTGGATGGTTCGTTCAAAATAGACGTTTTGCCGACGGATGTTTTGGAAGTTTCTTTTTTGGGGTATGACCTCTACACCGTGACGGTGGGCGACAAGTCGAATTTTGTGATTCCGCTCAAGCCCAAGTCGAATGAGTTGGACGAAGTGACCATTGTCGCTTTCGGCAAGCAGAAGAAAAGCAGCGTGGTTGCCTCCATTGAGACGATTAAAGCCTCCGACCTGCGGGTGCCGGCTTCGAACCTTACCACTGCTTTTGCAGGGAAAATTCCGGGTTTGATTTCGTATCAGACCAGCGGCGAACCGGGTGCCGACAACGCACAGTTCTTTGTGCGCGGCGTTACCACTTTCGGCTACGCTAAATCGCCATTGATACTGGTGGACGGATTTGAATCTACTGCCGATGACTTGGCACGCATGACGCCCGACGACATCGAGAGTTTCTCCATCCTGAAAGATGCTTCGGCGGCGGTGCTCTACGGCTCGCGCGGTGCTAACGGTATCATCCTGGTCACCACCAAGAGCGGACAGGAAGGCAGCAAAGTGAAAATCAATGCGCGGGTGGACGTCAACGTGACCACGCCTACGCAGATGCCTGAAATGATTGGCGGAGTGGAGTACATGCAGTTGTACAATCAGGCGCGCGTATCGCGCGGCAAGGGGCAGTTGGGAGTTTTTTATGACGAGCAAAAAATACAATCCACCATGCGGGGCGACAATCCGATGGTGTACCCCAATGTGGACTGGTATGATATGCTGTTCAACAAACAAACCGTCAACACCAAGGCAAACGTAAATGTATCGGGCGGCGGAAAAGTGGCGACCTACTTTATATCGGCAGGATACGACAACGAATCAGGTTTGTTGAAGGTCGATAAACGGAGCAATTTTAACAACAATATTAACATTGACCGCTTCAATCTTCGTAATAATGTTTCCATGAGACTGACTTCCACTACCACTCTTGACACCCGCTTGCAGGCGCGGTATGAGAAATATACAGGTCCTGCCACCTCGGCAAGTACTATTTTCCAGCAGGTGATGAGTGCCAACCCTGTGGATTTCCCTGCTGTTTATGCGCCTGACAAAGCCAACCAATATACGGAAAATACCCTGTTCGGAAACACCGAATTGCCATCAAGTGCTCTGAAAAGCAACCCTTATGCCGAGATGTTGAAGGGTTATGAAACGAGGGACGAAAGCACCGTTGTGGCACAGGCTACCTTGCTACAGGATTTGGATTTCCTCACCGAGGGCTTGAAATTCCAAGTCAAAGCCTCCGCCAGCACATGGAGCAGATATAGCAACAAAAGGAGTTATAGCCCGTTTTATTATTCATTGGCTTTGGATACCTATAACCCTATTACAGAGGAATATACGCTGTACAACCTTAATCCGACGGGACTCAATGCCGGAAGCAATACCTTGGGAGAGGTGATTGGTGACCGCAATACTTCCACGAGGTACTATTTTGAAGGGCGTTTGAACTGGAACCGTCAATTCGGCAACCATTCCTTTGGTGCCATGACGGTGATGATGGTACAGGAAAATCTGTTCTCCAGCAAGGGTGGCGACATCTTTGAATCTTTGCCGGAACGAAACGTTGGCAATTCGGGACGTTTGACTTACGACTTTGACGACCGTTATTTCGTTGAATTTGGCTACGGCTACAATGGCTCCGAAAAATTCACCGGTGCAAAGCAATTCGGTTTCTTCCCCTCTATAGGCGCAGGCTGGTTGGTTTCCAACGAAAATTTCTGGGAACCCGTCAAAAGTGCTGTTGACCTTCTGAAATTCAAATTCACATGGGGATTAGTAGGCAACGACGCCATTGCGGGTCGAGCAGAGCGTTTCCACTTCCTTTCGGAGATTAACCGAGGAGGAGCGGGATTTAGATTTGGTGATAATATGGAAAACAGTTACAACGGATATACCATAAGTAGATATGCCAACGCGAACATTGGATGGGAAGTGTCCGAAAAATACAATATCGGGGTGGAGTTGGGATTGTTAAGGAATGCGCCGTTGAAATTGAATGTGGACTTTTTCAAAGATAACAGACGCAATATTTATATGCCGCGCACCAATTTCCCCAATTCGGGAGGTTTGGAAGCCAAAGTATTTGGAAATATCGGTGAGCTGGAAGCGAAAGGTATAGATGCTTCCTTAGATTATCAGCAGTTTTTCAACAAGGATTTTTGGATGACCGGACGTGTCAATCTGACCTATTCCACCAACAAATATGTGGAATATGACGAGCCTGCTTATAAGGATGAATACCGTTACAGGAAAGGGCACAGTGCAGGACAGCAGTGGGGCTTGGTGGCTGAGCGTCTTTTTGTGGACGATTACGAAGTCGCTATCTCTCCGGAGCAAATCTTCAATAACAGTAAAGCCGAAGCCGGTGACATCAAGTATTTGGACGTCAACGGCGATGGTATTATCAATTCGAATGACCAGGTCGCCATGGGTTTCCCCACAACGCCCGAAATACAGTACGGTTTCGGATTGTCCTCCGGTTATAAGAATTTCGACATCTCGTTCTTCTTCCAGGGGAATGCAAGGGTTTCCTTCTTTATCGACCCACGAGGTGATTACGATTCGGATGATGATGGCATAATTGATAGCCACGGTATAGCCCCTTTTCAAGACAGGCGTAATGCCTTAGCCATGGTAACACGTGGTGCGTGGACAGAGTTGAATCCGGACGTACATGCGTTCTGGCCCCGTTTGTCAACGGAGCCGATAGAGAACAATACACAATTGTCTTCATGGTGGTTGCGCGACGGCTCATTCCTGC
>BNTU01000196.1 GCA_025996835.1 Bacteroidia bacterium
CCGGGGACGCCCAACTCGGCATCGCTCCCGAACCGGTGACGGTCAGGATGTCATACTCATCCAAATCGGCGTATACGGTGTTGGTGAGTCTCCACCGTTGCACCACCCTGACTTCAAATTCTACCTTCTTTCTGCCATTGGTTTCGTCTGTTGCAACAGCCGTAACGATGGTTTTGCCTGCCTTCTTTGGCGTTACCAAACCGTCGGCATCTACTGTTGCGATGTCTGTGTTGGCACTGCTCCACCGGATGGTGGGGATGGTGGCATTGGTGGGCGTGAGGGTTACTTCCAACAGCTTCGTTTCAACATCGTTGCTGATGGCGAGTGTGACACTCTTGGACGTTTTATTCGTCAGGCTCACTACCGGAAAAAGCCACTTCGCATATAAATTAATGTCTTCATCCACTGCTATCGTGTCATGGTCACGATACTCCACCGGTCGGCTCGGGTGTCCAACTGCCCAACCAATAAAGCGTGCGCCTACCGCTCCGTAAAAGACATTCCAGTCTAAGGCTACCTTTCTCCCGACTCGTTTTGTCTGCGAGCGTTGGGCATCGGGCGGGTCACTCCCATCGTTGCTGAAAAAGGTGATTGTGATATAGTCGGCATCACTGTCAGCATCAGCATCACTGTCGGCATCAGCATCAGCATCAGCATCACTGTCGGCATCAGCATCAGCATCACTGTCGGCATCAGCATCAGCATCACTGTCGGCATCAGCATCAGCATCACTGTCAGCATCATCATCACTGTCGGCATCAGCATCAGCATCACTGTCAGCATCAGCATCGCTCTCATCATCAGAACACGTTCCATTAGCATTAGCATACGTTTGACCTGCTGCCCGCGCAAGAAGGTTAGCATCTGCTGTGCTAATATTAGACGTGTACTTACCCGCAGGAACAGTATAATTTACCGGTAAACCGGTCTTGCCTGCGCCACAATCATTTTTAGTAAAGCCGGTTTGGGCTGTATTACAGTAGGTTTTTCTGAATATCGGAAGCCCCTTGGAAGGACCGTTAGCATCAGCGGGCATAGCCCAAACGGTCGTGAAATCCCAAGCCAAGTGCGTTTCAATCCATGTTTGCGATTGAAAATTAGCAAGTGTTGCATCTTCTCCATTGGGTAATGTCCGACCTTTATCCACCGTTGGCAGCGTATCATTAAGTCTCATATCTTGGTTAGCATAACAATCTTCTATAACAAGTCCTTCTGTATCACTTGCCGCATTCGTTATTCTATTCAAACTAGGACCTTTTATCGTGTCATAAGCCGCAAAACTATTTGAAATAGAATTCACACCGGAAACAGTATGACCTATGCCATAAGCTTGAAAGTCACCTCTTATTTTACCTGCACTGTAGCAATTCCGGACTTGAGTTGAGTTTATCAATTGCGTAATGCCATTAGCATAAGCATTAGTAGAATTACCTGTAGTTTCAAGATCAGCAAGGTTGTAACAATTTTCGATGTAGCCCGTATTCATTACACCAATAAAGCCTACTGACCTACTATCCGTATTTTTTATAGAGCCTCTTACACCTAAATTTTTGATGGTGTCGCCCTGAACATGACCAAACACACCGGTACCATAGATTGTAGATACTATATTCACTTCCACTTCATGTCCCCAACCATCAAAGTTACCTCGAAAAGGGTTGGAATTATTACCTATGATAGTTGTAATACCCGTCAAATCTGTTGTTAACACAAAATAGTCGCCGTAAAAATTATACCCGTTGTTGACAATATCCGCCAACTGTTCCCAATCTGCATTGGAGGTGATGAGATATGGCTCGGTTCTCGTGCCCGAACCGCCGCCGAATAATGGTTCTGGTGTCTGCGCCAGCACTGTGCTGCACGCAATCCATGCGAGTGCTGTGAGTAAAAATGTTTTTTTCATATTTTTTTTCATTTTGTTTCTTCTATAACTATTATTTCTTCACTACTTTCACGCTCTGTTCGCCTATTCGCAGGATATATAGACCATTGGGGAAGCCTGTCAGGTTGATGCTACTACTGCCTTGGGCGCGCTGCTGCAATACGCCGGCAGTGTTATAGACCCTTATTTCCGCACCTTTGGCGTTGACTATGTTGAGTTCGCCCCGGGTGGGGTTGGGATATACTTGCAGGACGGTGGTGTGCCGCGAATTGGGAATGCCTGCCGGAAAGACAGGGGTTGACGCGGTAGTTTGCCACCTGGCATAAAGCACGCGGTCGGCTGTTACCCTGTCTTCTGTAAAAATCCATTCCTGTGTGCACCCGGCGTCCTTATACCAGCCTTTAAAGTTGAAGTTCGTGCGGGACGGATTGATGCTCGGCTTCGTTACTCTCTCGCCTTTTTTGAGGCGGATTTCATCCGCTCCTTCCAGGCTTCCTCCGCGTGCATCAAACGTTACCGTCACATATTCTGTCCACTTGGCATAAAGCGTGATGCTGCTTGATACCCTGTCGCGCGCAAAATCCCACTTCGTGGTGTAGCCTTGGTCCACATACCAGCCCTCAAAGGCTGACTCAAAGAGTTCCGGGGTGGGCGGCGATGTAACAGCAGTGCCCACCAATGGCATTTGTGACGGAATGTAATCGCCGTTGTTGGGTTCAAATTTGACCAAACAATAGCCACCCGTAATAAGACTATTACTATTTGTAGCACGACCAAACTCCTGCCACACCGGAGCTGCATCGTAGACGGTTTTTCTTCCAACGCCAACGTTAAGGGTGGCATGGCGGATTGTAGCGAGGTCAAAGACATTGCGACCGTCGATATTTTGTGGCGTTTGCGCGTAATTATAGACCAATCTCAGTTTGTCGCACCCTATAAACGCTTCCCTTTCAATGTTTGACACACTGCTCGGGATAGCCAGTTCGTACAGATTGCTGCAATCCTTAAATGTACCTATTCCAATGCGCGTTACGGTGCTTGGGATGGCAACGGAGGTGCAGGCGGATAAGCCGTTAAAGGCATTGTCGCCGAGCGTGGTGATACCTTCGGAGATGACCACCATCGTCACATCGCCTTTGACCGCTTCCCACC
>BNTU01000197.1 GCA_025996835.1 Bacteroidia bacterium
GACGCCGGGGCACCGCTTTCAAAGTTTCCGCCTGTCGCGCACGGTTAAAGACCTTGCCGGAGCGCAGCCGGAGTTTATCGCCGAAGTGCCCTCAAGCAGTGTCACGACCTATATGTATGAAGACAAAATTGCCGTTCAGGGCATCTACTACGACTATAAAGTGGTGGGCGTGACAGACTGTTTCGGCGACATCGTGGAACACAGCGAGATACATTCCACGGGCTATAAGCAGCCTTACGGAACAGTCCTCGGGCAGATAGCCTTTCGGGGTGGTTCCACCTCTGTTGCAGGAGCCACGGTGAGTGCTGAGAGCACTTCGGAAGCACCTAACAAGGCGTTTGAGTTCAGTAGCGACGTCCGCAATTATATCCAAACGCCTTGTAAGGCGAGCACTTTGTCGCCCACCGCATTCACGTTTCAGGCATGGGTGAAGCCGTACAGCACGCAAAATGCTGCCTCTCTGTTCGATAGCCCCGGACGTTATGCCGTGCGAGCCAACGGTTCTACGAGTTTCACGCTCACTGTCGGCACCACCGACTTGCTGCTGAACCTGCCCGAAACGGCACAGCTGCAGGCAAATCAATATACGCATGTTACGGTAACGTTTGCGAACAATACCGCCTTGTTGTATCTCAATGGAGATTCGGTGGCAGCCGCCACCGCCACTGTTGCCGCCGCCGCCGAGACTGTGGACACCATCTATTTGGGCAGAAGCACCGCTTCTGCAACCGGATTTACCGGCATCATGGACGAAGTACGCATCTGGAAAAAAGCATTGTCGGGCACCAAAATCAAACAGGATTACGACCGGTTTATAGCGGGCAAAGAGGCAGATTTGATGGTCTATTACCGCTTCGACGAATGGAGCGATGATGAGGTGTATGATGCCTCGGCAACCGCCACCGGCACCTCGTTCAACGAAAATCACGGCTCAGTCCGCACCGCAGACAATGCCAAACACGATTTTCATACCTCGGATGCCCCAAGTCGGGCACAGTTGGCAAACAAAGCCATCACCGATGCGACAGGCTCCTATATCATCAACACGATACCCTACACGGGCGATGGCAGTTCCTTTACGCTGACGCCGAGTTTGGGCGAAGGCTCGAGTGCGCATTTGTTCACGCCGAGCACCCATGCGTTCTTTTTCAGTGCCTCCAAACACATTTATAATGGGGCTGATTTTGAAGATAAATCATCATTCAAGGTATCAGGTCGCGTAATGTATGAGGGCGGCAATTACCCGGTGGAGGGTTGCACGTTTATGATAGACGGCAACCGGTGTTTGTCTGACGGGCAGCCGATAAAGTCTGCTGCGGACGGCACCTACGCCCTGGAAGTGCCTGTTGGCGTCCACGAGTTTAAGGTGGAGAAGGTAGGGCATTGGTTTGTCAATGATGGCAAAGCCCTGTCGCAGATTACCGGTCAAAATCTTGATTATCAGGCTAATCGCTCCGGAGTGAATTTTCAGGACCTGACGCGGGTGAAGTTGATTGGGCATATTGCGGGGGGAGCGCGGGAAGCCGGGCTGCCTTCGGGTTTTGGCTTGCGCATCAATAATATTGGGGCGGATTCGTTGGTGCTCAGGGCGGCTAAGTCGCAGTACAGGTTGCGGGATGAAGCCGCCGGCGCATCTACTTTTATTGTCAACCACGCCACAGACGGAGTAAGCGAAGCGGAGGTGGATGGAATGGGAGAAGATGAAGAAGAAGCCGAAGCCGAAGACGAAGACGTGCAGGACGAGACGAGAATGACCTTTTCGGGCAACGACGTCACGATTCGTGTCAACCCCGAGAGCGGCGAATATGTGGCATGGGTATATCCTGAGCAATATACCATCCAACCTGTTTCGGCAGGGATTTATGGCACGGTCTATAATAAGAATGAAATGCTTGACCTGCGCAATGCTCCCGTTGCCGATGCCGGCGAGATGAAAAAAAGTGTTCTCACTATGGGGGCATACACCGACACCACCCGTTTTCATCACGAATGGGGATACAGGTATCAGTCAGAGCCGTTGTTTACGATAACACAGATAGATGCCGACGGCGAATTTTTGAATTATTTTGGAGAAGCCGACTATGTTTTGGGCGATACAACGATTGCGCTGGTTAATTTGGACTTGCAGCCGGGAGAAGAAGGTTTTTACTCTTTTGGTAAACCTGTGTTTATGCAGGGAAAGTCTTATACGTTTGTGCTTGATGCGCTTGGATGGTATTACAATCCGTTCCTTGGTATTGTGGATGTGGCACCTGTGGCAGGGGAGGTTTCGATTACCTCCGGCATAGCCTTTGGCGGGAACACGCCTGTTACAGCAACCTTGGATGGCAGCGGACCTTACAGTTACAGTTTTGTGTGCGGGACACCTAATCAGACTACCGGTCTACAGCAGATGAGCACGGTGCTCTCTGTTGACGGCATATCCTACTATTCCAACACCTTTGGCAAAGAGGGTTTGACAGCCTACGTGTTGGGTGGAACGACCACCGGCACCGATTTTCGGACGGCTGCACCCCCAAAGGTGGATTTTGTGCTGCACGACCCTCCCGGCACCGGCAGTTATGCCTATATCAATGCGGGTACAACGCTTGTGCACACAGAGTTTGATTCGTGGACAGAAGGCACATTCCTTACCACTAAACTGGCAGGCTCGCTTGGCTATTCTACGATGATGGCACTGGGTCCCATAGCCACTTCTTCCTCCGTCCTGGCAACGCTTGGCGAAGGAATAGAGAGCACGTGGACGTCGATGGGCAATGGCTCTACGCAAACGACCTACAGATTCACTCAGAGCTTTTCCACGATGGCCAACCCTGCCCTTTTTGGTGCCGGTGCCGATGTGTTTGTGGGCGATGCGGGCGATTTGTTTGTCGGGCAGGCTGTGAATACCGTCTATGGCAAGGTCAATGCCGTGGAGATAAACCTGACAGAGTCTTTCAGCACCGACGACAGGTTGAAGGTGGACGATTATTCAGGTCAATTTGCCATCGGTAAGTCCTCAATCTTGGGGGTAG
>BNTU01000198.1 GCA_025996835.1 Bacteroidia bacterium
CTGTTATAGATGCAAGCCCCAATACAAAGAATATAATGGCTCTTGACCCCAAATTGCTGCTTGCCGGCGCGACGCCACATTTGCTGGATGAATGGCAAGAGCAGCCCGACCTTTGGAATTATGTGCGGCACGAGGTGGATAATCGCAGACAGAAAGGACAATTCATCCTGACGGGTTCCGCAACGCCCACCGATGAGGCTAAACTGCATTCGGGTGTTGGCAGGTTTTCGGTGTTGCAAATGCGCCCGATGTCGCTCTTTGAAAGTGGAAAATCATCCGGCGAAGTGAGCCTTAAAGCATTGCTTGCCGGCGAAAAGATAGGCTCAACGTTCCACGAGGCAAACATAACGCAAATTGTGGATAACCTGATACGAGGCGGTTGGCCCGGCATACAAGACCTTGACATCGAGGATGCACGGCTTTCTGTGCTTGATATGCTGGAACTTATCACAGAGGTTGACATCAGCCGAGTGAGCAATATGAAGCGCGACCCCATAAAGGTGCGGCGATTGATGTCGTCCATCGCACGCAATATTGCAAATGAGGTCAAAATTGAAACCATTGCCACAGATGCCGGTCTGGACGACACAGCACTTGCCTACGACACGGTGCGCGATTATATTGATGCGTTGGAGCGGTTGATGATTATTGAGGACTTGCCGGCATGGAACACGCATATACGCTCTTCTGCAACACTTCGGAAAAGTAGAAAGCGGCATTTTGTTGACCCTTCCATCGCGATTGCCGCCTTGGGAATAAATGGTGCGCGGTTGCAGCAGGATTTTGAATATCTGGGGTTCGTTTTTGAGTCGCTCGCCATCCGCGACCTCCGAATTTACGCGCAGACCATGGGGGCAAAGTTGTTTCACTATCGGGATTCGTCCGGTCGCGAGGTAGATGCCATTTTGGAGATGCCTGACGGCTCGTGGGCAGCATTTGAAATAAAATTAGGCTTCGGTGCAGCAGAAGACGGAATTCAATCGCTCTTGAAATTTCTGGAAAATGTGAACACAAGAAGAGTTGGCAAGCCCAAAGCACTGGCAGTAATAACAGGCTCCGGCTTCGCCTCAAAGCACGAAAGCGGCGTATGCGTTGTACCATTGGCAACTCTCTGTGCATGAGAACGATAAGTAATAATCTCACATTTTTAAGAATGAAATGCTTATATTTTTAAGAATGAAATGTTTACATTTTTAAGAATGAAATGTTTATATTTTTAAGAATGAAATATTTATATTTTTAAGAATGAAATACTTACATTTTTACGAATGAAATGCTCACATTTTTACGAATATAAGTTACAATGGTGTATGAGCCACAATAATTGTTGACTTTTTCCGATAATACTTGTCGGTGATCAGGGCAACCTTAAAATTGCCCTGATAATGTTAGTTTGGTTACAAAAACAAAAAATAAATTGTACCTTTGCAAAATAATAGAAGGAAGAATAACAACTACCCTGAAAAAGGGACAAAAATAAATGGAATGATGCAATTTACAAGCAAATATGCCTCTCCGCTCGGCGGGATTACATTGGCAAGCGATGGCGAATCCCTGACAGGAGTGTGGTTTGACGGGCAAAAGTATTTTGGATATACGCTATCCCCAAAAACGGAGGACAAACAACTTCCTGTTTTTGAAAAAGCAAAAGAGTGGCTCGATTGCTATTTCGGCGGCAGCGAGCCGAGTTTTGCATTGCCGGTTAAGATGTATGGTTCGGAATTTAGAATGGCAGTGTGGGAAATTCTTCAACATATTCCTTATGGTCAGTTAACGACTTACGGCGAAATTGCCGCGAAAATTGCGCAGGAACGTGGTGTAGCCAGGATTTCGGCGCAGGCAGTTGGCGGTGCAGTCGGGCATAATCCTGTTTCCATCGTTGTGCCTTGTCACCGCGTAGTCGGAACAAGCGGCAGTTTAACGGGTTTTGGCGGCGGTATTCAGCGGAAAATTGAGTTGCTCAAACTTGAACGTGTGAATATGGATAAATTATTTGTTCCTCGAAAAGGTACGGCGGTGTAATACTTCGCAAAAAAAACAGCGAAAATCTTTGGGTTGAATAAAATGAATGATTTTTTCATTTGTAGTACACAGGGGGGGGTATTGTGTATCAGGAAGTTAGGTCGTACCTTTGCGGCATGTATTTCAAGTTTTCATTACGGCATAATCCGGCGACAAACTCGTTGAACGTCAAGACAATATGACTAATAAATTGTTTTAGCCGTAGTCATTCAGGGCAACCTTCATTTAGTGTTTAGTTATTAGAGTTTAGAGTATAGTAGAACAACTATACTCTAAACTCTAATAACTATACTCTACTAACTACACTCTACTTTTTCACTACTTTCAATGTTTGCCTTCCTATTTTCAGCAGATAAATGCCGTTAGGATATGCTGACAAATCTATGCGGCTTTCATTGGTGCGGTGTTGCAATATCCCGATGTGGTTATATACCTTTACCTCTGCGCCGGTGGCGTTGATGATATTGACCACGTCTGCTGTTGGGTTGGGATAAATTTGCAGTTTATCGGGAGCCACTGTTTCTACGGTGTTGCCACCTGCCGTTGTCCACTTTGCCCAGAACTCTTTGTTACCGGTGCTGTTAGTTGGGATGGTCGTAATCGCAGTGCCTGTTAGCCCTACATTGTCATACCAGCCGCCAAAGGTGTAGCCTGTTTTTTCTGGTGTGGCGGGTAGCGTGATGGCGGCACTCGCTATGGTGTAAGTGTCATCGGTTGCACCTGTACCACCGTCGGCATGGTAGGTGATGGTGTAGGATATTGCCGTCCACTTTGCCCAGAACTCTTTGTTGCCTGTGCTGTTGGTTGGGATGGTCGTAACCGCAGTGCCCGTTAGCCCTGCATTGTCATACCAGCCTGCAAAGGTGTAGCCTGTTTTTGTGAGTGTGGCGGGTAGCGTGATGGCGGTGCTCTCTATGGTGTAAGTGCCATCGGTTGCGCCTGCTCCACCGTCGGCATGATAGGTGATGGTGTAGGATGTTGCCG
>BNTU01000199.1 GCA_025996835.1 Bacteroidia bacterium
TCCTCGTCACAAAATACGAATTGTCCGAAAACACCCGCAAACGCCTCGCCATCATGACCGAAACCAACGACGGCTTCCGCATAGCCGAAGAAGACCTCAAACTGCGCGGACCCGGCGACATCGACGGCACCCAACAAAGCGGCATCGCCTTCAACCTCAAAATAGCCAATCTCGCCCACGACGGGCAAATCCTGACCACCGCCCGCGACTTCGCCCGCAACATTCTGGATGCCGACCCACTACTTGAACAGCCGCAAAACGCCCTGCTCGCCCGCCAACTTGTCCGCCTGAATAAGGAGAAGCAGATGGGGTGGTTTATGATTAGTTGATGTTAAAAAGTCGTACCTTTGCGAACTAATGCGAATTAATATGTAGCTGATTATTGTTATGACAAAAATAGGTTTACTTTCCGACACACACTCGCACTGGGACGACAAATTCGCTAAATATTTCGCCGACTGTGACGAAATTTGGCACGCGGGCGACATCGGTAGCGAAGAAGTGTTAAATCGTTTGGCGGCGATTAAGCCGACACGCGCCGTTTACGGAAACATCGACAATCCTGCACTCCGCGCTATTTGTCCGCAAACATTGCGCTTTGAAGTGGAGCAAGTGCCTGTCTTATTGACACATATAGGAGGCTATCCGGGAAAATATGCGCCGGAAATCCGCCAAGAACTGTACGCCAATCCCCCCAAATTATTTGTCTGCGGACATTCGCACATCCTGAAAGTCCAATACGACAAGCGTCTGCAACTGCTGCACATAAATCCGGGAGCTGCCGGCAAATACGGCTTCCACACCGTGCGCACGGTGGTGCGGTTTGTGATTGCCGGTGCGGAGATTAAAAATTTGGAAGTGATTGAGTTGGTGGGGTGAGAAAAAACAATTCTAAAATCGCCGCAAGGTGTGTTCAATCATTGCGCTCTGCCGTTGCGGAATTTCTGCCTCCTTGGCAAATTTGCCCCATTGCGACACCGCGTGAACGACCTCCTCGATTATCTCATTCACCTTTTTGATGTTCATGGATTTTGCCACTTGCAGCAAATCAGCTTTCGTAAAACCGTCGCGTTTGCCGTTGATAGCCATCTGATGCAGTGAGGTGTATTTTCCGGTTGGATTGTAGGAATACGCCATATCATAGGCGGGTGCCAAACGCCATTTTCCGCTTTCGTCCATCAAAAAAGAGAAATTTTTGGTGTGGTCGTCCTGATTTCGAGCTGCCACATTGAACACCATTCGGCGGAAGACTTGCTCGGCTGCGCTGTAGGGCAGTCGCAAAGTTCGCATCATTTGAAATAATTGTTCGTACGAATAGGCACCCGGACTATTGAAATCAAAATGTGCCAATCCGCAAAGGGTTTGTGCATGGATTTTTTCACGATTTCCAACACGGTCAAACCGGCGTGTCATAAAATGATACCGGTCATTTTCTTGCAACAGGCGGGATTCGCTCATTTCGATGCCACAAGCGATTGCCATCTGATAATAAGCGTATTCGATGCGTCCGAAATGTTGTGTGTTGTCCAATTCGGAGTCGCTCACGCCGTCTAATTTGAGCAACCAATGCGAAAAGCCGTCCGGAGCATTCACCTGTCCCGACCGTATTTCGCCGGTCGCTTCATTGTAGGCAATCACAGCTTTGGCTCGCGCCCCTCCGGCAGACGTACCCACTTTGATGATTTGCGACAAACTTTCCGCTGTTTTTAAATCGGCACTTTGTTGTTCTTTGTCCGCCAACGCATGACAAGCCGCCTGAATCAACCCCTCTAATTCGATTTTTGTGGACGTGTCTTGCGTAATTTTTTCGGCGGGTTCAAATTCCAACGCCCCCATGCTACGCTTCCCTTGATAGAGCAGTCGTTCGATGGGATTGTAGGAATCGGCATCGCGCCCTTGTTCGGCTAACCATCTATTTATCAATGTGTTTCCGAATTTATCCGGTAGCGAATCCGCCAACATTCCGGGCAATCCTTTGTACGTTTCTTGATTTAATTCGGGAAAAGAATAGACTTGTCCCACTTGCAGGGGCATTTTCAGTGGGGATAGTTCGAGTCCTTTGGCAACAAATTTGGGGTTGTACTCAAAATTAGCGACCTCGCGGACGGCATCCCACGAAACAATCCCGACCAACTCCTCCCAAAGTTTGACGTATGCATAATTTACCATTCCGACTCCTCCTTATCTTCCTTTATTTGCCGATTACTCGAAGCCCGTTGGCGGGTTTTGCCGTGCAATTTGGCAATCTGCAACGGGCTTACCGGAGCTTCGGTGATGAAATGGTTGAGAATTTCGATTTTCTCCAACGTCCTGAGAACCTGAACCAAGGAATTCATCGTGCCCGAACCACCGTTTTCCAACTCAATAATGGTGTTGCGAGACAATCCTGCCTGTTCGCTCAAGTCGCTCTGAGTAAGATTTCTGTTCAATCTCATTTGTCTGATTTGTGCTCCAAACAATTTGAGAATGGCATCATTGCTCATCGAATAATTAAATTTAATGTTGCTTTTTTCGTGCATTATACCCATTTTTTGCCTTTAATGTCGCAAAATTACAACATTAATTTCAATTACGCAAATCATTGTCGGGGTAACCACATCAAAATAGAGCAATATGCTACAATTTTGCTCCTGCCTGTTACGCCGAAAGGCGTTAAATTCGGAAGATTTAGATGATACTTTCCTGCTTGTGCGTTTTCTGTTCACCACACAAAATATTGCGCGGCTACATGGTTGTTGGTGATATGCCGCACGACAAAAACATTCCATTCTTGCCGATAGAAGCCGTACCATTAATGTCGCACTTTGAAGTTGAATTTGCGATGACGCTTTTTTTGTTATTTTGTGCAAAGGTATGCTTTTTTTTGCTTACCTTTGCCGCCGGTTACAAATATTTAAAATATACAAAAAAGATGGAAGCAATGACAGGTGTAACGTATGAAAAAGACACGCAAGGGCGTGCAAGGTATGTGCGTATTGATATTCAAAACAGCACAAGGGACGAGG
>BNTU01000200.1 GCA_025996835.1 Bacteroidia bacterium
TAAAGGGGCTAAAGGAAAGGAAAAAACAAAAGAGAAAGCCGGTGTCGCCGACGCCGAGGAGAAAGCCACCAGAGCTGTGGCCGAGTTAAGAGAAAAAGAAGACAAATACAATGATGCCGTAGAGGATGTCAGAGTTAAAAGAAACGACCTCGTCGACGCCGCCGCCAGAGCCGCCGCCGCCGCCACCGGCCCCGCCGCCGCCTACGCCGCCGCCCGCGACGCCTACATCGCCGCCGACGCCGCCTACGACGCCGCCGTCGACGCCAAGGACGCCGCCAAGGACGCCTACCACGCCGCCGCCGAGAAAGCCACTGACGCGATAGCCGACCACAACAAAGTACGCGATGCCGCCGAAGCCGAGAATGAGGGAGTGTTTAAATATAAGACTGACGACGGTGTAGAATACACCAGAGAAGACAAAGGTGCTGGAGAATGTTGGTATAGTAGGGACGAAAAAACTGGCGTGACCGGTGAAACAGGCCCAGGTAGTAATTTTATGATTCCGCAAGAAGTCATAGACGCACACAAGGCGTGGGAAAAAGCAAAAAACACAAAAAAGAAAGCCAAAGAAAAAGAGGGAAAAGCAATAGAGAAGGCGAAAGAGACGATAAAAAAGTTGATAAAAAAAGACAAGGAAAGAAAAGCAAAGAAAAAAGAGAAAAAAGCAGAGAAAAAAGTGGATAAGTCAAAGGGAAAATTAGGCAAAGGCAAAAAAAAGAAAAAAAGCGTAAAGGAGAAAGGAAAAAGACATATATATTTCCTGGACGACGACGGATGTAGATATGATATGGACGTGGATGAGACAGGTTTTTACCATACCCCAATGGGTTGGTATAATAAAGACGGTGAAAGAGTTTCGTCTGATGATGTTCCCCCCGAAGTCAAAGAAAGACACAAAGAACACGTCGGCGAGGACGTCAAGTTCTACGACCCCGGCGGCGGCGGCGGCGGCGGTTCGTCCAGCAGCAGTTCGTCCGGCGGTGGCGGCAGCAACGGCAAGCGAAATCCTGCGGGCGACAACATAAAAAAGGGGAAAAAAGAGAAGAAAGATAAAGGAGGGAAAGAGAAGGAGCCCCCCCTCGGCTACTACTTTAACGCGTCGGGGAAAAAAGTACACACACAATGCCCCACACCGAAGAAGAAGAAGAACGTTTCCTTACGCGGTGCCGAAGCCTTTGACGGAGCATCCGGCGGTGCCGTATTTGATTGTCCCGCTGATGCAGATACAGACGTAAACGATAAATACGACATCGACGGCGACGGCACCCCGGACATCCCCGGCGGCGCAGCACAAGAAGCGAAAGCGAAAGACGTATTAGATGCCTTTGCCGACGCAAGCGGCGGCGCAAGCACCGGCAATGCCTTTGACGGCGCCAGCGGCGGCAAAAGCAAACAGTATGCCCGCGAATATGGCACGGCAGACGAGTCAGGCTCAGGCGGTCCTTTTGGTGGTGTGGTTACAACAGCAACTATCTATGGCACACGCAGCGCACAGCGCGCCGCCGACGGCACAGGCGTAGAATCAGACCAGGAAACAGGCACGAACGACAACTCATCGGAAGGCTCATCAGACGACGCCACGCAGAGCTATGCAGTTGGCTTCGTACTGGCAGAGACAGGCAACACAGACGAGTTGACCGTAGATTACGGCATCGACCCGCTGTCAGGAACGTATATGTTCCGCCTGCGCGGCGGTCGCACGAGTTGCCCGTATGAAGGCGAACTAAAAACGAAGTTCTACGCACCGGACGAGTATACACTCCATCCGGCAACGATGAAAATAGAAAAACCAAAATTGGAAGTAGAAAATGCCTACCGCACTGACATCCCGACAGACGGCGCAGGCGTGTTCACACTGCATCTGACGAGCGAATCGGAAACCCGCGAACAGGGCTATTTCGTCCTGAGCGTGGACGAGTCAAGCAACCCTAACGGCGCAGTGGTCAAAATGGACGGCGAACCGCTGGTAGAAGGTCGCAAATTCACCGTACCCTTCGGCACAGTCCTCTACAAGACAGTAACCATCGAGCGGGGCGCAGGCGACACTTGCCGCCACGACATACGTCTGGTACTGGCTTCGGAATGCGACGGCACGGCATCGGATGACGTCATCCTGTCGGCATCGTTCCAGATGGAAGACAGCGAAGTGCGCATCAGCACGCCGAAAGGCGACAACTGGGTTCTCAACGGCACAGCAGCCACACTCCCCGTGCAGATTACGGATTTCAACCCGAACACGCCGAACTTCGGCTATATCGAACTGCAATCGCGCAACGCAAATTCGGATTGGAGCAATGCCACGTCGGAGAAGTATTTTTACCCGCAGGAGCGTCAGGAACTGGCGGAAGCCTCCGGTCACGCATACCAACTTATCAATGAAAACGACGGCGGTGTCATCACTTACGAATGGAGACGACCGGAGATGGACGGCACCTACGAACTGCGTGCCCACTACGTCCGCGAAACGCCAGGCGGAGCGTCTGTATCCGACTCCTACTCCAAAGCCATCCGAGGCATAGTGGATGCGACTGATCCGCAAATGCTGGGCAGCGCAACCCCGGTAGACGGCATCCTGACCCCGAAAGACGAGATTTCGGTGCTGTTCACCGAAGACATCGACAGGGGCATGTTCGCCGATTACAACCGGGAAGACACTACTCATATTACGGTACGCGCCATTGTCACGCAAAAAGACCAGTGGGGCAATGAGCTTGAGATACCCAACTTTGCGGCCTCGTTCAAAGGTACAACCGATGGGCTGAGCATCCCGTCCAATGATTTGGTACTCGGCTCGTCAGACAGCTACCTGCTGGAATTTTGGTTCCAAGGCGCATCGCAAAAGTCTGTCACGCTGTTCACAGGCGGCACCGGAGCCAACACGACAAGCATCGTTCTCAACGAAAACG
>BNTU01000201.1 GCA_025996835.1 Bacteroidia bacterium
TGACGCAGTAGTGAAAGTAGATGCACATTCTGCCGAAATTGCCGGTATCGGATATGCCGTTATCCATACGCCGGGTGTGACGGCGACTTCTTCGTTGAATCCGAGCACATAAGCCTCTATCTTTTTACCTGCCATATCTTCGGTCAGGGGAAGATAATAGGTGTAGTTTTTGTCGCTTTTCTTTACCGAATATTCCCACACATTGGAAGTGAACGATGGTGCTCTGTCCGGTGCGCCTACATATTGACCGTCTATTTTGAATCCCACCCAGGCACCTTCTATGCCGTGCGTTCCATCCAAAGCGACACACAAATAGGCGCCCTTGTTGATGCGGTCGAGCGTAAATTCGGATTTCCATGCTTTCTTTGTTTTCAAATCACCGGAATAGGGTCTGAACAGATTGTTGGCACGCCATTTGCTTCTATCCACTTTCACTCCGCCGCGGTATCCTTCCACTTCCGTCAGCCGCATGGGAGACACATCGAGACGGAAATATCGGAAACTTCCCTCAGTGCTTAGATTGATTTCCAAAACGGCATCGGAACTATAAGAAATTTCTTTCCATGTTTTAAAATCAGCGGAAATAAAAGCCGATGCTTTGTCTGTGTCTGATGTATTCCCCGCGTGCAGGACTAATTTATCCAAGTGAATGTTCTCTCCCAAATCAAGCATGAAAGCCGATTGACCGTTGATTCGTTGCTCGCCGTTTACCATATTAACAGCGAACGCCGTTTCGGGGTCGCCATCGAACAGGTTTTTGTCCCAGACTCTCTTGCGCCTGAAAACGGGTTGGGTGAAAAAAGCATCGCGGGCTTTCTGCACCTGTGGAATAGCCGTTGGACCGGAACGGTAGAGCGAACGGACTTCCAACGCATTGTTGTCTGCCGCAAAACAGGTGGCATAATACAGGGCTTCCGCGTCATCGGGGATAGCCGATTCGTGCATTACAGCTAATTTTCGATGATAATCGCCTGCTATTTTATTGCCGGGGAAAGTGACTGTAAACGTCTTTGCAGGCGACTCTGAACGCACTTGATAAGTTTCGCCCGCTTTTCCAAGCAATTTAACCTCGGTTACATTTCCCACTTTGTCATTGACAATCTGGTAGGGGATGCCGCTCAACGCCACTTTGTCCGTTTCTTTCTTCGTGGTCACTTTCACCAAAGCCGACCGGAACGGTAGCACTTCCACTTCGATTTTCGAGCCGACCGAGTGTGTGCCCAAGTCATGGATATACGGGTGATACAACCGTACCTTCGCTTTGCCTTTGGCAGTCAGTCCGATTTCTTTGTCAAGGTGGATGATGTATTTTTTCGGTTCCCAAGTGAGGTTGCGCAAGGTAATGAGCCGTGTCGATTCATCTCCGCGCGATACGGCATTGGGTCCGTATTGCTTCTCCGGCAGTACTATTCCATTGACTAATATATCGTTATACTGTTTGTGCAGGTTGAAAATAAAAGCCAGATACGAATATTCGTCGTCGCGCAGCAGCCAGGGATTTCCGTAAATCTCCGGTGCCAAAATCAGGTTGCGATTGAAAGCCTGCAAAATGAGGTCGTCTTCCCAATAGTCGATGCAGGAAGAGATACAGACGCCGTGGTCTTCCGTCAAGCGTGTCAAGTCGGGCGTTAATTCCCGGCTCAGGGCTTTTGCGCGGTGATGCGGCGCAGTCATGTCGTTAGTCATGTGAACGTCGATATACGTTTCATCACCGCCCAACAGATAGGTGGTGGTGTGTTTCATCCCCGGTCCCAAGTCAAGCCGGTGATTGAGGAGAACTAAATCCGGTGCATATTGTCGAGCCTTCGTCATCATTTGGTCAAATTCGTCCCATTTTTCTTTGCGCAAGACACCGCAAGCACCATCAATTTTGAATAGCGCAAAGTTGTGGTCTCTGAAAAGGCTGACGATCAGTTCCGTGCGTTCTGCCGCTTCCTGTGGCGTGTTTCCGAATCCGTCGGGACCACCCCACATACCGAGACGTGTGTTCATGGTCGCCGCCTGTTGACTCAACGCTCCAAAACCATTCGGGTAGCGTTTGAGAAATCGCTCGGATTTCATGCTTCCGTAATAGTTGTTGAAACCATCGATATTCCCTGCATCAAGAGCATAAATATCCAATTGCATCCCGTAAGTATCATGCAGCCATTGGAAAAAATCAAGATTGATACGGGTTTGTTCCGCATTACCGCCATCCCATTCATTGTTTATCCAAGAAAAATATTCCGAACGCGACGGCGTTGTATTGTCCGCACCGCTAATGGGAAATTTTGCCTTTTTTTGTGCAAAAGACGGATAAAAACAGCCCGTAAACAACAGGACGATTAAAATTATTTGTTTTTTTGACATTGTTATAAACATTTTCTTTATTCTAATTCAAGCATTACCACGGATTTAGCCGGCAGCGTTACCGCAAGCGCACCTTTGGACAATTTCGCACCTTTGAAATCTTTTACCGCTACGGTATTCGGCTTATCAAACGTGTTGTGGTCAGTGAGTTTGGCGGAAGTCAGCACTTGTCCCTTAACGCTTTTGACCTTTACACCCGACAATTCGGTTTCGAGGATTTGTTCCTTGTTAGGGTCGATGTTCACCAAAGTGATGTGAATTTTTCCCGCTGCATCTTTGGAAGCCGATACGCTGATGGCATCTATCTTTCTCCCGTTCAATTCATATTTATTACATGAAAATGAAATAGGCAACAGGGTAGCATCCTGATGCACTTTGTAGAGATAGAAAGCCCAATAGGTGGGTGTGAGCAGCATTTTTTCATTATCAGTAAGGATAACTGCCTGCAACACGTTTGATAAGCCGAATACCGTAGCGGTAAAAGATTTCAAAGGTGCGAAATTGTCCAAAGGTGCGCTTGCGGTAACGCTGCCGGCTAAATCCGTGG
>BNTU01000202.1 GCA_025996835.1 Bacteroidia bacterium
GATATATGGACCTTTTTTTAATGAACGACTCATAATTTTTCTAATTTATCAGGTTATTTTTTTCTTCTTTCAATGATGTACTTCGAGGAATGTTTCTTCGGAGCGCGCGTTTTCAAGCCCTTAGAATACATACCCTTACGTGACCTTGGATGACCACCGGAAGCACGACCTTCACCACCACCCATCGGATGGTCTACAGGATTCATTACGACCCCACGAGTGCGTGGGCGACGACCTAACCAGCGGCTTCTACCCGCCTTACCCGATTTTTCCAACGCGTGGTCTGAATTGCCCACTACGCCAATGGTAGCTTTGCAAGTCGCAAGGATTTTACGCATCTCGCCCGAGGGCATCTTGATGATGGCGTAATCGCCTTCGCGTGACACTACTTGTGCGAATCCGCCGGCGGAACGCACCATCTTCGCACCCTGTCCCGGACGCAGTTCGAGGTTGTGAACCAACGTACCCAACGGGATGCTTGCCAAGGGAAGCGCATTGCCTATTTCGGGCGCAGCCTCTTTCCCTGAAATCACTGTCTGATTGATTTCCAAGCCATTAGGAGCGATGATGTAAGTCTTCGCGCCATCGGCATAAAACAGCAACGCGAGGCGAGCCGAACGGTTCGGGTCGTACTCAATCGTTTTCACTGTTGCAGGAATACCATCTTTGTTTCGCTTGAAATCGACCAAACGGAATTTCCGCTTGTGACCGCCACCAATGCTGCGCATCGTGCGATGTCCTTCGGCATTTCTACCGCCGGATTTGCTTGTGCCGACAACAAGTGATTTTTCCGGTACAGAAGCAGTGATTTCACTAAATGTACCGATAATCTTGTGTCTTTGCCCCGGTGTTGTGGGGTTTAATTTTCTAATTCCCATTATCCTTTATATATTACTAAAAAAGTCAATTGTTTCGCCTTCTTTCAGGGTTATGATAGCCTTTTTGAAAGCGGATTCTTTGCCGTTCACGGCTCCCGACTTGGTGTAGCGCGATTTGCGCTTGCCGTCGTAGTTCATCGTGTTCACGGTTGCTACATGCACGTCGTAAAGCCCTTCGACTGCCGTCTTAATCTCCAATTTGTTAGCATCCGGAGATACGCGAAAACCCACCCTGTTTGCCTTCTTTGCGGTAATCTGGGTCTGCTTTTCTGTGACGATAGGTTTAATTATTACTCCCATTTCTTGTTCCTCCTTTTGTTAAAAATTATTGATTGCTGCGACTGCGCTCTCCGACAAAATCAGTTGAGCGGCATCCATCACCTTATACGTGTTGAGTTCCGAAACATTGATAACCGATGTCCGTTGCAAATTGCGAGCCGACAAAGACACGTTCTCGTTTGTTTCAGCCGACACCAAGAGCAGTTTCTTGCCGTCCATCTTCAAATTTTTCACTAATGTGATAAATTCTTTGGTGCTTGGTGCGTTGAAAGTGAAATCTTCGATGACCGTCAAAGCCGATTCGCGCACTTTGTATGCCAACGCCGACTTGCGAGCCAACGATTTCACTTTTTTGTTCAACTTGAAACTGTAATCGCGCGGCACCGGTCCAAAAACCCGTGCGCCACCGTGCAACAACGGAGAGTTAATATCCCCTCTGCGTGCACCACCGCCGCCTTTTTGACGACCCAATTTGCGGGTGCTCCCCGCAATCTCGCTTCTTTCTTTGGCTTTTGCCGTGCCTTGACGCCGATTAGCCAGATGCTGTTTCACATCCAGATAAATCACGTGGTCGTTGGGTTCAATGCCAAATACTCCATCTTTGAGGGTTACCTTTCTGCCGGTATCGTGCCCTTTAGTGTTATATACTGCTACTTCCATTACTTTTGAACTATTACGATTGAACCTTTTGCACCCGGAACAGAGCCTTTGAGCAAGACCAAATTGTGCTCGGGTATAATTTTAATCACTTCCAAGTTTTGCGTGGTAACACGCTCATTGCCCATCTGACCGCCCATGCGCGTTCCTTTGAACACTTTGGCGGGATACGAACAGGCACCGATAGACCCCGGGTGGCGTTGGCGGTCGCTCTGACCCAGCGTGGCATCGTTCACCCCGCCGAAACCGTGACGTTTCACAACTCCCTGAAAGCCTTTACCTTTGGATGTCCCGATTACGTCCACGTAAACCGAACCATCCAAAAACGCGGCGGTGATAACGTCACCCGCCTTGTACTCTCCCTGTCCCTTGAACTCAACCAAGTGTCTTTGTGGCTTTGCTCCGGCTTTTTTGAAGTGTCCGAGTTCAGGCTTAGTGGTGTGCTTCTCCTTCTTTTCCTGAAACCCTAATTGAACAGCCTCGTAACCGTCTTTATCAACGGTTTTCACCTGAGTAACAACACAAGGACCTACTTCGATAACAGTGCATGGAAGATTTTTTCCCTCAACACTGAAAACGGATGTCATTCCGATTTTTTTTCCAATTAATCCTGGCATTTCAAATTACTATTTATTTTTTATACTTTAATTTCCACTTCTACGCCTGACGGCAAATCCAATTTCATCAGCGCGTCCACCGTCTTCGGGGTGGAGGTGTAGATGTCGATGAGGCGTTTGTAGGCGCACAACTCAAATTGCTCGCGTGCTTTTTTGTTCACAAACGTGGCACGGTTCACCGTAAAAATACGTTTGTGCGTTGGCAACGGAATAGGTCCGCTGACAAAGTCCGCAGTTCCTTTGACAGTCTTCACGATTTTCTCGGCGGACTTGTCCACCAGGTTGTAGTCGTAAGACTTCAATTTAATTCTAATTTTCTGGCTCGAATTGTTCATTTTTTTACAATTTTATTAAATTATCCGTCCCGTAGAAAAGAGCCATTTCCTCTCTCAGGGCACTTATTTCCCCGTTTCACATAAATTTTTTGCGCGAAACGGCTGCAAAGGTAC
>BNTU01000203.1 GCA_025996835.1 Bacteroidia bacterium
ATGAAACGCAACACCCTGATTTTTATTGTTTAAATCCACCCGACAACGATTATTTGAGAGGCAACCGCTTTAACGCAATTTTATCAAATTATTTAAATCATGTTAAATTAAGATGCGTTTGCCCTGAGTTATGAGTTATGAAAAATTTGTTTTTGTTATTTTTTTCGTACCTTTGCCCCCGAATTATAAAAGTTTCATTATGAAGAATATAATTATATCCATAGCAACCATGCTGTTTGCGTGCAGCACAGTGTCGGCGCAGTTTACTTATCTTACCGGACCTGACGGTAATTACAGCGGTGGCACCGGTTCTTACTATCACCCTTATCTCATTTCTTCAGCAGCCGATATGGAGACTTTGGCTAACAATGTCAGTGGCGGAAACAACTACAGTGGCAAATATTTCCGACTGACGAATGATTTGAAGAATTTGGATACCCACGAAAACAAATACAGTGTTATTACAACTATGATTGGGAATGACAATAATGTATTCAGCGGCACATTTGATGGAGGAGGACATGTAGTGTATGTAGATATAGATGTATCCGGAAAAACCGGCGTAGGATTGTTTTCGACCATAAACGGAGCCACTATCAAGAACTTGTTCGTAATCGGTAACATTAGCCATAAGGGTATGGTGACGACCGGCGCAGTCGGTGGTATTTGCGGAGCAGCTCGAAATAGTAGTATCACATATTGTTCGTGGGGAAGAGGACTCGAATCTATCAAGGGGAATGAATCCGTTACTTATGCCGGTGGTATTTGCGGTCATCTGATGAATAGTAAGGTCACTAACTGTTGTAGTAGTGGACTGAGTATTGAAGGTAAAAATGCTTGTGGCATTGGCTATATCAGCGATGATAAGTCGAGTATCACGAATTGCTGGAACAAATCAAAAATTTCAGGAACTGAGTCCGCGTATGGTATTGCCAGGGTTGAAGCCGCCAACGCGAATAATAATCAAATTATCACAAACTGTGTGAACGCGGGTGATATTCTTCTTTATGGTTACTCTTTTTATCAATCTGGAGTAAGCGGTAATACAGCACCGGCCAGAAGAATATCTAATGGGCGAATTAGTGATTGTTATAGTTTTGTTGATGCACTTATGTTTGATTATCCCGCGACTGCTATGATGAATGAATGGACGCAACTTAGTGAAAACAATAGAAGGAGTGACAGAAGAATGGATTTATTTGATGGCACGAATATATTGCGGACAGAAAAAAGTACTACTAACTGTCCATCGCCGGCTGGTTGTATATCAGATATGGACTTTCGGGCAAAAGCCAGACAGATGTTTCCGTTACCACGTTGGGATTGTTACGCCCTTAATGGGACCCGTCTTTATGCTCCCGTTATTAACCCCCCACCTACCTCCATCTATAACTACGCATTCGAATATACGTTTAACGACTGTTACAACGATATAGATACTGAAAGTTGGGGTAGTGCCTCCGTTACTGTTCCTGATGCAACAGATAGTGTACGGTTAGATAGTGTACTGTGGATACGTTCACGCGGTTATATGAATGACCCTGTGACTTATGTAATGTATCTTACCGAAAGGGAGGCTGACTCTATGATTTACATGAAGCATAAAGGTTCTATTAATACGTCCGGAATATGCCTTTACGGCAGCGCACGATATAGCCGTGAATTAGAGTTAGTATGTGTCGACAGCAGTAAACGTGTCGTAACGTATGAAATTCCGGCGTCAAAATACAAAAACACAAACCTACCCGGCGACACAAGGTACGAAGATGGAAAATATATTGTTGACAGTGTGACATTCGGGAATCAGAAATATGACTACATTACATGGTATGTTAACAAAATCAAATGGTATGACGGCACAAGTCCATATATTAACCCTGCTCCTCCGGGGGGGTATCTGGCTACCGATATAAAAGCAGACGACACCTATTTTAACCCCAGTGGAAGAGGGTGGGATATCGACTCAATTAGACGCGAACTGTACGATTCATTAAATTTATCAAACCTAAGCAATCCCTCGTCATGGCTAATGACTCAAATAATTTCCTCTTGTCCCGGTCTTTACACCAACAAAGATACGACGAAGATTTTCATAAAATCTAATTGTCTCGATGACCACTACCCCGGCGAGATACGCGATTCCGTTTCAGAAGAGCGTTATACAATTTACGCCAGGACGTATTTCTCTAACATCAGTCAAGCGGATGCTGACCGGATAGCAGGTGATTCACTTGAGACACAGGGTCAAAGGAATGCGAATGCGAATGGGCGATGCTTTTTCGCCAATAAAGATACATCTGCCTTTTTTACAAAAACAGATTGTCCGTCCGGTTTGGTGGGTCCTCCGGTTCAATATACTATTCCTGCGGGGAAGTATTATGATACCAGAAGTAGATACTACGCAGACAGTTTGGCCGCCATAGAGCTTTACTTCGTTGGTCAGGCGTATGCCAACAGAGTATCAGAATGTCTGTACCCCAATACGCTGCAGGATAGCATATTTACCCGGAGCGATTGTTTCCCCGGGTCTGGTTCAAGTGAGTATTATAGTATTCCTCCGGGCACGTATTTAGCTACTACTCAAGCGGAAGCTGACCGTATAGCCCGCGACTCCCTTAGGATACAGGGTCAGGCGAATGCCGATGTGAACGGCATTTGCTGGTATCACAATGTTGAAAAAACCGACACATTCTATAGACTGGATTGTGCCCCCGGAGGCATTGCTGAAGGCATCCCATATACTGTTCCTGCGAGAGTGGATTCGTCCACCGTCAGTCAAGCCGACGCCGATGCGAAAGCACAAGCAAGACTTTCGTCCGAAGGTCAGGCGTATGCCAATGCGAACGG
>BNTU01000204.1 GCA_025996835.1 Bacteroidia bacterium
CCCGCAGTCTCCACAGCACCCGCAGTCAATACTTCTGCCCTCAGAGCCGCTTCCGGCTCCACATCGGTGGTGCAACCTTTCAAGGGAGGAAAACGGCCGGTTCATTTTGTTAAAAAACTGAATACAGATTTGCTCGAGGAAGGTAACTATTCGGTTGTTTTTGGTGACAGAGGAACCGGTATGCAAACTGTTGGCTCTGTTGGTATTGACGCTGACGGGGTTGGTGAATTTCAGGGCGTTTTAGAAAATGCAGATGACAGTATTCCTTTTAATCCGCTGGACTGGAGAAAAGCACTTATTTCCGGTGAGGATATATCTTTCTGGGAGAACCTTGATATTTATCTCTATTATGATAGAGAGAAGCCGGAAGAAGAACTTTTCGATTACTTTGATGACGAAGTGGATGCTGATGACGATGCGGACTACGATTTTGAAGCCGACAGCATTTTTGTGGCAAACTATCTTTTAGAAAAATATGCCGGCTATCCTGAAGACTTCGAAAGATTTTATGAATGTCACTATGCAGATGATGATTATGATGCCGATGACGATGATGATGATGAGCAATTATTTACTTCTGAAACGCCAATTGTTAGAGCATCATCTGCAGCTCCGATTGTTAGAACTATTTTAAGACCCGGTTCAAAAGCGCGAAAAACGATACAGGAAACCGCACAGAGCAAAGCCACAAAAGCCAGTCAGAGAGCACTGAGACACTTGTTACGTAATACGCCATCAGCATCTGATAATAGAAAAGCTAGAGTTGCTGAACAGGCTGCTAAAGCAGCCTATGTGAAAGTATATAGTGACAAGAATAGCAAATATGATGCTGCAGACCTGGCATTGTGTGCCGGACGGGAGGCTGGTGCTGCGCTGGAAGGGCCAGGGTCCACGGCTACTCCCGAACAAAAAGCTAACAGCATTGCTTACTATACTTTCTATGTTGCCCGTAATGATAATTTGAGTCATGCTGAAGCTTCCGAACTTGCTACTATGAATGTTTCTAAGGTTTTTAAAGAACAAAAACAGAGTCGTGTGTTATCACCAACATGTCTAACTGCTACCATCAATGGAATTAAAGAGGCTAATAATAACAAGGAACCATCAACAAGAACAACCTCACAAAAGAATAAACAGGAGGCACAAATCAAACTTGCTGCCGAAAATGTCAATGACTTCAAAAAAATGGAAAAGGCTCTCAGCAAGGAACTCAAAGCCGACCCCGAATACACCGCCTACGGAAGAAAATTAGTCATTGATAAATTTAAAAAAGTTTGTAAACAGAGTCAAAGTGCTGCCTTTTGGAATCGACACACTGCAGAAAGCGTGTATGTTCCTGGTGTGGATGCAAACGGTAGAGCTAGAAACGATATTCACCTTATTAAAAAGGAACGAATCGCTGCTAATATTGGTCTTTTTGCTGTTTCTGTAGCCATCGCCTCTGTAGAAGGTGAACAAGAACCGGACGAAACAATGACTGCGAGCAGTATATCCGAAACAGCTGCCAAGCAATCTCTGAAGTATGTTAATACACTCGCTGATGCTGTGGGCTACCTGCCTATAGCATCAAGGACCTCTTCCCGCTACATTCTTTACGAGAGAGGTGCTAGCAAAGGATATAAGATGGGGGTTGCGCACCGTCCATCTGACGAAAAATTACAGGATGTTCGTGGTGATGGCACTTGTGGTTGGACGTCAATAGTGACTGCTGATATAGCAAACAACAACCCCGGGTTGTCGAATATCACAGTAAATTATAGAGATCATGTACTACCACTTATGAGAGACGTCTCTCGCAGAATTTGGCATTTAGCTTTTGTGGACCCGCAAGTCGGTTTTGATCCTGAAAGATCCGGCTTGTCACAGGAAGAGATGCAAAGATTGGGTCTAGCTCGAGGCGACATAATAGACGAGTATGAAATGTCCTCTTGGGTAGAGAATTTTGGTGATGAAGACGGAAATGTAGATTGGGTCGCTTTGTGTGACAGGATAGCGAAGGGTGAAGAGTGGTTGCATGATTGTATGATTCGCCATGTTGAGGCGAGAATAAAGAAAGATATTGGTATCTTTGAGAGACCGGCAGGAGAGACTCCGCGTGATAATAGCAACGAGTTGAATTATCAGCCTCATCATCCACGTGGAGATATAAATATATATTACGAAAATAAGAATCATTTTCAAGCGATCATCCCTCAAAATACGGACGTTACGTTTTATTATCTGACCGATAAGAAAGACCCTCATAGTCAAATAGTACGGGATAATAAATTAAAGACGACGGACGTTTTTAATGGTAAAGGCGATGAAATAAATCCCCCCGCCCCTACCAGTGATGTTCCTTTTCCTATCTCATATTCGTTCGATCCGTCAGTTGCCCTTGGTAGGGTGCTACCACCAAGACCCGCAAGGCCCGCAAGGGGAGCATCATCTTCAAGCCCGTCAAGTACACCGGCACCGCATGGTAAAATCTGCCCCCCGAAGAAGAAGAAGAACGTTTCCTTACGCGGTGCCGAAGCCTTTGACGGAGCATCAGGCGGTGCCGTATTTGATTGTCCCGCCGATGCAGATACAGACGTAAACGATAAATACGACATCGACGGCGACGGCAAACCGGACATCCCCGGCGGCGAAGCACAAGAAGCGAAAGCGAAAGACGTATTGAATGCCTTTGACGGCGCAACCGGCGGCAAAAGCAAACAGTATGCCCGCGAATATGGCACGGCAGACGAGTCAGGCTCAGGCGGTCCTTTTGGTGGTGTGGTTACAACAGCAACTATCTATGGCACGCGCAGCGCACAGCGCGCCGCCGACGGCACAGGCGTAG
>BNTU01000205.1 GCA_025996835.1 Bacteroidia bacterium
CCGTCCATCCAGCGGTCGATAAAGACGGGTAATGCTGAGTTCGACAATTTGCTCAGAACAATGATTGAGTACGATTTAGACCACTATTTTTTGTCGTTTCTCTATTTGCCGCGTGCCAAACAGCCGAAAGAGTCCGATAGAATCCCTTATTATGACGCTGTGCTGTCTGACGACAAATTTTCGTCGGACGATGTTTTGAAATTTCCGCGCGGGCAAAATATGCTTAAAACCTATCTGATGTATAACCGCATGGAGAAAAAGAAACCTGTGGACAATAGCACAAAGTCGCTGGGTTACGACTTGGACAAAATTCCCAATCCCACGTTGAAGGTTGAGTATTTATTGTCGGCACTGCAACGCCTTCAGACGGAGGGGGAATATGAAAAGATGATTGACGAATATGGTTACCTGCTGACAACGAAAGAGCAAAAAAACAGGGCAGGGAGCATTGTTCTGAGCAAATTGTCGAACTCAGCATTACCCGTCTTTATCGACCGCTGGATGGACGGCACCTCATCGGCTATTTTTTGCAATACCGGAAAAAACTCCTTGAATGTGGGCAAATCGCGAAACGCCATGAAATAGATGGAATTGTTACGAACGGCTTCCGAGGTATCCCACCATTTATATAAAGCCTTGTTCTCCTTCGTGTTGTCGCCATCCAATTTGGCTTTTTTGTTTTTAATATCCAACCCCACTTTGTCACCCGCCTTGAGATACACCGGATATTCTATCGGGGAAATCCCAATGGTGTAAAATCCGTCCGCAGGAGGCACAAACAAAAAGCCAAAAGTGCCGGATTTCCCTGTCTTTGTGGTCGCAAGCACCTGTGTAGTCCCATTTTCGACAGACGACAACTTAACCTCAATTTGCCTGTTCGTTTTAATAGTGCCCGTTATCTCAGCATACTTCGATTTAGCAAAGCCCGAACCACCTGTAAGCAGCACTGCAATCACCAAAATTATCTTTTTCATCGCTCTATTTGTCATAAAAAATATCCAATAACGGTGACAAAGGTAGTTATTTTTTTTAGACAAAACAAAAAATGCAAATTATGATACTAAAAGTATTTACGAAAATGTAACCAATTTACAAAATAAGATAGAAAAAATTTGGTTCTACCGTTATTTGTGTGGAAAGATATTTTGTGTGTGCCATTATCCACAGCCAAGAAACCTTGTGCTGTTCTGCTCGCATCCCGTAGGGATGCGAGCAGAACAGCACAGGTTTTTTCACCCCAAATAGCTCTTCAACAGGCTGTTGTCATTTGTTTGTTTCAGGCGGCGGATGGCTTTTTCTTTGATTTGGCGGACACGTTCGCGGGTTAAATCAAATTCATCGCCGATTTCTTCGAGTGTCATTTCCGGGCGACCGATGCCGAAAAACATATATATGATGTCGCGTTCGCGCTCGCCCAAAACGGATAAAGTACGAGCGATTTCGCGGGTGAGCGACTCGTTCATTAGCGCACGGTCGGCATAGGGGGCATCTTCGTTGACCAGCACATCCAGCAGACTGTTGTCTTCACCCTCCACAAACGGCGCATCCACCGAAATATGTCGTCCGGACACTTTCATTGTGTCCGCAATTTTCTCCACCGGCAAATCCAACTCTTGCGCCAACTCCTCCGGCGATGGTTTGCGTTCGTGTTCCTGCTCAAATTTTGAAAACGCTTTGGTGATTTTGTTCAGCGACCCCACCTGATTGAGTGGCAGGCGCACAATGCGCGACTGCTCCGCCAAAGCCTGCAAAATCGACTGGCGAATCCACCACACGGCATACGAAATAAACTTAAACCCGCGCGTTTCGTCAAACTTTTCAGCCGCCTTAATCAACCCCAAATTGCCTTCGTTGATTAAATCGGGCAGGCTAAGTCCCTGATTTTGATACTGTTTCGCTACGGAAACAACAAAACGCAAGTTGGCACGTGTCAACTTTTCCAACGCGGCACGGTCGCCACGTCGAATGGCTTGTGCCAATTCCACTTCTTCCTCCACTGTATTCAGGTCTTCACGCCCGATTTCTTGAAGATACTTGTCTAACGAAGCACTTTCGCGATTCGTAATTGATTTTGTGATTTTTAACTGCCTCATTTTCCTATACTTATATATATTGGGTGAAATCGGGCGCAAAGATACAAAAAAAATTTCACATATCAATACATATTTGCGACGTTTTTTTTCAATACCATTTAAACCACTTCAATCCAACGGCAAAGCAGATGACACCAAATGCGGAGAGGGCTATGGAGGGCGTGACGATTTCCATCCAGCCTGCGCCTTCGTTGAAAATGCTGCGAATGCCATCCGTCAGTGCCGTCAGAGGCAATAATTTAATTGCGCCGATGCTCCATTCGGGGAAGTTGTGGTAACTGAAAAATATGCCCGAAAGTATCATCATGGGGAGTTGCACGGCATTTATCCACCCCGTGCCGACTTCCGTTTTCGAGGTGCGGCTCGAAATCAGGACGGCAATACCCGTAAACGCAACATTTCCCGCCAAAAACAGTGTAAACAACGCCCCGATGTTGCCCTGAATTTGAATATCGAACAGCAGCCAAACAGCCAAAAAGAGTATCGCAGCCTCAATAATATTCATCAGCGTGCGTACAAACATCATGGCTATCAGCAAGTTAGACTTTTTCATAGGCGTAGCCACCATACGCCTCAACAATTTCTGCGACCGCCGCTCAATAATCGCATAACTGATGCCCCACATAATGGAACTCATCAAGCCGAATTCAATCAATCCCGGCACCAAAAAATCAATGTAACGGGTACCCTGTA
>BNTU01000206.1 GCA_025996835.1 Bacteroidia bacterium
GGATAATGGCTTTTAACTCAACCTTCCCATCCTTCTGGGGCTCAAATTTACTTATTTTCGGCTGGTGCAAGGTCGGCTGCTTTGGTTTCCAAACAAATGGCTCAAGAGAAACATCGCCACCCCGTATAATAGAGAAGCTTACAAGTGCACCATCATCCGCTTCTACTTCTATCGGACCTCTCACTCTGATTCTAAGATTGGGAATATCTCTTTGGGGGTCCCATTCAATAGTACCGAAGTCCTGTCCAAGAATCGGCTCAAACCCCACAGTGGGTACTGCATGTTTCCCCGCCAATTGTGACGGCCAGCATATCATCGCCTCATCGGTATTCTGATATTTTACTTTACCTTCAATCCAATCTGTTCCCAGATACTCAAAACCAGCAAGTATTGTCCACGTAACACCACCATCCTCCGAGTATTCGGCGCTAACAGCAAGTGCCTTTCCAAGCGGAATGTGCATGTGCACAAACTTAATGACAATATGATTATCAGCACGCCTTTCTTGCACCCAAAATACACCCGCCAGTGCGTCCAGCAGATCCGCCGACACACTCTGCACGCTACACGTTGCCAATAACATAATCCCTAACAGTAATCGCTTTATCATAACTCTATTTTTTTTAATTTCTAAAAATCATAACTAATCACTACTTTATTCTTTCATAATCCTTGCCATTAATCTATCTCCATCAACAGTCTCCACCGCCACCAGATGCACACCCGGCACCAAGCTCGCGACATTCACCTCCTTGCGAACAGCGTTCACATCCTCCTCGCGCTGCTCCAAACGACCGCCTGTGTCGTAGATGCTGATGCTGCGTAGCGTTTTGCCATTTGCTGACTCCACATTCAGGATATCTTTCACTTTCGTGGGGTAGATGCGGATATTTTCGCCTGTGCTTAGCGAATGCAATTCTATCACGTGTGGTGTGCTCACTGTGCCGCGTATTGCATCGCTCTGATACCTCTCTTCCTGCATTACCTCGCGCACTATGCCTTTTGCCGTGTCATACACTCGGAATGTGAGCGGCTCGTCGGCATCGCCTGCTACGGAGATGAACAGCAGCCCTTTGTCGGTGGTCTTTGCTACGCCGCGACATTCCTCGCCCACAAACACGGCGACCTCTGCTCGGGTAAGCAACTCTTCATTATCCCGCACTTCGGCGATGATGCTCATGTTGCTGGAATATTGCGATGCTCCGACAGGCTTCCAATGTGCGGTTGCCGCCGCGGTTGCCGCGGTTGCAGTTGCAGTTGCGGTCGTTGCGGTTGTTGCCGCTACCGCAGTTGCATCTGATGTTGCCGCTGTCGCCGACACATGGGCGGTAGTAGACGCACTTGCCGGATAGCGGAACACCTTGCCTGCACCTGCCTTCGACTGGTAGAGATAGCCTGTGCCTACTTCCATGTTCGTCATGCTGCCCAGCCAGCTGCCGCCTACATACGTTGCAAAACCGGTTTGGCTCTTGATAACGTCATCTTCCGTTGGCTCTAAACCTGCCAGAGCTTCGTTTAGCGACATATTGAAATTCGGGGTGTAGGCGAGCCATGTCCAGCCGCTGTGCACTTGTAACGGCACATCGGCGGGGTTTGTCTTTTTGCCGCTGACGGTCAATGTCGTGGATTCTGTCATCTTTATCTTGTACATCCTGCCTACTGCTACTCCCGGCATGTCGCCTTTCCAGCCTGTGGCGGTGGGGAAGGCTTGCTGGTAGCGGTCTTTGGCGAGTAGCGTTTGCGCTTTTACCGGTGCAAACACTGCCGACACCAATGTGTCGTTGCCGACCGGTTGCGTGTTTAACGACGCCCACGTCCAGCCCTTTGCCAAATGAACGCGCTGCTCTACATACTCTTGCACGATATTCATCCGCACAGGGTCGGTGACAGTGCCGTAAAGCCCGTTGGCAGCAAAAACAATTTCCTCCGGATTTTCAGTCAAAACCTTGCTGTAAACAACTCCTGCGGTGGCATCGTAAGCCTTGAAGTGGAGTTGTGCCTGCTGCGTGTGCTCACGGTCGTTGCCATATACTGTCATTTCCACAATATAGGCCTCTCCTTTGCGGGTCAGCGAAGCAACGCCCACGCACTGTTCAGTGCTGGTTGCGGTGGTCACAAACGCTGCTACGAGGCTTTTGCTGTTTTCCAAAGCCACGCCATTCAAGCGCAGTTCGCCAATCAGGTGCATGCTGTGCTTGAAATCGGACGGTTTGACTGTCCAATCCGGTTGCTGGTCAGTCACTTCCACCTGCAATTTCAGTGGTGCATCTATTCCGTCGTTGCCCGTCAGATAGATTGTGGCTTCGTGGATGCCCATTGGCGCGGTTGCGCTGATGGTGAACGTCAATTTCTCGTCGCTCAAGGCGCGTAGAGTGCCCTGCTTCTTTGAAACAGTCAGCCATGTCGGCATGCCCTTGACAGACCATGTCTCCTGCACCCCGCTCGTGTTGGCGATATGCACATCAAAGACTTTCTCTTCCAGATAGTTTTTGACGATACTTTGGTTGCGGGTGCTCCATACTAAGCGGCTTGTGTTCACATACGCCGTCCAGTTTATCGGATTTGCCTCATTGCCGTGCAGGTCTTTCACGCCATTTACGGCGATGTGCAGGGTTTTGTTTTCTATCATTGCGGGCGGTTCGAGCAGTGTGATGGCTATGCGGTTGCGCGATGCTACTGCCGTGTGGTCTACCGATTGGAGTGTGCGTATGGGCTTCATTGCCGGTGCTTTGTCCGGGGTCAGGTCTACGCTTGCGCCCGTTGCCACGATGCTAT
>BNTU01000207.1 GCA_025996835.1 Bacteroidia bacterium
GCCAACAACAGAAAAATTAGATTGGTACAAAAAATATAAAGCAATGTTTGATTTCAGATGTAAAGAACCCTTTTGGGGCGCATCGCCAAGATTTAAAACAATGATTACAGGACATCCGGGTATAAATTTAGATTAGTAGATAATCAAATGATAGAAGATTCCTTGCAATTTTTATTGGCTAAATACCCATTAAACGATGCTGATACATTGAAAAAATGGAACCTTCCACCAAGTACAGATCACCATATAGAAAAAAAAATAACCCTGCGACTTGGAACAAACCATTTTAAATTTGTGATAACTGTTTTTGATAGCACAAAAAACAGTTCCTTAATTGAGGTCCCCGAAGCGGAACAAGCCAATGATAATATGGTTTACATGAAAGTTTTCAAATACCCGGCAGATGTAGACATATTTTTATTCAACTTTGAGAAAAATAATTGGGAGTATGTCGAAAGCGTTACGGTTTCGGGCGACCATGAGTTGGAATTGTATGTGTTGCAGAAGTTTGAACCGCGGTATTTGGAAAATTGTAAATAATTTATAGATATGAAGACAAAAATTTTAGTATTGGGATGTTTTCTTTTATCTATTCCAGGGCAACCGCACCAAATTTATGATGATAAGGAAGACCGTAAGGTCTTCAATCTACCCCATACGGGGTAACTGGTCACCGTAAAATTTTGATGCGGTTGCCCTGGAATAGAGCACGTGTAAAATTTGGAAATAAAAAAATGTTGTACCTTTGCACTCGTTACTCTTTCAGATGATGAAACATATCAATATTACTGCAAAAATAGACGTTTGCGACTACGCGGAACTCAGTCCGCAGGACAAAAGCGCGGTGGATGCCGCCAAGGAGGCAACGCAGACGGCTTATGCGCCCTATTCCCGCTTTCAGGTGGGTGCCGCCGTCCGGTTGGTCAATGGCACCATTGTGGCGGGCAATAATCAGGAGAACGTAGCCTGTCCGAGTGGCTTGTGTGCCGAGCGGACGGCACTGTTTTATGCCAACGCCCACTATCCCCATGCGGCGGTGGATACGATAGCAGTAGCGGCTTATGCCAACGGGGATTACACCGACAAGCCCATCACGCCCTGTGGAGCGTGCCGACAAGTGATTGTGGAGGCGCAGAGCCGCTACAAACACCCCATCCGGATGATTTTGTATGGCAAAAAGGAAGTCTATCTCGTGGCGCAAATCACCGATTTGATGCCGCTGGCTTTTGCTGAGTTCTAAGCATTTTGCGCCAAAACCGCCTGTCAATAGCCTTCGTTTTGCTTCAAATTTTTGCCCTTGTTCACCTGCCCCTGCGGAATCGGAAACACCAGATGCTTCGGCAGTTGGAAATCGCGCGACTCCCGCACGGTTACTGTTTCCACATGGTCAAGCATTTTTTCCCATAATAAGTTTCCTTGAGCATCTTTTTTTTGCTCCTGCTTAACATCATCCCATACCGGTTTAGTAGTGTCATCTTTTAGTACCACTTTCCACCCCGTGGTGGGATTGGCGTAGGTAGCCTGTGCATCGCCCCAACGCACTAAATCGAGGTGGCGGCTGGGGAAAAATTCAAAGGCAAATTCGCAGCGGCGGTCGTTTTTCAACGCGGCGCGGGTTGCCGGGCTGTTTTCGGGCAATCCGGCACGCTTGCGGACTTGGTTTATCAGACTTGCCGCGTCCGTGTTGCCGTCTCCTCTTGACCAAATCAACGCCTCCGCCTTCATCAGCAGGATGTCGGCGTAGCGCATAATATGCACTGCGAGGCGGTTGCTCTGGTTGTTGCCGCTCACGTTCACGTATTTACCCACGCAGTCTGCCGCCTCAAACACCGACATAAACTTGCGAGTGGTCATCCCCGATTCGCTGTAAATGATGGGCGGATTGACACCCCAATGGATGTCGTGCCCGATAAACTGAATATGCTGGTCGGGTGCCAAAATGGTGGCATCGCGGCGGGTGTCGCCCGGCTCAAAGGCATTGTAAAGTTCCAGGGTAGGCATAAAGTAGCCCCAGGTGTTGTAGTAGCCAAAGCCGCCGCCGTTGAAAAACATACCGTGAAATTTCGGACCGCGCTTTTCGTTGCCCAGCAGAGAGAAGATGTATTCGTCCGAAAAATTGTTTTCCATACGGAAGAGGTCGGAAAAATTGGAAGGCGTGAGACCGAAACTCTCCTCGGTGCTCGTTCTGTAATGCAGTTGGCGCTCGTCGGCTCCGGTCAGGTCGATGACGCTGTCGCAGAGTTCAATCACTTTGGCATAATACGGATTGTTCGGATTTTCGGCAGCGTATTGGGCGGCATACAGGGCGGCGCGTGCAGCAAAAGCCCACGCTGCGGTCTTGTAGGGGCGACCATAGTCGGCTTCCGCCATCTGCGACAGCAACGGCAAGCGTTTTGCCGCCTCCGCCATATCGCTGATAATCATATCATAATTGGCTAAGATAGATGCCGGACGCGGTTGGTCGAGGGAGTCCTGCGGCGTTTTTTCCGTCATGATGGGGATGCCGCCGTTGGGTCCGTTATCGCCATACCACGGAGCCAGCCACAGATAGGCAAACGCCCGAAAGAAATGCGCCTGACCGATGGCGTTGGTCCTCAACTTTTCCGAAACATTCATCGTGGGTGCGTAGCGCAGCACATTATTTGCCTTCGCAATCATCTGATACATCGCGGGCCAGGTGTCGTTCACATCCAGATTGTTGTTTGCCCCCATCTGAAATCGCTCGCAGGTGTAGGCATCGGACGGACCCTGAGGGCGACCGGTGAACATATC
>BNTU01000208.1 GCA_025996835.1 Bacteroidia bacterium
CAAACGCTGTTTAAACGGCAAGGATTGGTGCTGCAAATGATTTTGGCATTGAAACAAATTTGCAACCATCCCACGCAATTTCTCAAAAACGGACAATTCGATGCCACCCTTTCCGGCAAAATGGAACTGCTCTTTGAACTCCTCGACAGCATCATCGAAAGTGGCGAAAAAGTGCTTGTCTTCACGCAATTTGCCGAAATGGGCAAACTCCTGGAGCAGTTTATCGCAGAACGTTTTGGCGAAAAACCACTGTTTTACCACGGCGGTTGCAGCATCAAACAGCGCGAAGAAATGGTAAACCGCTTCCAAAACAACCGCGCCGACAAAATTTTCATCCTCTCGCTCAAAGCCGCCGGAACGGGCTTAAACCTCACCGCCGCCTCGCACGTCATCCACTACGACCTCTGGTGGAACCCCGCCGTAGAAAACCAAGCCACCGACCGTGCCTACCGCATCGGACAAGATAAAAACGTGATGGTACACCGCATGATTTGCAAAAACACCTTCGAAGAGCGCATAGATGCCATGATTCAAAAGAAAAAACACCTCGCCGAAATGACAGTAGCCACCGGCGAAAATTGGATTGGCAAGCTGAGTAATAAAGAGTTAAGAGAAATATTCAGTGCGTGAACTGCACCGGTTTGTCAGGGAATAGAGGGGGATGACGGGGGCACTCGAAGCGGAAGTAGCAGGCGGAAGCCTGTCGCTTTGCTGGCACCTGTGTAGCCGCTGCGTTCTGACACACGGCACTGTTCGGCATCGTCTTTCCAATTGCCGCCACGAACTACGCGGCTCGACCCCGATTCACTACCGGCAGGATTGTCAGTACTTGATGGATAGATGCCATACCAGTCACTGCACAAATATCGGGTGCAAATGTACGTTATTTTTTGGAAAAATACACTCCCCAAAAAATTGAAATCAAAATAAAAATCACTACCTTTGTCGAATAATTGAAAAAAAAACATTATGTTACAGGAATTACCTATTGGAATACAGTCGTTTGCGGATTTACGCAGCAAAGGCTATTTGTATGTCGATAAGACCCAAGTGATTCATCGCTTGATAACATCCGGCAAGCCGTTCTTTTTGTCGCGCCCGCGGCGGTTTGGTAAATCGTTGTTGGTGAGCACGATGGAAGCCATCTTTAAAGGACAGAAAGAGTTGTTTAAAGGGCTGTGGATTGAGAATAATTGGGATTGGACGGTGTCGCATCCTGTGATTCGTTTGGATTTTGGGGGGATAAACAATAATACAGCCAAGGGTTTGAGAGAAGACCTTGATGCAACCATTTGTGCCATAGCCCGACAGCATAATATCACATTGACACGAAAGGGTGGCGGAGGATTCCGGGAGTTAATAGAAAATCTCCATTACGCCAAAGACCAACAAGTGGTGGTTTTGATTGATGAATACGACAAACCCATTATTGACAATCTGACAGACATTAAGCGGGCGGAGGCAAATCGAACAATATTGCACGATTTCTATCAGATATTGAAGGCCGCCGATGAGCATCTGCACTTCATATTTCTCACGGGCGTATCCAAATTCTCCAAAGTATCAATTTTTTCGGGCTTAAACAATCTGCGCGACATTACGCTTGATGCCCAATTTGCCACCATTTGCGGTTATACACAGGTGGAGTTGGAGTCTTATTTTGACCCCTATATTGAAGAATTGGCTCAAAAGGAAAAACTGAGCAAACAAGAAGCAATAGAGAAAATTAAATACTGGTACGATGGCTATTCGTGGGATGGTGTGAACTTTGTGTATAATTCGTTTTCAACTTTGATGTTTTTTGGGCAGCAAGAGTTTAAAGACCATTGGTTTTCAACCGGTAGCCCCACATTTATAGTCAATATCCTGAAAGAGCGCAATGATGTGCAGTCGTTGATGGTGCCATTTCAGATGCAGGATACGGACTTCGACAGTTTTGATATTCAGGCGATAGACCCACGCATATTGATGTTTCAGACAGGCTATCTGACAATAATAAAGAAAGAGCAAGACCCCTTTGACAGCACTATGCTCTACACATTGGGTGTCCCCAACGAAGAAGTGAATCGAGCTTTAACGCGCCATTTATTAGCCAATTATGCCGAAATTTCTTTGCCGGAGATAAACGAGGGATGCCGGCAAATGATGCGGCAACTTGTGTCGGGCGATTCGCAGCAGTTTGAGCGCAGCTTGCAAGCCATGTTTGCACGCATTCCCTACCAATTGTGGGGCAACGATGAAAAGTATTACCATTCCATGTTGTTGCTCTGGCTGAATGCATTAGGCTTCAAGCCGGATGCCGAAATGTGCACCGACAAAGGGCGAATAGATGCCGTATGGACGTGGCAGGAGCGGGTTGTAGTAGCCGAAGTGAAATATGCTGCAAGTGACGGTGGTAAAGACGTTGCAGGCAACGCCTCCACAACAGCCAAATTATTAGACACAGCATTGGCACAAATCCGCGAAGTCCGCTATTATGAGCGTTATGCGGGCGAAAACAAGCGTATCGCGTTGTTGGGCGTGGCTTTTGTGGGGAAAGAGATTGTTTGTCGGATGGAGGAGCTGTCCTGATTCGTCATTGCGGGTCAAGCCCGCAATGACGATGGCAAAGCCTATAAAGTTAAACTTTCTTAAATCTTCATCAAATATAGTACTATGTATTGCATAGTACTATAATTTATTGTACCTTTGTCGCCTCAATTGAAATAATTATACGATTATGAATGCAGAAAATGTGAAATCTCAGATGCGCAAGGGAATTTTG
>BNTU01000209.1 GCA_025996835.1 Bacteroidia bacterium
TATCCTGCGGGTTACGACCAGGTTTTTGTAGAGACGAATGCGAAATCGGGTACAGAAAGGGTAGAAATTGATTTGTACCCCGGCCGCTTGAGCACTGCTGAGATGGAGAAGCTTCTGCCGAAAGCGAAAAAGACGGTGGTGGTATACGGCGATACGCTAATTAGGATAGACAGCGTGTGTTCGTGGGTGAACATTCGTAATCTCACCATTCCAAGCACGTATCGCTTCAAGATATATACCGAAGACGAGCACGACAATAAATCCATACCGGTGGAAGTCCGCCAGCAACCGTTCACTTCCGCAGACAGAGATGCATTGGCATTTAACGCCTCCGTTTCCGCTTCTGTATCAGCAAGTAGTGTTGTTATTCCCCTAATGCCCGATTTTTATACACTTCACGGCGTACGTTACAGATATACCGACAAAGACGATGTGGAACAAAGCGACGAAACCCCAAACAACAATTTTATGTTGACCAATCTGAAAACGGGTGCAACCACTGCGCTAAGCGTTTCCTGTTATTTATTGCCGAATGGCGCCATTGATACACTATGGGTTGACCGCACGGTGGACGTGAGAACACTGACTCAGGCAGCGTTTGATACATACATCAACGAGACGTCGCCCTTCCCTGCAGGCAATCAGCACACTATTACTGCCGCCGGTTACTACCTGCATTTAGCTGACTTCGATATTGGTGTAGCAGGTGAGTCTTTTTACAAAGCTTCTGCGGCTATTAATGGAAATAGAACCTACAGGAGTGGTGGTGGCGACTCGCGCCCGTTTGGTGGAATCTACATTAATGGCGGCTATAACGGCATAGCATGGGGCGCTGTGGGCGATTGGCAAGTCTATACGATAGAGGTGCCAGACGCAGACGCCGGAGTCTATAAACTGGAACATATTTATGCTACCAGTGTAGCCGTTAATTACGCTACCTGTACCATTGACCTTCTGGACTATTTTGGTACCATAAGTTCACCCAGCACAGGGTCCTACACAAACTATCAAACCATAGATGTAGGAACGGTTTACCTAAGTGCCGGAAGACACAAAATTAAATGGACTGTTACAGCAGGCGACTCCGGTACCATGGGTATAAGGTTTACCAAGGTGGGTTAAATTCTTTTTTCGTAAATTTGCAGCGTTTTTGATAAAATATAATTAGAGAAATAAAATGAATACAAGAAAATTAATGATTTCAGGTTTGCTCGTAGTGTTGTTCTTTTCACACACGGCAAATGCACAGGAGAATCGCTGGTCGGAAGAACGGGCGAATAATTGGTATCAATCAGTCGGTTGGTTGAATGGTGTCAATTACATTCCTTCCGATGCACTCAATTATACGGCGATGTGGGACAAGACGAGTTTTAATCCCAAACTCATTGACAAAGAACTCGCCCTTGCAGAAAGTATCGGTATCAACAGTGTCCGCTTCATTATGCAGTACGCCGTCTATGAAGATGACCCGCAATACTTTCTCAACACGCTTGACAAATTTCTGAAAATTTGCGAAAAACACAAAATCGTTGCGATGCCGACGTTTTTCGACGACTGTGCTTTCGGAACAAACAGAGACCCGAAAATCGGCAAGCAGCCCGAACCGTTAGAGGGCTGGTTCTTTTGGGCTTGGTCGCCGTCGCCGGGACATCAAATGGTCGTTGACCAACGGGAACATCCGAAATTGGAAAAGTATGTGAAAGATGTTTTAACCCGTTTCAAAAACGATAAGCGAATTATCGTTTGGGACTTGTACAATGAGCCGACGAACGGCGGCATTGGGGGGAAATATACACTGCCGCTTGTCCAAAAAGTTTTCGTTTGGGCAAGAGAGGTTGCCCCGTCGCAGCCGGTAACCGTCGCTGCATGGAGCGGACACGCCGAACTGAACAAAATAATTACCGATAATTCCGACGTAATTTCGTTTCACCTTTACTCAACAAAAGCCGAAACGGAGAAACAAATTAAGCACTGGAAATCATTTGGTCGTCCGGTCATTTGTACCGAATGGTTCCACCGTTTAGCCGGTTCAACGGTTGCCGATATTTTGCCGTTGTTCAAAGAGGAAAACGTCGGTTCGATGCTTTGGGGATTGGTTAACGGTAAGTCGCAAGCCCATCTCGGTTGGGACCACCGCCCCGAAATGTTGCCCTATACGAAAACATGGAAGCACGATTTGTATCGCGGTGATTTCAAACCGTACGATGTGAGTGAGATAGAACTTATTAAAGAGTTGAGTATAAAATGAAAACAAGTTCAATTTGAAATTTCGTTTTGCTTTCAATTATTATGCGTATCTTTGCAGATATTTATAAAATGATAAGTCATGAAAGAATTACCAATTGGTATTCAGTCGTTTGCAAAGTTGCGCGATGGCGGTTTCTTGTATGTGGATAAAACGAAAGACATACTCCAACTTACAAGTTCAAACATCGTGTTTCTTTCGCGCCCGCGTCGCTTCGGAAAGTCGCTCCTTGTCAGCACCCTGGAGGAACTCTACACAAGCAATCAATCGCTGTTTGAAGGTCTCTACATTTACGACAAATGGGATTGGACGCAGCGCTATCCTGTTATACGGATAGATTGGGCAGGTATCAAGCATGGGAGTAAAGAAGAGATGGAACGCAGTATGTCATCATTTCTGAAACGACAGGCTAAACCAGAGAAAATAAAACTTGTTTCAGAATACGCCTCCGATTGTTTTGCCGAATTGATAGAATCACTGCATTGCAAAA
>BNTU01000210.1 GCA_025996835.1 Bacteroidia bacterium
ACCCAATGTTGAGCCTAAATTTTCACGCTTCCGATAAATTTTATCGCGGGTATCACGATACACATCAATTTGAAATTTCAAGGCTTCGTCTTTTAAGAAACCTAATTCCAAGCCTAAATTGTACTTGGTGGATACCTCCCAGGTAATATCAGGATTGGCATAGCGAATTGTTTTATATCCGTTATATTGCGTCATAAACGTTTGACCCCACCGATAGCTGCCACCGCCGCGTGTGTCTATGTCGGAAAGAAACCAGAAACGGTCTTTTCTCTCGGCAATCGCATCATTGCCCACTTTTCCATAAGTGAATTTGAGTTTCAGGGTACTGATGATGTCTTTCATGGGGTCCCAAAACGATTCATTGGAGGCTAACCATCCGGTGCCGAAAGAGGGAAAGAAGCCGAATTGCTTGGAACCGGTAAATTTTTCCGAGCCGTTGAAACCGTACGCAAATTCCACAAAATACCGATTGTCATAATCGTAGGTCAGACGTCCCGAATTTCCCATATTCCGCTCCGGCAAGGTTTCGTAGATGGACAGGCTGTTCCCGCCTGTAAGCAAATTTTCTTCCATGATACCCACGGTCATCAATCCCACGGAGTGGTCACCGAATTTACGGTCCCAATTCAACCGTCCTTCAAAATAATAGTGTGAGCTTGCATCACGTCCGGGTTGCACATCACTCAAACTGGCCCTGCCATCGGTGTTCAAATTGGACAAGGTGTAGGTTTCATCCACTTGATTGTAAGCACTGATAGCGTAAAAGAACGGCACGTAGTTGCGTTTGCTGGAATAAAGACTCCAGGTATTGATAGAGCCTTTCAGTTGAAATTTCAGATTTTCGGTAATAAAATCCAAATCTTGCTGCAAAGTAGCCTGCGCTGAAATGGTGCTTTCGTTTCGGTCTTCATATCCTAACACCATTTGCGCATAAGGATTTGTTTTCAAGTCGTTGCCGCTTTTGAAAGCATTGCCAAAAAGCGCATTCTTGGTATATTGATTGGCATTATCGGGTTCATAGACGGCGGGAAAATCCACCGGATTGGCATCCATCACGTTTTTAAAAATATCGCTTGCCGAATGATAAGGACCTGAAAAACGGTCAAATCGCCCCTGTATTCTCGTATCTAAGGTAGTCGATTTGGTCAGTTTAAAAATAACATTGCTTCGCAGGTGAAAACGGTCAATATCAATATTGCTATTAAAATTGTTGCGTTTATCAACTTTCAACAAACCGGATTCCTTATCATAGCCTCCCGACACATAATAGGTGGCGACTTGTCCTCCACCCGAAATATTCAGGTTGACTTTGGTATTGTAGGTTTGTTTGTTGAACAAAGTGCCGTACCAATCGACATTGGGATACACCATCGGATTTTCACCGTTGATGGTAGATTGAATTTTCTGTTCACTGTAATAAGCACCCATACCGGCATCTCGGGAACTATAGGCTTCATTGTACATGCGCATATATTCCTCAGCACCCAGCATTTGGGGCATCGCAGTAGGTTGAGATACATTCGTTTCCACACGCACATTGAGTTTCACCTTGCCTTCATGCCCCGGTTTGGTATTCACCATGATGATACCGTTGGCACCACGGGCACCATACAAAGCGGTAGCTACCGCGTCTTTCAGAATAGAAAAACTTTCAATATCATCGGGTTGAGTACGCGCCAAGTCGTCGCTGCTTGCCTCGAAACCATCAATGAGAATGAGCGGCTCGTTCTTGTACCCAAAGGTGGTAACGCCGCGCACAAAGAATTTGGCATTGTCGGCACCCGGCTCGCCCGTAGTCTGATAGGAAATCATACCCGGAATCTTACCGGCAAAAGCGGAGGTAAGGTTGGAGGCAGGCACCCTGAGGTCGGAGGCTCTGATAGTCTCAATAGAGCCTACCACACTGCTCTTTTTCTGCCTGCCGAAAGCCACCACCGTCACTTCGTCCAGCTCATTCGCTTTGGGCTTGAGCGGAATCACAAACTCCGTTTTGTCGCCCACCGTCGCGGAGTAGGTGTCGTACCCCAAAAAAGAAACTTCCAAAACATCCGTTGGCAAAACGTCTATTTTGAACGAACCATCCAAGTCGGTCACTACTCCACGAGAGCTCCCTTTGACGGTGATGGTGGAACCGGGGAGTCCATCTCCGGTTTCGTCGTACACGAAACCGGTAATGGTCTTCGTCCCTGACGAGGGAATCGCCACCTCAATAATCTGTGGCGCCTCCTGCGGCGCCTCCTGCGCTGTTTCAGCGCGAACGTTTCGCACCCCCCCCCCCAAGAGAATGCTACTCAACAGCAAAGGTTTTACAAACTTTGCAAAGTTTGCGACCTTCTTTTTTTTGCATTTTTTTCTCATCTGCATAAAATTAAATTTAAATTATTAAAACATTTTTTTTTGTTGTCGCGGGAGATTGCGGGTCAAGCCCGCAATGACATCTCGCGATAACGGCGGCAAAGATAGCAAATGTTTTTTGAATTGACCATGGATTTTTGAAAAGTTTAACTTTTATTATGTTAATGTTTGTTATTTATTTCATTGTTTATATCTCATACGCCCCAATGAGGCAGGAACATGAAAATCAGGAGAAGCTACTTTAGGATTTACCCAAGTAGTCCAGTTTTCAACGATTGTATCTC
>BNTU01000211.1 GCA_025996835.1 Bacteroidia bacterium
TACTTTCGTGGGGTAGATGCGGATATTTTCTCCTGTGCTTAGCGTATGCAATTCTATCACGTGCGGCGTGCGCACTGTGCCGCGTATTGCATCGCTCTGATACCTCTCTTCCTGCACCACCTCGCGCCTTGAGCGACGAGAAATTGACGTTCACCATCAGCGCAACCGCGCCGATGGGCATCCACGAAGCCACAATCTATCTGACAGGCAACGACGGAATAGATGCACCACTGAAATTGCAGGTGGAAGTGACTGACCAGCAACCGGATTGGACAGTTAAACCGTCCGATTTCAAGCACAGCATGCACCTGATTGGTGAGTTGCGCCTGAATGGCGTGGCTTTGGAAAACAGCAAGAGCCTCGTAGCAGCGTTTGTGACCACCGCAACCGGCACGGAACAGTGCGTGGGCGTTGCTTCGCTGACCCGCAAAGGAGAGGCCTATATTGTGGAAATGACAGTATATGGCAACGACAGGGAGCATACGCAGCAGGCACAACTCCACTTCAAGGCGTATGACGCCACCGCAGGGGTTGTTTACAGCAAGGTCTTGACCGAGAATCCAACAGAGATTGTTTTTGCCGCCAACGGGCTTTACGGCACTGTCACCGACCCTGTGCGGATGAATATCGTGCAGGAGTATGTAGAGCAGCGCGTACATTTGGCAAAGGGCTGGACATGGGCGTCGTTAAATACGCAGCCGGTGGACAACGACACATTAGTGTCGGCAGTGTTTGCACCGGTAAAAGCGCAAACGCTACTCGCCAAAGACCGCTACCAGCATGCCTTCCCCACCGCCACAGGCTGGAAAGGCGACATGCCGGGAGTAGCTGTCGGCAGGATGTACAAGATAAAGATGACAGAATCCACAACATTGACCGTCAGCGGCAAAAAGACAAACCCCGCCGATGTGCCGTTACAAGTGCACAGCGGCTGGACATGGCTCGCCTACACACCGAATTTCAATATGTCGCTAAACGAAGCTCTGGCAGGTTTAGAGCCGGTGGAAGATGACGTTATCAAGAGCCAAACCGGTTTTGCAACGTATGTAGGCGGCAGCTGGCTGGGCAGCATGACGAACATGGAAGTAGGCACAGGCTATCTCTACCAGTCGAAAGCAGGCGCAGGCAAGGTGTTCCGCTATCCGGCAAGTGCGTCTACTACCGCCCATGTGTCGGCGACAGCGGCAACAACAGATGCAACTGCGGCAGCGGCAACAACCGCAACGACCGCAACTGCAACCGCACATTGGAAGCCTGTTGGAGCATCGCAATATTCCAGCAACATGAGCATCATCGCCGAAGTGCGAGATAATGAAGAGTTGCTCACCCGTGCAGAGGTAGCCGTGTTTGTGGGCGAAGAATGTCGCGGCGTAGCGAAGACCAACGACAAAGGGCTGCTGTTCATATCCGTAGCAGGCGATGCAGACGAGCCGCTCACATTCCGAGTGTATGACACGGCAAAGGGCATAGTGCGCGAGGTGGTGCAGGAAGAGAGGTATCAGAGCGATGCAATACGCGGCACAGTGCGCACGCCGCACGTGATAGAATTGCATACGCTAAGCACAGGAGAAAATATCCGCATCTACCCCACGAAAGTAAAAAATATCCTGAACGTGGAGTCAGCAAACGGCAAAACGCTACGCAGCATCAGCATCTACGACACAGGTGGCCGTTTGGAGCAGCGTGAGGAAGAGGTGAATGCTGTTCGCAAGGAGGTGAATGTCACGAGCTTGGTGCCGGGTGTGCATCTGGTGGCGGTGGAGACTGTTGATGGGGATAGGTTGATGGCGCGCAGTTCGTAGGTGCCGTCCATATCCGGTCGTCTCCATTCGTAAGTGATGACACCGCCGTCGTTTTCATTGATAAGTTGGTAATTGCGATCGGAGGCAATCGCCTGATCCTGACGCTCCTGCGGGTAAAAATACTTCTCCGACGTGGCATTGCTCCAGTCCGAATTTGCGTTGCGCGATTGCAGTTCGATATAGCCGAAGTTCGGCGTGTTCGGGTTGAAATCCGTAATCTGCACGGGGAGTGTGGCTGCTGTGCCGTTGAGAACCCAGTTGTCGCCTTTCGGCGTGCTGATGCGCACTTCGCTGTCTTCCATTTGGAACGATGCCGACAGGTCGACGTCTGATGATGCCGTGCCGTCGCATTCCGAAGCCAGTTTCAGACGGATTTTGTGTTCGTAAGTGTCGCCTGCGCCGCGCTCGATGGTAACCGTCTTGTCGAGGACTGTGCCGTAGGGTACGGTGAATTTGCGACCTTCTACCAGCGGTTCGCCGTCCATCTTGACCACTGCGCCGTCAGGGTTGCTCGACTCGTCCACGCTCAGGACGAAATAGCCCTGTTCGCGGGTTTCCGATTCGTTCGTCAGATGCAGTGTGAACACGCCTGCGCCGTCTGTCGGGATGTCGGTGCGGTTGACGTTTTCTACTGCCAACTTTGGAACTTCTATTTTCATCGTTGCCGGATGGAGCGTGTACTCGTCCTTGGCGTAGAACTTCGTTTTGAGTTCGCCTTCATACGGGCAACTCGTGCGACCGCCGCGCAGGCGGAACATATACGTTCCTGACAGCGGGTCGATGCCGTAATCTACGGTCAACTCGTCGGTGTTGCCTGTCTCTGCCAGTACGA
>BNTU01000212.1 GCA_025996835.1 Bacteroidia bacterium
ATATGCTGATGCGTCAATCGTTATAGACTTGGAAGAAGTTTCACAAAAGCCCACTTTATATTTGTGCTCTTCAAAATAATTGATAATATAGTCTAACAAAACCGGGTCGATTTGCGTTTCGTCGCCATTGGAACCGATGCGAATGTCAAATTCCGATTCTTCGGAAAAACTGTGGCAGTCAATCAAAAGCGTGCCCTCGACGATGGATTTTGACAATTCGTGGCGGTATTGATTATACAAAAAAAGGCGTTTTTGCCGGTCTGCTTCCGATATTTTCTCGCCAAAGTCATAAATGATGCCTCGCCCTTCCGCGTCAAGCGGGTCATTGATAGACCGTTCCACATCGCAATAGCAACGGCTGTACGGGAATATATGCGTTTTGATATTCAAAAATGGGTTATATCTGGGGTCGTAAATCACTTCCAAATGGGGATGCATTATTTTTTCGTACCCAAATAATTTGTCGGTCAACCACTCCGTTTTCTGCCCAATGGCAGCGTCCATTTGCCGGTTGCCGGTCACCTCTTTGGGCACAAAAGTGCGCGAATGAGGAATGTTTAATACAATTTTCTTGATTTTCATATTACCCTGTTTTTTTAATCGCAACAACGCTGATAATCCACACTCACAGTATATCATCGCCATCAACCGCATCAATCACCTCCTTCACATTATCAGGCGTGAGCATCCTTGCCTTTTTCTCTTTGAGCAATTGCATATTTCCCTGACTCATTGGGTGGTTGTTTGCCTCTTCGGTTGCAAATTTTACAGCAAAGACAGGTTTTTTATTTTCATTGGCAACATTAACCGCGTGCATACTGCCGCCTTTTTTCCAATCACTCTGCACGAGTATCACAGCATCGGACAGCCCTGCCTGCAAACGGTTTCTTTCCACCAGATTTTGATTACTGACCGGCGTGCCGACCGGATATTCCGAAACGATAGCCCCTCTTGATGCAATGATTTCTTCTGCCAATGCAGCTTGTTGAGTAACAATATCCAATCCGTGAGCCACGAAAGCGGTCGTCATCCCTTTTGCCTTCAATGCACCCCTATGCGCCCCTGCATCGCACCCGATTGCCAAACCGCTCACAATATTAAATCCCTCAGCGGAAAAATAGTTGCCGTAATGGTATGCCATTTTCGCACCATCCTCAGTGGGACGGCGAGTGCCGATGATGGCGATGGCATACATTTCGGCAACACTCTTGATATTGCCTTTGTAATACAGAATGAGCGGATGGGCTTGTTTCCCGTTTTTCGTGAAATGCTTCAGTGCTTCGGGAAAACGTTTGTCGAAGTACGAAACAATGCCAATGCCCTGTTCCGCCGATTCCTCAACAATCCGCTCGGCATCTGCCATCGCCCTGTTCAATTGGGCAAGCGTAACTTCGCGGTCGAAAATGCCTTGTCCGCGCAGGATTTCGATAATTTTTAGCAAATCCTTGGGGTTTTCGGAAATTCTTCCCAAGCCACCTTCGTATGTGGCATACAAAGCCATAATTTGTCCATTAGTCATGACTTTTTGCAATGCAATTAACTGTGTATTATTCATATCTTTATCTTGTTAAACTTGACAAATTTCACCGCGGTGCCTTCTTATACAGCCATGCTGCTATGAAGACGTACACCACATTTGGAATCCATGCGGCTATGAATGGGCTTACCAGACCGGAGATGGCGAACGTCAGTGTGATTTGCATGAACAGGATGTAGGAAAAGCTCAGCAGCAGCCCCAGACCGAGGTTTAGCCCCATGCCGCCTTTCACTTTGCGCGATGAAATGGACACACCGATGATGGTGAGAATGAACGAGGCGAACGTCATCGCAAATCGCTTATGATACTCGTTTTCAAACCGTTGTATGTTTCCAAGCCCCCGCTGTCGCTGGCGTGCGATAAACCTTCGCAGTTCCGGCGTTTTCAGTTGTTCACAGTCGTCCACGGAAATCAGAAAATCGGTCGGTATCATCGCGAGCAGGGTGTCGAGCGACTCCCCCGTAGTAACTTCCTCTTTCATGCCCTCAAAATTGCGAATCATATAATCCTTGACCGTCCAGTGGTAGAGGGTGTCCCAGAGAATTTTTTGTGCCGTCAAACGGGATTTTAGTTTTTTGTCTTCAAATTTCTCCAACGAAAAACGGTTGCCCGACTTCAAATCCAAATCAAAATGGTCGAAATAGGCAATCACACCCGTATCCACCTCCAACTGAATATGGCTGGAATAGGACACCTTCCAGTTTCTAATATATTGATTGTGGAATGCAATCCGCTTGACATTCGCCGGCGGGATGACATAACTGTTCAAATAAAAAGTCAGCCCCGCAATCAACGCCGCACACACTATATAGGGGCGCATCAGCCTTCTGAAACTCATCCCACTCGACAGCATCGCAATAATCTCCGAATTATCCGCCAATTTTGAGGTAAAAAAAATGACGGCAATAAACACGAACAACGGACTGAACAGATTAATAAAATAGGGAATGAAATTGACGTAAAAAACAAAAATAATGCCATGAATGGGCGCATTGTGCTCCATGAAACGATTCACTTTTTCGTTGAAGTCAAACATC
>BNTU01000213.1 GCA_025996835.1 Bacteroidia bacterium
AGACTTTATCAATTTCCCGTTTGTAGCCGTAAATGAAGCCTCAATACTGATAACGTCCTCATCAGCAGGAATTTGATAATAAATTCTGGCACCGCCGGGAAGAGTCTGTACACTGTCGAACACCGGTGGCGACGGCGCCTCGGTATCATCCGAAGAGATGCCAAACCGTTCCCCCTCCTCGCAGGAATAAACACCTGCCACTGCAATAAGCAATAAAATTGCTGTTTTTCTTAAATTATTCATAATCTTTTTATTTTTAATTTTTAATCTTTTATCTGATTTTTTGTCTGAACCATGATTTTAATAAGATTTTCAAGATTACCATGATAATCATATTCTCTAAATCTTGCTAATCTTATAAATCTTGTAAAAATCGTGGTTCAGACATTTTTAACTCATAACTCATAACTCATAACTCAACCTACCATCCCGGATTTTGAATGAGTTTGGAATTTTTGTTCAACTCGTCCGTAGGGAGTGGCCAGAGGTTATCCCTCAGTGTAAACATACGGTCCTGCAAGAATTTCTTCTGAAAAAAATCATTGGCATTCGTGCCGTCGTAGTTCCACCCTATTACGGGCGATGTAAACTCCGTCGGCGCTCTTTTGTAGCGAATCATATCCCAGAACCGATGCCCTTCAAAAGCAAACTCAACACCTCTTTCGTTCAGGATAATGTCTGTCATCTTGTCTTTACGGGTATGGTTGCCTGCTGCTGCTGCCGTCACAAAGGAACCGCCGTAGGCAGCTTCTACGGTTGGAATGCCCGCTCTGGTACGCACCTTGTTGATGGCTTCCCACACTTCCCCGTCCGGAGCATCCAACCACTGGTTGCGCGCTTCGGCTTTCATCAGATACAAGTCTGCCAGACGGATAATCGGCACCGGATAGAGTGCCAGCCGCCCCCAGCCGCCCGCTCTGCTGTCGGGATGTACTATTTTTTGAGCACCTATACCCGTCCAAAAACGATTCACAGTGCTACCGGTGAAACTGGCACCGGGCTGACGATTATAGAAGGTCGTTGCTATCCGGTGATTGTGCCCGCGCCAATAACCGCCGGTAATCCCCATATTGGCATAGAAGCGCGGCTCCCTGTCTAAATAGAGCTGAATTGTTTCGACGTTGGACTGCAGGAAACCGAGAAATTCTTTGGTTATCGAGGTGTCCGGCGTAACCGTGATGTCATATATATGGTTGCGGTCGAACGTATTGTCTTCATCCAAAGGAAGTCCGTGTTTGGTATAGAACCTTTCTAAGGTTTTGCCGGTGGCTCCCAACAGACTCCGGGCGAAAGATGCACTGTTGACAGCATCACCCAGATAGCCGGTCGGCAGCACAATGTTGGCATCAACAACTAATAAGGATTCACCGTTGAGACTGGTGGCGGTACTGATATTGGACTGTCCCCATATCAGTTCCTTGTTCCACCTATCGGCGACCACCCATCTCAAATCATAGAGTGTCTGTAGTTTGGGATTTAGTTCCGTGTCGTTTAGGTCATCCGTCCACGTTCGTTTTTCGTATGTGTACAGTTCTTTCTTGTTGTCCTCGCAGAGCTTAATGGCTGCCTCAACGGCATCTAAGGCTTCTTTCCATTTGGCTTTTGTGGTGGCGGCGTCATCCTGCGGGAAAAACGGTTTCCCATCGTGGTCGTAGAAATCGAAGTAATCAGTATTGCCGCTGTAGAACGGGCTTGCCCTCCACACTAAAACCTTCGCCTTGATGGCTGCTGCCGCCAACCTGTCTACTTGTCCGAGGTCATTGCCGTTCTTTTCCAACAAAAGCGCAGGGATGGCTTCATCCATTTTTTTGACGATATAGTCGAAACATTCGTCTATTTTGCTGCGCACAACAAACTGACTTTGCGGGTCGGCGTCCGGCGAAGCAGCCCGGTCCATAATCGCGATGGGACCGTACTGCCGCAACAGCAGAAAGTGATAATACGCTTTCAGAAACGTTACCTGCGCTTTCCAGTCGGCAATTTCTTTGGCTTCCATGTCATGTATCCCGTCTATCCTGTCGATGAAGAGATTGCAGACATTGATGCCCTCATACAGGTCATTTCCCAAATTGGTGCCCGACCATGTTCCCAGTATGGGACTGTCGGCATTCTGAAGCCTCCTCATAATATGAATACCCTTGTAACGGTTAGTGAGGTTTCCGTTATCTGTTTCAGCATTCACCCATTCGTCACCCAGCAGCCATGAGGACGACCTGTCCTCGTCATGCGGGAGATAACTGTATGACCTTGCCAATGCGTTGTAAGCCTCTTCCCTTACGGTAAACAGGTTTTCAAGGGTCATGTTCTTGTCGGGAACGACATCTAAATAATCGCTGCACGCCGGGAAGAGAAACATCGCCGCAACCATCGATGTACAGACGTGGCGCGCCACGTCTCTACGATTTTTATAAATATTTTTTTTCATATTCTTTTTTTTTTATATTATTTATCATACTAATCATATTAATCATGTTAAAATCACAGTTCAGACATTAAAATGATAATTGCAATCCCACATTAAACCTCCGATTAAGCGGATAG
>BNTU01000214.1 GCA_025996835.1 Bacteroidia bacterium
ATTCCGCTGCACCAGCGGTGATGGGCACTCTGATGCTGTCGCTCTCCCAGGCTGCTACTGTGAAGTTGTTGCCGGTGGTGCCGGTGCGCACAAATTGGATGCCATACCTTTCCAGTGCTGTGAAATATAATACGGTCGGATCATCCCCGCCTGCCCATGAAGTGTATTCAGCCAGTGTTTCTTTCGTGGTCCCATGCAAAAAACGGACTGCATCGGCTGACGTCGCCGTCAATATGCGCGAGTAGATTTGCGGAGCAGGGGCTCCGTCAGCTACCCAAGTCACGCCGCCGTCGTCAGATTTAAGCTTGGTGCTTGTGGCCTCAAGAGAATAATTTCCCGACCATTCGTTCACTAATTTCAGGACAAATACTAACTCCGTTCCCTTCTCGGCTTTTTGGTAGTTGGAGACCGCATCAATAGCCATGCCGATGGCATACAGCGAATCGCAATGCAGAGTCGACGTATTGATTGAGAACGGAAAACGGGTGTAGATTTCCCCCGCAGGAAGGGTCGCTTTCCATGAGGGAATAGTCACCAAAGCACTCGGCAAAGGTCGGTACTTCACCAGCGCGTCAAGCATGTATTTGCCGTTATACCAATTGATAAGGCTGTCGGCTTGATGGAGTGTAATTTCTACATCCTGCTCTACGCGCTTCGTACCGCTTGCCGAAATAGAAACGAAAGTACTCTCCTGACTGCCAAAAGGCACATTAAAGGTGGCTATCCGCTCGTTTGCGCCAACAATATAAATATCCTTTTGATACTGTTCGGAAGCCAAAGGGTCAACCACTTCGCACGCCTGAAAAACCGGCGCCACAAAAAGCATTAAAACTGCTATTTTTCTAAATCTGTTCATAATCTTTAATTTTAAATTTCTAATTTCTAATTTTTTTGTCTTTGAACCGTGATTTTCACAAGATTTTCAAGATTACCAAGATAATTCAGATTCTCTTTCATCTTGCTAATCTTGAAAATCTTGTAAAAATCATGGTTCAGACTACCATCCCGGATTTTGCACTAAATTACTATTATTATTCAGAGCCGTTTTTGGGAGTGGCCAAAAATAATTCTTGTAATCGAAATACCGGCGACCCTTATCATCATTGATGGTGGTTAGGGTGTGGAAAGCCGTACGGAAATTATCTGTACCACTCACGGCTCTAATATTCATTCCTATGACGGGTTTGTTATAAGCCTCGTAGGCATCGCCCCAACGACGGAGGTCGTGGTAGCGGCGTCCTTCGCAGGCAAATTCAACACGCCGTTCTGCTTTGATAAGGTCGCGCATCTCTCCCTGAGGCGGAAGGGTGATTAAACCGGGCAATCCTGCGCGATAGCGTATCTGATTGAAAGCGTCCAATATCTCGTCATTTCTTGTCACGGTGATGCCGTCCTCGCTATAACTGCCGTCCAATTCGTTCAGTGCCTCCGCATAGTTCAGCAGAATTTCCGCATAGCGAAAAACAGGGAAGTATTTGATTTTTATGCTCCCGGTATTCGCCATATCGTCGGGGTGAACGTATTTTTTGCAAGTGTAACCCGTATGGTTATAGTCCACGGGGACTGCCGGATTGGCTCCCGCATTTCCGCCTATACCATAGTTTGTCACGATATTTCTATACGCAGCGTTGCTGGCTGAGGTGCCGGGCCACACACAATATTGAAATCCCATGGTCACATAAAAACGCATTTCGCGGTTGTCATACATTTTGGCGGCATCGGTATTTAACGTATAACCCGAAAAAGTTTTATCAGTTCCGATGGCGTCTGTCGCATCCGGTTGCATGCTAAAGGGCGTGCCGTCTGCCATGTAAAAAGCGGATGCCACATCGTGTGTCAGGTTCAATCCGTTCATGCCACCCATATTCGAAGTCATGGCAATGCCGGCAGGGCTGTCTTGTCCTCCCTGCGTCGGACCGCTGGAATAGATGATTTCGTCATTCATTCGAAGCATCACATCTCCATTAAATACTTCGGCAAACGAGCTGTATGGGTCAATTGCAGAGGGGTTGAACTGAGCAATGGGACGGGCGGCGTATGCCGCTGTTACCGTAGCAGGCAAAGGTGCGGGGGGAGCACTCGCCTTTATTTTGGCGGTGTGCAGTTCGTATAATCCCGTATTTATCACGCGCTGGGCGGCTACCGCGGCTTTTCCCCACTTGTCATTGTCTTTGTTTTGACTGATGAAATGTGCGCCATCGCTTTTGCGGGTCCAGTCGCTATACAATCCGCCACTGCCGCCGTTATACCAGGGACTGGCTGCATACAATCGAACGCGGGAAATAGCTGCCATGGCTGCCTCTTTGACCGGAAAGCTTATGTCGGTCTGCGCCCTGCTTGCGCGTGACGGAAGGTTTTCGACCGCTCGTTCCATATCTTTACAAATTTGCGCCACACACTCATCGTAAGTAGAGCGTTCAACAGAAAATCCCAATGCCCGTTTTCCCCGCCTGACTTACGGACCAAACCTCAACAACAATCGTGCATCAACGTTCTGGCTGGCTGACGGTTCGTATGTGCGCCTGAAAAATGTGGAA
>BNTU01000215.1 GCA_025996835.1 Bacteroidia bacterium
CGACAGGTCATCGCTGGGGATTTTTCCCTTCTGTTGGTCTGGCATGGATGCTGTCGAATGAAGCCTTTTTCGAGACTTTGAAACCGGTTGTTTCACAGTTCAAACTCAAGGGAACTTACGGGTTAGTGGGTAACGACGCTATCGGAAGCAACAGCGACCGGTTCTACTATCTGGCGGATGTAAACATAAACGCGGACAAGGCTGTTTATTGGGGGGTGGACATGAATTACAATCCCCGAGGAGTTGTCATTAACCGGTATGCCAATGACAATATCGGATGGGAAACGGCCTACAAGACCAATATCGGTGCTGAAATCGCTTTTGTGAACGGGCTGTCCGCCAATATCGACGCATTCCATGAAAGGCGGGAAAACATCCTGCTGACACGTATCGTTCCGAAAACTATGGGTATCGTTCCCGAAGTAAAGGCCAATTTGGGCGTGGCAAGCGGGCAAGGAATTGATGCGGAACTGAATTACGAAAAAAGTTTCACCAAGGACTTGTGGATTACAGGTCGGGGAACGTTTACGTATGCCACCAGCGAGGTCATTGAGTGGGAAGAGCCTGATTACAGTGACACCCCCTGGCTGTCGAAAGTCGGCAAAAACATCAACCAACAGTGGGGTTTTGTTGCCGAACGATTGTTTGTGGACGACACGGAAGTTGCCAATTCCCCCCAACAGTTCGGCATCTATCAGGGCGGCGACATCAAATACAAGGATGTGAACGGCGATGAAACCATCTCGGATATGGACAGGGTGCCCATCGGCTACCCTACGGTACCGGAAATCAATTACGGTTTTGGCGTTTCAGTCGGTTACAAAGGCATTGATGCTTCCGTATTCTTCCAAGGCTCGGCGCGGCAGTCCTTCTGGCTTACCACCGACGGCAACGGACGCATACAACCGTTTCTCGACGGTTCCTACGATGGTAGCGGCAATGATAATTTGCGGGGACAAAATGCTGTTTTACAGGTGATAGCCGACAATTATTGGTCTGAAAGCAATCGCAACCCGTACGCTTTTTGGCCCCGTTTGGCTGATTATGCGGTGGAAAACAATACCAAACAAAGTACTTGGTTCATGCAGGATGCTACTTTTTTGAGGTTCAAGTCGGCGGAAGTGGGTTATACCATCCCGCAACACCTCACGAAGAAAGTTTATGTAAACAATCTTCGTGTCTATCTCAGCGCTACCAATCTGTTGTGTTGGAGTAACTTCAAACTGTGGGATCCCGAAATGGCAGGCAACGGTCTGGGCTATCCGCTGCAACGAGTGTTTAATGTAGGACTTAATGTAGGATTTTAAAAAATTAAAAATTAAAAATTATGAAATCAATAATAAAATATATTCGTAGAGACGTGGCGCGCCACGTCTGTACATCTATGGTTGCGGCGATGTTCATTTTTCCATCATGCGACTATCTGGATGTCGTTCCCGATCTGACACCTACCCTTGACAATGCCTTTTCGGACCGTTATATGGCTGAAAGGTTTCTTGCCACCTGTTATTTTGGTTTGCCTACTCCAATAGGCTTTGACTACGCTCCTAGTTCCGCGGGTGCTTTTGAAATGATATTACACAACTTATGGACATCACCAAGTATGACTATAGCTCGGGGACAAAATGACCGCACAACAGCACTGCTGGATATCTGGGCTACCGGTCGTTTTGAAAGTATGTATGCTACTCTGCGCAACTGCAACACTTTTCTGGATAATATCGAAAAAGTGCCGGATTTGCCCCGAAACGAGAAAGATCGCTGGATAGCAGAGGTAAAGTTGATTAAAGCATACTGCCATTTTTACCTGATTACCTATTATGGACCGATGTGTATCGTAAGAGAAAGTGTTCCTGTAACAGCATCCACACAGGGCGTACGGGTGTATCGCGACAAAGTGGATGATTGTTTTGCTTACGTCGTGGAACTGTTAGACGAAGTAATCGCCTCAGACGCATTGCCCAAGGTCATCACGGTTGCCGCTACGGAACAGAGTCGTTTTACCCGGGCAGTAGCTTATGCCATAAAAGCGAAAGTATTGGTGTATTGGGCAAGCCCGCTGTTTAACGGAAATACGGAATTGGCGAATTTCGTTGACCACAACAAAGAGCCCTTTTTCAACCAGACTTACGACCCAAGCCGTTGGACCAAAGCCGCAGAGGCATGTAAAGCGGCGATAACTGCCTGCGGGGAATCCTCCATACGCCTGTATAAACAGGCAGATTACTCTACGCTTCTCACTATTTCAGACACTACAGCTCGGGTGAATATGCTCAGAGAGGTGATTACAAAACGATGGAATGTGGAGTCGATATGGACAAATTCCTACTCGAACGAATGGCACCAATCAGACTTTTTGCCCAAACTTGGAAGCCTAACCGGAAGCGCAAATCCCGCCCGGTCGGTTGGGAGTGTTCCATTTTCTACCGTCGATTTGTTTTATTCGGAGAATGGCGTTCCGATTAGCGAGGACGCGACTTATGATTATGCCAACCGCTTCGATGTACGCACGGGCGACTTTGACCAC
>BNTU01000216.1 GCA_025996835.1 Bacteroidia bacterium
TTACCGCACAGTGGAAGATAAAAGAAGAGGACGAAATACCCGTAATACCCGAAATACCCAACACACCGGATGAAACGCCACCTGCGGCAACACCCACCACAACAACACCCACCACAACAACACCCACATAGTCGTGTCCCTTTTCGAGACTTTCCGAGAAATCACGGCTCCAATAAAACAGACTGCGCTTGTCCATATTGCCCATATTGCTGAGTTGCACCTCTACATTCACCTTCGTTCCGTCGGCAGTTTTAGCCCTGACATCCAGAATACTTGTCTTGTTACCGATGATTTCGGCTGAGAGTGCCCTGTCTTCACGGATTTCCACCGATTGCAGATTATCCTTGCCGGTGCGATGCAGCACGGCATTAAGAAATGCCAGAAGTTGCACCTCATCGCCTTTCTCCCCCATATATTTGAGGAACAAATAGTCATTCAGCGGATTAAGACGTTTATTTTTCATACAGTCATTTTTCATTTTTACTGCTGCAAAGTTAGTGTTTTTTTTTGAATGTTGCAAATGGGGTTGCATCCCAGTCGTGGTCGGAAGATTTCATTGCGGGCTGAAAGCCCAGCATATCCCAGCCCAACGCATCGCGTTGGGGTAATGGGTTTTGTGTGTTTTGCGCCCTGAAAGGGCATTATATCATTATGTTGCCCTTTCAGGGCGCACACAATCATTTATCATCATTCCCCAACGCGATGCGTTGGGCTGGGATATGCTGGGCTTTCAGCCCGTTCTGTCATTGCGGGCTTGACCCGCAATCCCATGAAAAGGAATCGAATGTTGGGCAACAGAGCAATGCAAGAACAGGGGATTGCAGGTCAAGCCCGCAATGACAGCACTTTTTTAACTGAGCCGTGTTTGAGCAGCAATGCCCTTGCTTCATCTTCCGGAATATGCAACTCTTCCACAATCATGCGGATGCCTCGTTCTACTAACTTTTTGTTTGTTAGTTGCATGTTTACCATTTTGTTGCCTTTTACTCTTCCCATTTTAATCATTAGGGTGGTTGAGAGCATGTTTAGGATTAGTTTTTGGGCTGTTCCTGCTTTCATTCGGGTGCTGCCGGTTACAAATTCCGGTCCTACTACGGCTTCTATGGGGTATTCTGCGGCATGCGGTGGAAGCCGCCGAAGACAACACCGCACAGGCATGGAAAGACTTGCAAGCGTATGAAATCAACAACTCAGACACCCTCATCGGCATCGCAGCATCGGGCACCACCCCCTACGTCATCGGAGGCATCCACAAAGCCCGCGAAGCAGGCGTGCTAACCGCCTGCATCACCTGCAACCCCAATTCACCATTAGCACAAGCCGCAGAATACCCCATAGAAGCCGTAGTAGGACCGGAATTTGTAACCGGCAGCACCCGAATGAAAGCAGGAACAGCCCAAAAACTAATCCTAAACATGCTCTCAACCACCCTAATGATTAAAATGGGAAGAGTAAAAGGCAACAAAATGGTAAACATGCAACTAACAAACAAAAAGTTAGTAGAACGAGGCATCCGCATGATTGTGGAAGAGTTGCATATTCCGGAAGATGAAGCAAGGGCATTGCTGCTCAAACACGGCTCAGTTAAAAAAGTGCTGTCATTGCGGGCTTGACCTGCAATCCCCTGTTCTTGCATTGCTCTGTTGCCCAACATTCGATTCCTTTTCATGGGATTGCGGGTCAAGCCCGCAATGACAGAACGGGCTGAAAGCCCAGCATATCCCAGCCCAACGCATCGCGTTGGGGAATGATGATAAATGATTGTGTGCGCCCTGAAAGGGCAACATAATGATATAATGCCCTTTCAGGGCGCAAAACACACAAAACCCATTACCCCAACGCGATGCGTTGGGCTGGGATATGCTGGGCTTTCAGCCCGCAATGAAATCTTCCGACCACGACTGGGATGCAACCCCATTTGCAACATTCAAAAAAAAACACTAACTTTGCAGCAGTAAAAATGAAAAATGACTGTATGAAAAATAAACGTCTTAATCCGCTGAATGACTATTTGTTCCTCAAATATATGGGGGAGAAAGGCGATGAGGTGCAACTTCTGGCATTTCTTAATGCCGTGCTGCATCGCACCGGCAAGGATAATCTGCAATCGGTGGAAATCCGTGAAGACAGGGCACTCTCAGCCGAAATCATCGGTAACAAGACAAGTATTCTGGATGTCAGGGCTAAAACTGCCGACGGAACGAAGGTGAATGTAGAGGTGCAACTCAGCAATATGGGCAATATGGACAAGCGCAGTCTGTTTTATTGGAGCCGTGATTTCTCGGAAAGTCTCGAAAAGGGACACGACTATGTGGGTGTTGTTGTGGTGGGTGTTGTTGTGGTGGGTGTTGCCGCAGGTGGCGTTTCATCCGGTGTGTTGGGTATTTCGGGTATTACGGGTATTTCGTCCTCTTCTTTTATCTTCCACTGTGCGGTAA
>BNTU01000217.1 GCA_025996835.1 Bacteroidia bacterium
CCACCATAACCCAAATAATCACGATAAACAGCAATGTCAATATCTTCCGAAAAACGCTCTATCAAATTGTAGCACTTACTCAAAGAAGTTCCGCCTTTGAAAGATAAATGTTCGGAATAGGGCAAGGCAAACAATGCCCGTAAAACCATTGTTATCCACCAATCTTTTTCAATGGCGACTGACGAGAGGTTGTACCGCAATGACAAACTCTCAAAATATTTAATTTGTTGCGTTTCGGGAAAATCAATAAACTTATTCATTTTCAATCAGTTTTAAAATTATATTTGAAATCCAAACAGGCGCAAGTGCGGCATCGTGGATTATATTTTCTCGTTTTTCCTGCTGTAAAGCCTCTTTAATTTTTTGCAGTTGGTCGGCAATGGCTTTGTCCTTACCGATTTCTTTGAGTGCCGAAATTGCTAAAAGCGAGATTTTACCCTTGTATGACAAGTTTTTAGCAACTGTTCGCTTGAATTTTATAGTGGCACGTTTGCCGACTTTCACAACTCTTGCTGTACCGTCTGTGAGGAAAACCGCCTTTGCAGGCACTTGTGTAGATAATCCCAAAGCGTTAAGTGCATAAGTGCCTGTTGGAATCATTCTTGTTTTTTCGCGTTTGGCAATGGTTTTAGAAACTGTTTCTATTGACGGATAGATTACTCCTATCTCGCTGTCGATTTGTGGATACAGATAAATTCCCGCCGAAAGCCGAATTAAAAATTGTTTTTTGCACAATCGCGACAATGCCTGCCGAACTGCCTCATTACTGCCAAATTTACGAAATTCGTCTGCAAAAAATATTTTACCGTGTCTATTTCGTTTTATATATTTAATTATTTTATTATTAGTGTTTTGCATATCATTTTATTTTTATTTCTGTCACAAATAAAGCAATAATTTGTGACATTTTTTTTTCACTTGACAGAAGTCACAAAAATGCTTTTATTGGGCTTGTATTCTATGAAGAAGAGGTTGGTGTTGATGGCTCCGCTGCGTTCGGTTACTGTTTCGAAATTGAAATTTGTTTGTACTCCTGTGTACTTTAAGTTGTTGATATTTGAGCCGATAGCTATGCCGTATTGGTTGATTAGTTGGATGAAATACATGGCTGTGTCGTAGCCCAACATGCCGTATTTTGGAAACGAGGCAATCAGGTTGTGCGAATACCAATTTTGGAAAGTCGTTTGAAATGTTTTGACCTTTGGCGATGCCATGTCCGCATAATAAATGCTGTAAAACGAGGCATTGTGGCGATAGAGCAAATTGGAGGTGTAACTCTGCCACGAGGGGTAGCCAAAGAGCGACATTTGAAACTCCGGATGGAGCTCGGCGGTCGTTTTGAGCGGATTTGCCATGATGGCGAGCATCTGTTCCGAATCATCGTCCGGCACAATCACATTGAGCCTGTCGGGCACCAACACCAATTGAAGATTTTCAAACAAATTGTCGGCATCCGCAGTGGTGTAGGTGACAAATTTGGCATCCAATTCCCGCTCCAGCACCACATGAAAATCAACTTTATTGCCCTTAGTCGGTTTTTTTTTGCACAAAATCACATTGGCATTGATGTATTTTTTGCAAAAAGCCTCTGCCACAATGGGATATGTAACTGTCTGTGGCATATTGACTTGATACGCATTGGGATAGTTCAAAATACTGGCATTTTGCGAAGTAAACGGAATGACGTAAGGGATATTCCGCTGACTGCAAAACGCTGCAATAGACTGTGTTTGCTCATCCGACAGCCCACCAATCACCAAATCAACTTTCGACATGGACGCTTTGTTAAAAATGGAGGGCAGCAAATTCGTTTCCGTCCCGATGTTATAGACCTGCAAATCAATCGAAATGCCCGCTTTTTTCAAGTCTTTCATCGCCAGCAAAAAACCTTCGTAATATTCGGTCATGCGGTTGGTGGTTGCACTTTTATAGCCGGTTGCCGACCCAAACGGCAACAATAACGCCACCCGCACGGCGTGAGGCACATTCTGAGGCTCGTCCTGCCGGTCATTGTCCGCACCTCGTGAAAATGAACTTTGTGAAAAAAAAGATTGCAAAGCCGCCCGCGCAGAACCCGACCCATCGTTTGTCTTTTGTGCAAAACTGATTGAGAAAGAACAACTTATGAGCAAAAATGCAATAAAAAATCGTACTAATTTCATCAAATTGTTGAATTTTTTATGAGTATTTCGCCGCAAAGTTAGAAAATAATTATGAATTACAAAGAAAAATTGTCGTGCAATCAGGGCAACCGCATCAAATTTATGATGATAAGGAAGACCGTAAGGTCTTCAATCTACCCCGTATGGGGTACAATTTTGATAACCCCGTACAAGCGATAGCGCAGTGCGGGGTAGATGGCACCACCTCCTCCCAGCAACCCCGTAGTGGGTTGAACTCTTTGTGGATATGTC
>BNTU01000218.1 GCA_025996835.1 Bacteroidia bacterium
AAAATGGTTGGGTTACGCGGGTCACTAATTCCTCCCTCCAAGGCTTCTTTCATACTGGGTCGAAAAACACCGGGGTTGGCAAACATGATGTTTCCCCGTTTTTTCTCAATCACAACACCACGTCGCCCATAATAATCGGCATGAATAACAGTATTCGCCAACGCTTCCCTCAATGCAATATGCACGGGGGTATCACTCGCCCTTTCTACATTGTTCCGAAGGCGAAACGGTATTTTCACATCGGATGTCAACTTATTAACCACTTTAAAGAAAAAATCAAAGATGTTGCCGCTCCATTCGCCCAAGTTGGAAACAACCCTGTCGCTCCAACGCCCTGCATCATATATTTCCCTATAATCCAAAAAATAATCCGGCAAAATCTGCGTGATAACATCCTCTGTTCCAAACATTATCAGACCGGACAGAGTGGGTTTGAAAAGACCTGACTCCGCCCGCCTCAAAGCACCTATTTTTTGCAGAAAAGCAGCATCATCCAACCCATTCCAAATATGCACAGGCTTCAATGATTTAAAATGATTGCGATAGCGCGCAATACTTTCCGCATCCAAATCACTCGGATTCAATTCATCTATAACCGTGCTGTCGGCAGGTATATCCGATTGGTCGCGCAACATCGCCTTCACCTCCGCAAGCGTACAATGATAATCCCCTTCGGCATTTCGGCGATAGGCACCTCCAAGCAAATCATTATTGATATACACCGGTTTATCGTGTCTATCGGCATGTGGCACCTCAACGACAATGATATCTTTGCCCTCTATTTTTTGAGTATAAACATGACGTTCGGCTAAGATATTGACACTTACTTTTTGGCGGTTATTCAGCTGATTCCAAATATTCTGTATCTTTTGGGTTGCATCCGTTACACCGGTTACAACTAAATATTTGTTATTTTTCGACACACCAAGCAAAATAACACCACCTTCCGAATTGGCAAAAGCGGAATAGCTTTCCCAAAGACCATTCGGCAATCCACCTTCAGCCTTTTTTGCCTCCATCCGAAAATGTTCACCTGATGCTATTATACTTTTGATATCTACCACATTTTTTTTTGTTTGTAACCGCAAAGGTACGATAATTATTTACTTATCACGACATTTAAAGAGGGGCAAATTCAACCGGAGATTAAATGTAAAAGATATCAATACCTGTTAGATAAATGTTATTTTTTCTCTTTCCGCGCGATGACAATGCCGCCGATAATCGCCGCCAGCAACAGCAAACTCAATGCCTCGAAAGGCAACAGATATTGGTATTTCTCCGTGCCCATCAGCGCATCGCCAATCGACTGCATCGACATTTCCTGCTCGCCAATCATCGTTTGATTGTCCGTAGGCGCATACAGAGCGTTTTTCCACAGCACATAACCCACGAGCACCACGCCGCCCACAGCAGCCACCGCCCCGCGAAGATATTTGCGCACCGTGTGCAAGGTCATCACCTCGTCCTTGTTGGTAGTGAGGAAGATAGCGAAGATAAACAGTATCACCACGCCCCCCGCATAGACCGAAATCTGCACCGCCGCCAAAAAATGGTAGTTGAGCAACAAGTAAAAACCCGCCGTGCAAATCAGCACCAGCAACAAATAGGTAGCCGCCCGCAACAAACTCTTGCAAGTTACCGCCAACGCCGACAGCACCACACTCGCTACTGCCAAGACTGCAAAGATTATCACATTTACTATTGAATCCATATCTCTATATATATTCTTATTCCATTATGATGACTTCCATAGGATGTTTAAGCATTTGGGTGACACCGTCAGGTCCTTTCACTGATATAGCGCGAATGAGGAGTGTTTTACCTTTGTCCATTTCTTTAATCATGGACAATTGTTTGTCGGTGAATTTTGCACCGGTAGAAGTTTCTCTGATAGCAAAACCATCGTCATCGAAGCGGGTCGTTTCGAAGCCTAAAACGAGGAACGGGATATCCAATATGCCATCATCAATAGCCGCCATCAATTCGCCGGTCTTGAAAATCTCTACAAGGGCATCCTTAGTTAGCGGACCTCCTCTAAACCTCACTTTGTTTCCGTCTTTATTCACTATCAAGAAAGCGAGAGGAGGAGGGACAGGACGCACTCTGAATGTTGTACTACCCACTTCTTGGGATTTTCCGTCTATGTTGGCAGTAACGGTAATAACAGCATCCGAACAACACTGGGGATTGATAACCCACATACCTTTACCTTTATTAACGAGCGTTCCATTGTTAGAAGTGGCGACGTGGTGTTGTGATTGAGAAAAAACGGGGAAACATCATGTTTGCCAACCCCGGTGTTTTTCGACCCAGTATGAAAGAAGCCTTGGAGGGAGGAATTAGTGACCCGCGTAACCCAACCATTTT
>BNTU01000219.1 GCA_025996835.1 Bacteroidia bacterium
TAATAGTGGCGGCGTACTTTTCCCACGGAGCGGGACCTACGGATTCGCCCCAATCCTGCATTTCACCGATGCCGAATATCTCAAGTATTTTGCCGTCTGTTTCTGCATCTATGTTGACAATATTCCACTTCTCTATCACACGCACTTCGCAAGTCGCCGTTTTGTTACTGTTTTGGGTGGTTACCGTTATGAAGGCTCTGCCTGCTTTTTTGGCTGTTACTATGCCGGTGGTGCTTACAGTGGCTATGGTTGGGTCGCTGCTCGTCCATGTTATGCCTTTGTTAGTAGCGTCGTCGGGTTGTATTGTGGCAATGAGGGAGGCTGTCGGTTGCGACCAGACGCCGATGCTCAGGGTGAGATTTTGTTCATTGAGACCAACGCTTGTTACAGATTTTATCCACTGTGCGTATAACGTTACGTCGGCTACCAAATAGAACATGTCGTGTTCTTTCCACTCCACAGGAGTGTTTTGCCCCCGAGACCAACCGGCAAATTGTGCGTTGAACGGTGCCTTAAAGTTATTCCAAGGTAAGGCTATATTGCTGCTTTGTCTTATTACCGGTTCCATCGTTCCTGTACCTCCGTTGGGTTGAAAGGTGATGGTGCAGAGATTCGCCCACACCGCATATAGCGTGGCGTTTGCATTGGTGGTATAACTGTTTGCCGTCAACGGAGCAGTGGCAGTGCGGTCTGTATTCCATCCTTTGAAAACATGATTGGTTCTCGTTAAGTTTCCCGGATTGTAACCGGCTCCTACGGCGGTGTAAGTTACATTGTGCGTTTTTGTGCCATCCGGAGGAACAGTTCCTCCGGTGGCTCCATTGCCATCGTATGTGATAGTGTAGGTAATGAGCGTACATGTTCCATTAGTATTAGCATTAGTTTGACCTTCTGCCTGCGCTTTCAGGTTAGCATCGGCTGTGCTAATATTTGACGTGTACTTACCCGCAGGAACTGTATAAGGTACCGGCAGACCGGGAGTTTCTCCGGCTCCACAATTATTTCGAGTAAATTCGCCACTTTGGACTGTATTACAGTAGGTTTTTTGGAGCACCGGAAGCCCACCATTATCCGGCATAACCCAAACGTTCTCGAAATCCCATCCCAAATTGTTTTTAATCCATGTTTCCGATCGAAAATCATCCAATGATGCATCTGCTCCATTTTGCAATGTCAAACCGATATCCGCAGTTGCCGTCACACCATTTATTTCCATGGCTCTGTAAGCATAACAATTAGTTATGGTAGCCGAGCCATACGTTATTCTTTTCCAGGAATCGGTGGTAGTAGTTATTATGCTATTAGTTGCAAAACTATTTTCAATAGTTCCCCCAGCAGAAAAACCTATACCATAAGCACTCTCACCGGTTAGAGACCCTGCATTGTAGCAATTATGTATCACGCTGTTTTTCAAATACGCAATGCCATTAGAGACACCGGATTGACCAGAGGTTGTAATACCAGCATTGTTGTAACAATTTTCGATGCGCCCCCCATTCACTTCCGTAGCAATACCTCCTTCACAAGGAAGAAAAGTACCCACAGTACCGATTACACCTAACCTTTTGATGATGCCGCCATTACCAATATAACGAAACGGAGAAATTATTTCCACATGCACTTCATGTCCCCAACCATCAAAGGTACCCCTAAAAGGCGTCGAATCACTATAACCAATGGGTTTTGTAATGGTAACAACACTTACGACATTGTTAATGACTCTCCTCGTCAAATCTTCTGTTAACACAAAATACTTGCCGTAATAATCATTTCCTCCATTGACAGCGTCCGCCAAATCTTCCCAATCAGCTTGGGAGCTAATGAGATAAGGGTCGGAAGACGTGCCCGAACCGCCGCCGAATGACTGAGCCATTGCTGTGCTGCACGCTATCCATGCGAGCATCGTAAGCAAAAATATCTTTTTCATAACATAACTTGTTAGTAACTTGTTTATAACTTTTGTTATTTTTTTACTATCGTCAGAGTTTGGTTTCCTACCCATAGCAGGTAGATGCCGTTGGGGTATGCCGACAAGTCTATGCGGCTCTCGTGGGTGCGGTATAGCAATAAGCCGGTCAGGTTGTAGACCTTTATTTCTGCTCCGTTGGCGTTGAGGATGTTTATTTCGCCTGTGGTGGGGTTGGGATATGCCTGCACGGACGAGGGTTGCCCCGTTTTTACATCATTGACGATGATAGGGGCTATGGCAGTGGCGATTGCTTGCCAGCCGGCGTAGAGTTTCATGTTTTTGTACACGATGTCGTCATATCCCCATGGGAGTGTGTCGCAAGCGTAGTCTTCAAACCAACCTTCAAAGGAGTAGCCCTCAAACACGGGGTCACGGTACAGGATGCTGTTGCCCT
>BNTU01000220.1 GCA_025996835.1 Bacteroidia bacterium
GGCGACGTGGTGTTGTGATTGAGAAAAAACGGGGAAACATCATGTTTGCCAACCCCGGTGTTTTTCGACCCAGTATGAAAGAAGCCTTGGAGGGAGGAATTAGTGACCCGCGTAACCCAACCATTTTCAAGATGTTTGCTCTGATTGACATTGGAGAACGGGCAGGCAGCGGCTTGTTCAACATACATTCTGTGTGGCACGATGCAGGCTGGGCAGACCCCGTTTTATCGGAAGCCTATGATCCGGATAGAACCACATTGATGGTAGAAGCAGAATTTGAAGAGGTCGCAGATGGTGAGGAGGTAACAGAAAACGGAGAGGTAACAGAAAAGGTAACAGAAAACGGAGAGGTAACAGAAAAGGTAACAGAAGACGGAGAGGTAACAGGAAAGGTAACAGAAAAGGTAACAGAAGACGGAGAGGTAACAGAAAAGGTAACAGAAAAGGTAACAGAAGACGGAGAGGTAACAGAAAAGGTAACAGAAAAGGTAACAGAAAACGGAGAGGTAACAGAAAAGGTAACAGAAAATCAGAAATTGATATTAGAGAACATATTGGAACATCCGGATATAACCTCCGATGCGTTGGCTATCATAGTTGGGATTTCGGCACAAAAGATCAGAATAAACATTTCCAAACTCAAAGCCAAAGGCTTATTGGAGCGTATTGGACCCGATAAAGGCGGGCATTGGAAAATTAATTTATGAAAATCAGCAATATTTGTATGCTTGTATCGGATATTTGCTAAAAAATCACATTCACTAATGGAAGCAACTCTCAAACAAAAAACAGCAAAAGGACTCTTCTGGGGCAGCATCAGTGGTGGTGTGCAGCAACTGATTACTGTCGTTTTAGGCATTTTTATGGCTCGGATTTTAAGTCCTGACGATTATGGGTTGGTTGGGATGTTGGCTATTTTTTCCGGAATTGCTGCGACTACTATTAATAGCGGCTTTTCGGCGGCATTGACTAATAAACGAGATGCCAACCATGCCGATTTTAATGCTGTTTTCTGGTTTACTGTGGTTGCGGGTATATTGCTTTACCTGATACTTTTCTTTTGTGCCCCGCTGATTGCCGAGTTCTACAAGCGACCCGAACTGACTAATTTATCCCGCGTGGTATTTCTCAGTTTCCTTTTTGCAGGTGTCAGCACCACTTCTTATACTGTTCTATTTAAACAATTGAATGTCAAACGACAAGCTCAAATAGATATGATTTCCGTATTGGCTGGTAGCAGTCTGGGAGTTGGGTTAGCCATGTGCGGCTTTACTTATTGGGCACTTGCCATGCAATTAACATTACAGAGCTTCTTGTTGGCTGTGTTGCGATTGCTCATTGCACCGTGGAAACCTACCTGGAAATTGAATTTTTCGCCATTGAAACCAATGCTGCCGTTTAGTACCAAACTCTATTTTACGAGTATTTTTTCACAAATAGCCGGTAATATATTTTCTCTACTTATCGGTAAATTTTATGGCGCTACACAATTAGGGTACTATTCGCAAGGGCAGAAATGGATGGGGATGGGACATCTGTTTATCTCAGGGATGTTTAATAGCATTTCTCAGCCGGTTTTAGCTCAAATCAATGATGAAAAAGCGCGTCAGGTCAATGTAGTGCGAAAATTAATCCGGTTTGGTGCTTTTGTGACGTTCCCTTTGATGCTCGGCTTGGCGTTTATCGGGAAAGAATTTATTTTAATCGCTGTTGGAGTTAAGTGGTTGCCCAGCGTACCGTTTTTGCAGATTTTTTGTGTATGGGGAGCCGTTTCTTTTCTATGGGCGATATATACCAATCTGATTATCAGTTGTGGAAAATCAAACATTTATATGCGGGTGGTTGTTATCACAGGGCTACTGCAAATGGTTCCCAGCATGATTTGCATGTTCTTTTGGGGTATTCTTACGATGACTGCCTGTTACATTTTTATGACCTTTGCGGGCGTACTTCTATGTCAATATTATGTGAAGAAGTTGATAGGATTACGCTTGCGGGATGTGCTCAGCGATGTTTTCCCGTATCTTGCAACAACACTTTTCTGCTTTGCTTTTGCTTGGTTGCTCACACGAAATATCCAAAATTTGTATTTCTTGCTTGCTTCAAAAGTGCTTATCTCCGGCATATTATATATTTTTGTGCTCAAAATCATGCGTTCGGTGATTTTCGAGGAGAGTGTAGATTTTATTAGAAAAACTTATCGGCACGATTGAAAATTGGTTGCTATTGATGAAAGATGAAAAAGGTTACTATCAAGATTTAATGTTTTTTAACGCTTTCATTGCTAATTTATTGAAAATAAAGCAGTACCTTTGCGCCCATTGTAATAAAGCAAG
>BNTU01000221.1 GCA_025996835.1 Bacteroidia bacterium
GTACATTTCCAGAACAAAGGTAATGAAATTTGGGGGCGCGACACCCAAAATGGGTGTCGCAAAATCGCTTTTTCCCTGATTATCAGTGTTTTATGGAAATGTTAATTTATGTTATGACGAAGTCAGGGGTAGCAGTAGATGAGGCTACCGGCTATGACCTGAAAATATCCTCAAATCCCAATTTCAGTGATGGACCAACAATAGATGTCGGCACGGGTAACTCCTATCTTATGACAAAAAATGACGCATCTGCGCTTATCGCCTCTTTCAACCGTGCCGACCCGTTTCGGGTATATTGGACCATAGCACCCAGACTATCATCTACCACCATAAATCAGCAAAGCCGCAACATGACAGCGATTCGCGCAAAAAACATGACAGGCTGGTGGACATTCGACGACCCCACCAATCTGTTTGCCGCCCAAAACGGCGGTATAGCACTCGTAGCCGTTGAAACGGGAGGTGCTATCACATCCGTTGCCGGTCCAACGGCCACCGACCGCGCTATCCGCATACCACAAGGCAGCTATCTGCGCTGTAATCACGGACTTCTCCCTGTCGGAGGCACCAATGTCAATACTTACAGCGTAGCGTTTGATGTAAAAATACCGGAAACAGGCACCGGTAAGACGTATTCACTCCTTTCTGCACGCAACGGATACGGTACGCCAACACAGGATGCCGACATATTCATCAACACCGATGGCAAAATAGGTGTTTTAACCGGCACTACAGCGACTGTAACTGAAAATAATTCTCAAACTGATATAATGGGCTTTTCGGGCTTTCGCACACCTGCCGGTCGCTGGACACGCATTGTTCTTGTCGCTGATATTACCAATAATTTTTACATGTATTATGCCGATGGAATCAGAATAAGGGAAGGACGATTGTCATCCGCAGATATTGACGGTCGTTTCTCACTCTTGCCGGAAGGCTGTCTGCTTTTTGCCGATGATAACGGTGAAGACGAAGTGTTGGACGTAGCCAATGTTCAGTTCTACGGATTAAAACTAAGCGAATACGAAATCCGTAAACTCGGTGGCGTTGCTATACGCGAATATGATAAGACAAGCTGGAAAATATCAACGAATATGCTTACACCGAGTTATAGCGTTGATTCCAATCCGAGTCGTATCCTTGATTCCAATCCGATTACATATACGTTTAACTGGAGCGGGGCAGATGTGCTAAAATACTTCAATATTGACATGACAGAAGTGCAGGAAATACACTCTTTAGCGTTTTACGGTCGCCTTGTAGAAGAATGGCCCTCCGAACTGCGGACTGTTGATGTTTTCGCAGGTAACGATGGCAGTACTTGGACATTAATCGCCTCCCACGACTATCAAGTACCTGTTTATGAAACCACATGGCAAATACCGCTGATAGATTTACCAACGCCGGTTAATGCCAGATGGCTCAGGATAGAAATGAACAGAGGACTCGCTAATGCCACCTTTGGAGAAATTCATGTGTTTGGCAAAAAATAAAAAATTGAAAAATGCTGTTTCAAACAAATGTTTGAAACAGCATTTTTTTGAAAAAAAAACAGAAACATTTGCTAATTCAAAAATTTGCATTATCTTTGCAGATATTTTTAGAAATGAGAAGTCATGAAGAAGTTACCAATTGGTATTCAGTCGTTTGAAGATTTGCGAAGCAATGATTATCTTTATGTTGATAAGACAGAAGATATTTACAGGCTTGTGACGTCATCAAAAGTCGTGTTTCTGTCACGCCCGCGCCGCTTTGGAAAGTCGTTGCTTGTGAGCACCCTCGGTGAACTGTACAACGGCAACAAATTGCTGTTTGAAGGTCTCTACATTTACGACAAATGGGATTGGACACAGCACTATCCTGTTATACGGATAGATTGGACAACTATCAAGCATGATAGTAAAGAAGAGATGGAGCGCAGTATGTCAACATTTCTGAAACGGCAGGCTAAATTAGAGAAAATAAAACTTGTTTCAGAATACGCCTCCGATTGTTTTTCTGAATTGATAGAATCATTGCATCGTAAAAAAGGCAATAAAGTGGTTGTGCTTATTGACGAGTACGACAGCCCCATATTGGATACAATGAATCAACCTGAAGCGGATGGTGTTCGCCAATTTCTTCAAAGCTTTTATAAAATACTAAAAGCCACCGACGACCATCTGAAATTCGTTTTTATGACAGGCGTAACGAAAGTGGCCAAAGTATCAATATTTTCAGCGTTGAACAGTCTCAAAGATATTACGTTAAACGATAAATATGCTTCTATCTGTGGCTATACACAGGAAGAACTGGAACGCAACTTTGCGGAATATATTGACGAAAC
>BNTU01000222.1 GCA_025996835.1 Bacteroidia bacterium
AAAATACCCCCCCTTTTTTTGGTGTTCTTGTTTTTTTTTACCCTGTTTTTTAAAATTTAAAAAATTTTTGTTTACTTTTGCCCCCAAAAATAAAAAAAAAAAAAAAAGTCAACTTTTTTCATTGAATTTTCAAATTTTTTTTTGGGGGGGGTTTTTGTCTTTCCGGGAGGGGGGCTATTTTTTTAACCATTTATAAAAGGCAAAGTTACCCCCCCCCCCCCCCACATAACTCGTTGAAAGCCAACAAGTTAAGTGCCATCTGTTCAAGTAGAAAAATACTAAATTACACCTATTTTGATTTGGTTTTTGAGTGGGAAGATGTGTTCCAATCGGCATTGGATATACCCATTGTTTACACCCGTCAATATGACCGATATATCAATAGAATCATACGGCGGGTTAAGTGGAATCCTTTTTCTTTTTTCCATCCGAGTGGTTATTATGAGTTTATGTGGGTTATGAATGCTTCTTGGTCTTGGACTAATAGTCACTACTATCGTGTGAATATTTTACCTGCAATCATTGATTTTTATCTTTCAAAAGAACAACTAACTGATTTTTACAATGCCTATTCAAAAATCCCATTTATTTTAATATCCAGCTTAGAAGCATTTAACTTTTTGAAAGAAAATAATTGCCCAAAGCAAATTTATCATTTTCCTTTATCTCTGCCCGATAAATACAAAATCACCCCTGCAACACGATTTGAAAAGGAATATGATTTGGTGCTGATGGGGCGAACAAATCCTGTCTTTGATGACTACCTGAAAAGATATGTGGCACAGCATAAGGATTTTACGTATGTATATAGGCAGGAGCAGGGGAAAAATTTTCATTATTTCACATCTAAAGGCGAGTTTGTCGGAAACATCAATCACAATAGCAGAGAACGCTATATTGATTTGATGCGTAAAAGCAAAATCTGTCTTTATTCTACTCCGGGCATGGACGGGGAAGTGAAATGGAAAAACGGATTTAATCAAGTTACACCCCGGTTTTTAGAACTCCTATCCTGCGGGTGCCATGTGATAGCAAGATATAAACAAAATCCCGATACGGATTATTACCGGTTAGATAAGTTTTCACCCTGTATAACAAGCTATGATGAGTTTGAAAAAGCAATGGACAAAGCACTTAACACGGAGGTGGATATGAAGATGTATTCAGAGTACTTGGAAAACCACTACACAACCAAAAGAGTTGAACTTCTTAAAACAATCCTTGAAAAAGAAAATATCACATGGAAAAAATAGCAATCATCGGTGCAGGCGTATCCGGATGGATGCAGCCATGTACGCTGCGATTGATTTAGCAAAAAGGATAATTTGATTTTTCTAGGATGTCCTGTTTTTATTAACTTCTGGCGGCAACAATCCGCTTTTTCAACTCTTCAGCAGAAATATTTTCGGTTAAAGCACCGTCTTGGGCTACTGAAATGGCTCCTGTTTCTTCGGACACGATAATCACGAGGGCGTCCGATTCTTCCGACAAGCCGATTGCCGAGCGGTGACGCAGTCCGAAGTGGGGGGCGATGTCCTGACGTTGCGACACGGGCAGGATGCAGGATGCCGCTTTGATTTGGTTGCCGACAATAATCATTGCACCATCGTGTAGCGGACTGTTTTTGAAAAATATGGTTGTAATTAGCAGTTCGGTCACATCGGCATTGATTTCTTCGCCGGTTTCGACGAATTTTTCCAGCGAAACATCCCGCTGAATAGCTATCAGCGCACCTTCGTTGCGCTGTGACATATCCATGGACGCCATCACAATCGGCATCGCAAACGATAGATTGCCCGCCATCGAGCCTTTTGTTTGAGGTTTAAACAAGTCAAAAAATTTCTTGAATGCTTTGTTTGACCCCACCGTTTGCAGCAAGGCACGAATTTCTTTTTGAAACACAACGACCAGCAAAATGAACCCACCTTTTACCAATTCATCCAAAATGGCACCCATCAAACGCATATCCAACACTTGCGAAATGATAAGCCACAACGCAATAAAAGCCAACACACCAAAAAAAATAGTGGTCGTACCCGTTTTTCTCATCAATCGGTACAACTGGTAGAGAAAAAACGCAACTAAGAGTATGTCAACGGCATCTTTGATGCCAAAATGCGATAATATATTGCTCATAGGGTGCAAAAGTACACATTTTTTTTCAAAAACAAGCTGAATTGCTGCTTTTGAGCAGGGCAAACGCATCTTAATTTAACATGATTTAAATAATTTGATAAAATTGCGTTAAAGCGGTTGCCTCTCAAATAATCGTTGTCGGGTGGATTTAAACAATAAAAATCAGGGTGTTGCGTTTCAT
>BNTU01000223.1 GCA_025996835.1 Bacteroidia bacterium
CTTTCTTTCACTTTTCTCTTTTTAATTCTTGAAACAATTCCTTTTGCTTGGGCGACAGATGCTGCGGAATTTGCACGCGATAGGAGATAATCAAGTCGCCAAAACGCCCTTCTTTTTTGTAAACGGGGAAGCCTTTGCCTTTCAATCGCACTTTTGAATCGGGCTGCGTACCGGGCTTGACGGTCATTTTGACACGCCCGCCGTCCATGGTGGTGAGCATAATTTCGCCCCCCAGCACGGCTGTGTAGACGTCAATGGGGACGCTCGCATAGAGGTCGTTGCCGTCGCGCCGAAACACGGGGTCGGGCTGCACAATAATCGTCAGGATGAGGTCGCCTGCCTGTCCGCCGTTCACGCCCTGTCCGCCTTGCCCGCTGATTTTGATTTTTTGCTCGTTTGCCACACCTGCCGGGATGGTGATACGAAGCAGTTTGCCATCGACATTGATGGTGTGTTGCTGTGTTTTTGCGGCATCCCGCATACTGATTGCCACATGACCCTCATAGTCCTGCCCTTTGTAGCCGTCGCCTCGACCGGACCGCTGTCCGCTACCAAATAAATGTTCAAAAAAGGCAGAATAGCCGCTGGAATTGCCGCCAAAACCACTGAAATCGCCGCCGCTGAAGCCGCCATTACCGCCGTTGAAGCCGCTGCCGCCAAACAGGTCGCTATAATTATGGTAGGAATAGCCTCTTTGACCTCCACCGGCATTGCCATAGCCTCCGCGACTGCGACTGTAGCGTTGCTGCTGCCCGCCGGCGTGCTCGTATTGCTCGGCTTGTTTCCAATTGCTGCCGTAATTGTCATATTTTTTGCGTTTTTCGGCATCGCCAAGCACCTCGTGGGCTTCGTTGATTTCTTGAAACTTCCGTTTAGCCGCCTCGTTGTCCTTGTTTTTGTCGGGATGATACTCGCGTGCCAACTTGCGATACGCCTTCTTAATCTCATCCTGTGAAGCAGTCTTGCTCACACCCAATACTTTATAATAATCAATCATAATAAATTAAAAATTAAAAATTAAGAATTACATGTCATTGACTTGCCATGCTCTCACTTGGGTGCAAAGGTACAAAAATCGTGCCGAAATTAATTGCAATAATAGTTTTTCAGCCAATATTCAAAAGTTGGGTCTTGCAGTACAATTTGATTGTCGGGCAAAATATCAATCAAATCTTTTTCAAGAGTGGCTTTTTTGAGGTTTTTGATGTTGGCTGACGTACCTAAATCGTACTTTTTCAACACTTCTGTTGATGAGAAATTGGTTTCTCCTGCCACAATAGCCAAGAGAAAATTAATTTGTTTTATCGTTAACGAATCAATAATGTTAGTAAAAAGCAAACTTAGTTGACCAATCAAATCCGTGAATGCAGTCTGTAAAATGGCTTCATTACAGTCTTTTTCCGTGCGTAGCCACACCTGTTGACTATATTGTTGCGTATAATACGGATGATTTTTCATCACATCGGCTATTTGCCCGCTCAATTTGTTGGAAATATGTTTACCCGTTGACTTGAACCGTTCTGAAATAAATCGTACCCAATCCTCCCTGCCAATTTTCTGAAGGAAAAGAATGTCTCCAAACTTATAAAAAGGCATCTCGTAGTCGTTAAAAATGTTCATCAACAAATGCCGTTTACTGCCATACAGACAGTAGCAACTTTATCATGAGTCTGCCAGTGGGCACGCAAAGTCCGTTGAAACGCCAACGAATCGGCATATCCGTGAATATTTTGAAATTCATCGATGCACACTACAATTTTTTTGTTCAAATCTTTGGCGAGAATTTGAGGCAAGTCCAAAATATCGTCCACCGACAAATTCGGCTCTTTCATATCAATACCAAACGACAACTCGAAAGTCTGTGCCGTATTCGAAAAAGATACGCTGGGAGCAAACCGACCAAGATATTTTTTCGAGCCTGCTATAAATTTTTCCCAAGTAGAAAGGGTCGTCTTCAAGATTGCATTGGAATAGGCTTTGTAAAAATGCTCTTCAGAGCGACAATTAAAGACATCTAAATGGCATATAATCAGTTCTTTACGATATTCTTTGCCAAGTTCATTCTTCACCTTGTTCACAAGGGAAGTTTTTCCCCATCTGCGCGGAGAAATGATGACCGTGTTGATTAGATTGAGAAAATTATTTTTCAACAATAATGTTTCTTTATCACGGTCGGTATAATTCATATCCAAGGCTATACGCCCATAAACAAAAGGTGCATCCATCTTCTTCTAATTTTGCCGCAAAGGTAATCATTTAATTTGAAATAAA
>BNTU01000224.1 GCA_025996835.1 Bacteroidia bacterium
TTCATTTTTAATTATCAAAAACTTTTAACACTCATTTCAAGGCTACAAAGATACAAAAATTTTCTATACAAAACAAGACATTCTCTCCGGATTGCTGAACATTACTAAAAACAATGTTGTGTGTGTCAATTAAATGTGTAACTTTGCGCTCGAAGTAATTAATAAATGTTATGAATACAAATAATTTGCAAAAAAATGATTTTAGTATTGTTTTTGATAAGGTAAAACAATACAATGAAGTAAATTTGCTTTCTGACGATGATTTTCTTAAGCCTGAGGAAATCATTGCAAACGAGGACATTCGCAATTTAGGGCAAATTTGCAGAGAGTTGCATGATAATTCGCAAGGAATTATCATTTATCAAACTTTTTGTTGAGTAGCTCGGACGGAAATCTATAACGCCTCCCTACTCGGTAATCACCAACTCCTGCTCCAGCAACGGGAGCCACTGCGCTTTCGTACGTGTTGGAGATGTGCTTCCGATGTATAATTTGTGTTTGCCCGGTGTTACTTTTGGGATGCCTGCGGCATCTACTATGGCAAGTTGTTCGGGGCTGAGATTGAATGTTACTTGGCGGCTTTCGCCTGCTTTCAGAGATATTCTTTCGAAGCCTTTGAGGGCGTACAGGGGCTTTTGACCGTCATAATCGGGGTGCGATATGTACAGTTGAACCACATCTTCGCCGGCGCGTTTGCCGGTATTGCGCACCATCACGTCAATACTGACGGTGCCGTTGCTTTTCACCGTTTGGCTGTTGCTGACCAATTCATAGTTGAAAGTCGTATAACTCAAGCCATAACCGAACGGATACAGCACTTCGCCATCGAAATAGCGGTAAGTGCGATTTTTCATTTCATACGAATTGAAAGGTGGCAGGTCGCTGTCTTTTGCATAAAACGTGACCGGTAATTTGCCGGAGGGGTTGTAGTCGCCAAACAGAACATCTGCAATAGCATTGCCCGCATCTTGCCCGCCATACCAGGCGTTGAGAATGGCGGGGATATTTTCCGATTCCCAAGGCGTGGCAATGGCACTTCCGGTCATCATCACAAACACCACAGGGATATTCTCGGCATGCAACGCCTGCATCAAAGTCGTCTGCACTTTCGGCAACCGGATGCTCCTGCGGTCATCAACTCCCTTTGTCCTCTCTATCTGAGGCGAAATACCGCCTACATATATGACAACATCATAACCGTTGAGACGTTTGGCTAAAGTTGCAATTTCTTCGCTGCTTTTTTCGGAAGGAAGCACGAAATCAATGCCTTTTTCGTAGGTAATGGTAGCATTCTTTAACTTACTTTGTATCGCCTTCAGTGGCGTACTTATCGTGGTTGGAAAGCCGTTGTAACTGCCCAGCAGCGTTGTGTCATTGTCTGCATTGGGTCCTACAACCGCCACTTTTTTCAATTTTTTGCTAAGCGGCAGGATATTTTTATCATTCTTTAACAACACGATAGACTCTCGCGTGATTTTAGCCGCCAAAGCTTTGTGGGCAGGCGATTCTAATGTGGAAACGGGTATCTTGGCATAGCTCACGGCTTCTGCGGGGTCAAACATACCCAATCGAAAACGGATAGTGAACAGGCGTTTGAGGGACACATCAATTTGGTCTTCCGTAATCAATCCTGTTTTCACTGCATCTACCAATGCTTTGTAGGCTTCGTTGCCGCAATCAACATCTGTGCCGTGAAATACAGCATCGGTAGCCGCATGAGCCGCATCGGGATGGGTCTTGTGGTGTTTATAGAAATTATCTATCGCGTTGCAATCCGAAGCCACATAGCCGGAGAAGCCCCACTCGTTTCGTAAAATCTGCAGCATAAGTTGGTCGTTGCCGCAACAAGGCTGCCCGTTATAGCCATTGTAGGCGCACATCACCCCCGCTACATTGGCTTCCACCACCAACTCGCGAAAGGCGGGGAGGTAAGTGTCCCACAAGTCATAAGGGCTGACAACGGTGTTGAAATAATTCCGCGTGTTTTCCGGTCCGCTATGCACGGCATAATGCTTGGCACAGGCGGCTGCTTTCAGGTATTTGGGGTCATCGCCCTGCAATCCGCGCACAAAAGACTTGCCCATCGCAGCGGTCAAAAAAGGGTCTTCCCCGTAAGTTTCCTGAGCACGCCCCCAACGCGGGTCGCGAGCAATATTGATGTTTGGTGTCCAATAGGTTAGCCCATGATAAATAGCCCGATTGCCTTTGGACGAGGCATCGTGATAGATGGCTCTCCCCTCGTCGGAGATAGCGGCG
>BNTU01000225.1 GCA_025996835.1 Bacteroidia bacterium
CAAAATTCCCTTGCGCATCTGAGATTTCACATTTTCTGCATTCATAATCGTATAATTATTTCAATTGAGGCGACAAAGGTACAATAAATTATAGTACTATGCAATACATAGTACTATATTTGATGAAAATTTAACAAAGTTTAACTTTTGTGTTAGAAAATGGCTTTGTCATTGCCATCGTCATTGCGGGCTTGACCCGCAATCCCCTGAGAAAGAATCGAATGTTGGGCAACAGCGCAAAGTAGAGTAGGGGATTGCGGGTCAAGCCCGCAATGACGAATTCCTTTGTAGTCACGCAATGACGAATCAGGATAATTCTTCCATCCGACAAACAATCTCTTTCCCCACAAAAGCCACTCCCAGCAGCGCGATGCGCTTGTTTTCACCCGCATAACGTTCATAATAGCGGACCTCGCGGATTTGTGCCAATGCTGTGTCTAATAATTTGGCTGTTGTGGAGGTGTTGTCTGCAGCATCTTTATCGCCGCCACTTGCAGCATATTTCACTTCGGTTACTACAACCCGCTCCTGCCACGTCCACACGGCATCTATTCGCCCTTTGTCGGTGCACATTTCGGCATCCGGCTTGAAACCTAATGCATTCAGCCACAGCAGCAACATGGAATGGTAATACTTTTCATCGTTGCCCCACAATTGGTAGGGAATGCGCGCAAACATGGCTTGCAGGCTACGCTCAAACTGCTGCGAATCGCCCGACACAAGTTGCCGCATCATTTGTCGGCATCCTTCATTAACTTCCGGCAACGAAATTTCGGCATAATTGGCTAATAAATGGCGCGTTAAAGCTCGATTCACCTCTTCGTTGGGGACACCCAATGTGTAGAGCATAGTGCCGTCAAAGGGGTCTTGCTCTTTCTTTCTTATTGTCAGATAGCCTGTCTGAAACATCAATATGCGTGGGTCTATCGCCTGAATATCAAAACTGTCGAAGTCCGTATCCTGCATCTGAAATGGCACCATCAATGACTGCACATCATTGCGCTCTTTCAGGATATTGACTATAAATGTGGGGCTACCGGTTGAAAACCAATGGTCTTTAAACTCTTGCTGCCCAAAAAACATCAAAGTTGAAAACGAATTATACACAAAGTTCACACCATCCCACGAATAGCCATCGTACCAGTATTTAATTTTCTCTATTGCTTCTTGTTTGCTCAGTTTTTCCTTTTGAGCCAATTCTTCAATATAGGGGTCAAAATAAGACTCCAACTCCACCTGTGTATAGCCGCAAATGGTGGCAAATAGAGCATCAAGCGTAATGTCGCGCAGATTGTTTAAGCCCGAAAAAATTGATACTTTGGAAAATTTGGATACGCCCGTCAGAAATATGAAGTGCAAATGCTCATCGGCGGCTTTCATCACTTGATAAAAATCATGAAGGATGGCACGAATTTTGTCAGCCTTTTCCAAATCGTTCAAATGGTCGATGATGGGTTTGTCATATTCATCAACTAAAATGACTACTTGCTGCTTTTGGGATTGATGCAGTTTGTGAATTAATTCTCTAAATCGGTAGGCTACATCTTCCGCTTCGAGCACAATTTCATACGCTTGCGCGACTTCCTTCAAAGACGCCATTAACGAACGAACCAAAGCCTCCGGCGTGTCAAATGCCATCCCCCCAAAATCAATCCGAATCACAGGATGCGACACCGTCCAATCCCAATTATTCTCAATCCACAGCCCCTTAAACAAGGCTTTGTTACCTTTAAAGATTTCTTCCATCGTGCTCACCAGCAACGATTTACCAAACCGCCGCGGGCGCGACAAAAAGAACGGCTTGCCGGATGTTATCAAGCGATGAATCACTTGGGTCTTATCGACATACAAATAGCCTTTGCTGCGTAAATCGGCAAATGACTGTATTCCAATGGGTAATTTCTGTAACATGATGTTTTTTAATTATTCGACAAAGGTAGTGATTTTTATTTTGATTTCGGTTTTTGGGAGTGTATTTTTTCTAGGGCAACCGCACCAAAATTCAGGTTAAGGCTGAAAGCCTTGTAGCAATAGCGTAGGGCTGGGGTGTAAAAAAGATTGTAAAATTTCATTATTTATTCGTTCTAAATATGTATCTTTGCAGCCAAAAAGAATAACCTTAAATCCGCAAGCCAAAAAAGCGGTACTTTGCCGAAAAATTTTATGCCCGATTTTTGAAAATTTTGGGGCGACATTCAGGAACAACAGGAGAAAAAGAGGCGATGTAGAGAGAAAATTTCAGCT
>BNTU01000226.1 GCA_025996835.1 Bacteroidia bacterium
ATCCCTGCCGGTAAGAATCGGCGTAGGTTTAATAGGTGTTGCCATATTGTTTTTTATTTATATTTTGGGCAAAGGTAGTGAATAGTTTTGAGTTATGAGTTATGATTTTTTTTTGGATTTATGGATTTTTAACATAATGTACGGGGTTATCGAAATTATACCTCATACGGGATGCGGCTTCGTTTCCCCTGAGGGAGGATGTGCTGTGTTCTACCGAGCTATAATCCCTACCGGGATGGAAATTTGTCTGAATCAGGATTTTCAGGATTAAGGCTAAAAATAATTTTAGTTTTTTTTGAGTGCATGTTGTTTTTTTTCGTAAATTTGCAGTTCAGGAAAGTGTTATATTATCAGTAATAAAATATGGAAACAACTCTCGAAAATACAACTAATGCTCCGCGAATTTTGCAAGCCGCCACACCCTTGCTTGAAACAATCGTGTCGCTGATTGACAACGTTCGCCGCAAAGTTGCCGTTACCGTCAATAGCGAGTTGTCGGTTCTGTACTGGCATATCGGCAAGCAGATTAACGAAAGTGTGCTCAAACACGAAAAAGGCGAATACGGCAAAACCGTAATCAAAGAACTGAGCGAAGAACTGACGAAGTTATACGGGCAGGGTTTTTCAAAAAGGAATCTTCATAACTTTGTGAGATTTAATGAGTTAGTGCCTGATGAACAAATTGTGCACGCAGTGAGTGCACAATTGACATGGACACATATTCGCAATATAATTTACATCGAAGACGACCTCAAACGCGAGTTTTACACGCAAATGTGCATCTACGAGCGTTGGAGCGTACGCACTTTGCAGGAACGCATCGACAGTATGCTCTTTGAACGGACGGCTATCAGCAAAAAGCCCGAACTGACTATCGCCAACGACTTGGAACTGCTGAAAAACGAAAAGAAAATGACACCCGATTTGGTGTTTCGTGACCCCTATTTTCTGAATTTGCTGGGCTTGCACGACACTTACAGCGAAAAGGATTTGGAATCGGCAATTCTGCACAATCTGCAGAGTTTCATTACCGAAATGGGAACGGATTTTGCTTTTGTTGCCCGCCAAAAGCGCATTACGATTGACAACGAGGATTATTATATTGATTTGCTGTTCTATCACAGAGGGTTGCGCTGTCTGGTGGCAATTGATTTGAAACTGAATAAATTCAAAGCTGCTTACAAAGGACAGATGGAACTTTACCTGCGTTGGCTCGAACGCAACGATATGCGCGAAGGCGAAAACGCGCCTGTGGGCTTGATACTTTGCAGCGAAAAATCGCCCGAACAAATCAACTATCTCCTGCTCGACAATCCGGGCCAAATCAAAGTAGCCGAATATATGACACAACTGCCAAACAAAGACCTTTTGCAGGAAAAACTGCAACGGGCGATTGAAATAGCAAGCGCAAATGCTGAAAAATCCGGACAGAATCCGGTGTAGTAAAATTTGAGGTTGCCCTAACGCTCTAATTCCACAAAGGTGAATGCGTAGGGATGCTTTTCGTCCGACAGATGGGATTCCTGACTCAACACACGCCATTCCGAGTAATTGATTTTTGGGAAAAACACATCGGCATTGGGGAACGCGGCTTTGATTTTTGTCAAGTACAGTTTGTTGGCACACGGGAGGGTCTGTTCATAAATTTGTGCGCCGCCAATGATGAACACCTCGTCAGTGTCCATCAGCTTGATAAAGGCGTGGTCTAATGATGGATACACCTCAACACCAGCAATTTGCAAATCCGCTTGGCGACTAATCACCACATTGCGGCGGTTAGGCAACGCCCCTTTGGGCAGCGAATCAAATGTTTTTCTGCCCATAATCACCGGATGGCCGGTCGTAATCTCCTTAAAATGAATCATATCGGCAGGCAAGTGACAAAGCAAGTTGTTGTTGCAACCAATTTCGTTATTTTCTCCTATTGCTACAATCAGTGAAATTGTCATGTTTTTTTACGTTTTTAAAGCATTTATTTTGGACGCAAAATTACGCAAAATTACGAAGTGAAGCAAGACATCTGCAATTTACTCCAGCGTTTCCACCACAGTATAGCGATTGCGCTCCGGCGAATTGCGCGTGATGAGTTCGCCGATAAAACCGGAGAGAAATAGCTGTGCGCCGATAATCATGCACGTCAGCGCGATATAAAAATAGGGCGTGCTCGTTACTAATGGGGCAGAAATGCCGGTGGACATCCAATACCATTTGATGATGCCGCAGCCGACAACAGCCAATACGCCG
>BNTU01000227.1 GCA_025996835.1 Bacteroidia bacterium
CGGCACTGATTCGGAGGAAGTTATCCGCGACAGGGTGGCAAAAGCGGCATCGGAATTAGCGTTGGCAGACCGATACGATGTCAATATCATCAACGATGATTTGGAGCGAGCGAAAAAAGAAACATTAAATACAATAAATAAATTTATAACAGAAGCATTATGAAAATTGGAATTTTTCCGGGTTCATTCAACCCGGTGCACAACGGTCATTTAGCGATGGCGAATTACCTTGCCGAGTACGAAGGGTATGATGAGATTTGGTTTATGATTACGCCACAAAACCCTGGCAAGTCGCGGGTGGATTTATTGGATCAAAACATTCGTCTGAAACTGCTCGAAGAGTCCATCAAGGGTTACTCGAAGTTCAAAATCAACACGATGGAGTGGGAGATGCCGCAGCCGTGCTACACGGTGAATACGCTGCAAAAGTTGCGTATGACGCACCCCAAAGACCAAATTGAGTTGATAATCGGCACCGACAACTGGGCGATGTTCCACCGTTGGAAAGACTATCAGGTAATCATCAAAAACTTCAAAATTTTGATTTACCCGCGTCGTGGCTCCGACAAGGTGTATCTGAAATACCCGACAGTGCGCTTGGCAGAAAACGCACCCAAGTTCGGCGTTTCGTCCACCGACATCCGCGAAGCCATCAAAGCAGGCAAAGACCTCCGCTACTACATGCCGGGCAACACCTACGAGCAAGTAGTAGCCTTAGACTTTTTCCACCCCGACCCGGAGGGAGAATCGACAGCAGAGGCAGAAAGCGAAGCCACAGAGATGGTGGCAGAAAGCAAAGCCTCAGCAGCGGCGGCAAAAGGTGAAGCCACAGAGACGGCGGCAACCGGTGAATGAAAGATAAAACCACAATAGCCGCTCAATACCGCGTAATCACCGGCGGATAAAACGCATCTTCGATATGGTCAATCTCGAAGTTGGGGGCTTTGCCGATGATGGCGATGATGTCGAAGCGGGCGGGGAGGTCGATGTTGAACATTTTGATGTAGGCATCGGTTGCGGCGATGATGTTTCGGATTTTGATGCGCGTCACGGCATCTTCCGGGGCATCCCATTCGCCTCCCTGACGGGTTTTTACTTCGATGATGACGAGTTCGTCTGCCGTTTGGGCGACGATGTCCAATTCAAGATGCCCGCACCGCCAGTTGGTGTGCAGGATACGGTAGCCGTTGGCTTTGAGGTATTCCACGGCGGCGTTTTCGCCGGCGATGCCTAATTGATTATGTTCTGCCATATTTTCAATTACGAATTAAAAATTACGAATTACGAAGTGCAAATATACAAATAATTTGTTACCTTTGCAGCAAATTTATATTTTGGTGCTATGAACGAAGAATTATTACAGCGGGATTTAATCAATAATCCCGAGAAAATCGGGAAATGGGACTTTCGTAATATCGGAAGTACCACGCTTAGTGCGCTCAAAAATGCAGGAATCATCCCTAAAAAAGACTATAAAGACTTTGAGCGGAGAAAGCCGGATGGAATAATTACGAGCAAAAAGGAAGTCATTGCAATTATTGAAAACAAAGACATATCAAAATTTAAGACCGCCAAACAAAAAGAGGAGGCATTACAGCAAGGTTTGGATGTGGCTCAGATTCTCAATGCAAAAATTGTGATTGTAACAGATACGATAGATACGATTTGGGTCAATGCCTTCAATGGGGAAGAAATTTTAGATGAAAAGGGCAGACCGTTATTAACAAATTTCAATCCCAAAAACCAAGACTTAGAAAAACTTATTGAGCAGATTATTGACAGTATCGACAAAAATAATTCACAATTAAAAGAGCCGCGATTAAAAGACCCCACACGACTTGCCAAAAGTGTTTGGCAAGATTTATGGATGGCTGCAGGTGCTACGCCTGAAAATTGCTTGTACACCTTTGTGGAATTATTTATTTTTAAATATCTTAGCGACCTTAGTGTTCTTAAATCTCACACTAATTATGATTTTATCATGGCTATGTTTGAGAATGAGAGCGAAGATGAAGTTTTAGAATATTATGCAAAAACAGTACGCCACACGCAGGGTCGCAAATAGTTATGCCCTCTTTGATTTCTGATTCCGCCATTTTTACCATTGCCCGCACCACTTTCAATGGCGTGAAATATTGTCCCCAATTTTTCTTGCTGATGCTTTCCTTTAAAAAGGTTTCAAACAATTTACTTTTGAAATCTTTATCAATATTTCTAAATTCGCCGCCACCGTCTTTTTCGTT
>BNTU01000228.1 GCA_025996835.1 Bacteroidia bacterium
GTTATGAAGATTTTATGAATCATCTGCTCAACAATCAACGGGGTTTTGTGTTTTATCCGGTCGTTTTTTCGGCAGTGATGCAGGGCGAGCAAACGGCACCGTCCGTCATCGAAGCCCTGAACCGCATTTATGCACATATTGAGGCGTTTGATGCCGTTGTGATTATTCGTGGAGGCGGCGCGACTTCCGATTTAGCCTCGTTCGACAGTTACGAATTGGCTGCCAACTGCGCCCAATTTCCGTTGCCAATCATCACAGGCATCGGGCATGAGCGCGACGACACCGTGCTGGACTTTATTTCCAACCACCGCGCCAAAACCCCCACCGCAGTAGCCGATTATTTAGTGAGCAAAATGGAGGAAACCTATACGCAACTAACTGATTGCAAAGCAACTATCATCAGCGCAACCGAAAACATGCTGAATACGGCGCAAGAGTTGGTACAACGCTTGACACACTATTTACCCGTTTCGGCGAAGGCATGTATTGACCGCCAGCAGATGGTCTTGAAGGCATTCCAAGACAATCTGCAAGTGTATGTCCGCTCATCCATCGAACAAAAAAAGATGCTACTGGACACGCTAAAAACAAATTTGCAGCAGTCCGGCAGGCAGTTTCTCTTCAAAGCAGAAACGCAATGGAAAGAAAAAGAGGCGTTTTTCAAACTCTCCTCCCCCAATTACATCCTCTCACAAGGCTATTCGATTACCCGCAAAAACGGCAAAGCAGTCAAATCAACCACCGCCCTAAAAACAGGCGATGTGCTTGAAACACAGCTGTTTGACGGCACGGTTAGTTCCACGATTTAATGCGTTGCCCCTGCCGCAATGTGTTAGAATTGTAAATAGCAGCAAATTTTTTGTTACCTTTGCAGCAAAAAATCACACGTTATGGAAACAAAAACAGTTAAGCGATTGCCTTATGGCACCTCCAATTTCGGCAAATTGATTACCGAAAATTATGCTTATGTGGATAAGACACGGTTCGTTGAACAACTTGAAAATGAGGCTAATCCGTATCAGTTTTTCATCCGCCCGCGCAAGTTTGGCAAGAGTTTGTTCTTCTCCTTGCTTGAGCATTATTATGACCTGAACCGAGCAGCAAATTTTGAAAAACTGTTCGGCGAACTTTATATCGGCAAGCATCCTACGCCGAAAAAGAACGCTTATGCCGTGTTGAAATTCGACTTTTCGGGATTAGACACTTCCAACGAAGAGAGGTTTCGGACTTCTTTTTCCGGTAAAATACAAATGGCTGTTCGTCGATTCGTTGATGTTTATCGGAATCTTTTTCCCGATGCCGATAGTTTTATTCAACGCTTAGATGCGGGAAAACAGGGTATTTTGTCCATCCAGAGTGTCATTGACAAGATGGAACCGGCTGACGTGAAAATTTTTGTCATCATCGATGAATACGACCACTTTGCCAACGACCTTATCGCCATGGGCAGTCAATTAGGCAAAGATGTTTACCACAACATGGTACACGCAAACGGACTTGTCCGCGATTTTTACGAGGCTCTGAAGACGGGTACGAAAACAGTTATCGACCGTATTTTCATCACCGGCATCTCGCCTGTGATGCTGGACGACCTCACGAGCGGTTTTAATATCGCCGTCAATCTCACACTGAAACCAAAGTACAACGAAATGATGGGTTTCACGCAACAGGAGGTAGATGCCTTGATGGACGAAACGGGCGTTGACCCAAACTTAATCAATGTGGATATGGAAACATATTATGATGGCTACCTTTTTCATCCAGACGGAAAAAACAGAGTCTATAACCCCTCAATGATTCTTTATTTTTTCAATCAGATATTGGACGAGGGACGACCGCCCCAAAATATCATTGACGACAACCTGAAGACCGATTACAACCGTTTGCGCCGCATGGTTCAAAACGAAGAAAACCGCAACACATTGATAGAAATTATTCAAAACAATGGAATCGTGTCTGATGTCATCAGCAAATTTTCAATTGACCGATTAGAAGACACCAATTATTTTATATCGCTGCTTTTTTATATGGGATTGCTCACGGTGGATAAATATCAAGATGAGTCTCTTATCTTAAAAATTCCAAACTACTCTATTAGAACGGTTTACTGGGAGTATTTGGAACGGTTGACACTGGACTGGAACGAGAATGTTGTAATTGATGTGCGAGCACAAAGTGCTGCAGTCAGGGAATTGGCGCATCACGGCAATTTGCGCCCCTACATCGAATATGTGAGCAA
>BNTU01000229.1 GCA_025996835.1 Bacteroidia bacterium
AATACGCCGAAGCATTGAAATGGGGTGTTGCCTCTATTGATGAATTAATCGGATTTTTCAGAGCGGAAAATTGCAACAACGACCCGAATGTCAAAACATTAGACGATATTATTGCTTATTTGGAACGCACCAATGCAAAATCTGAACTGATTGAATTGGTACAACAAATAAAGGCATCTGGCTCTGATACTTGCTGTTGCCCTGCTTGTATGCTCTGCAAGGAACTTTACGAGTTGAAACATTACTTTATGAAACGCTCGCAATGGATTATCGGCGGCGACGGCTGGGCTTACGACATCGGCTTTGGCGGCTTAGACCACGTGATTGCATCCGGTCAAGACGTGAACATCCTCGTGGTGGACACCGAAGTATATTCCAACACCGGCGGACAATCCTCAAAATCCACCCCTGTGGGCGCAGTAGCGAAGTTTGCAGCAGCCGGAAAGCGCATCCGCAAAAAAGATTTGGGCATGATTGCCACCACCTACGGTTACGTCTATGTGGCGCAAATAGCCATGGGAGCCAATCAGGCACAAACCCTGAAAGCCATCCGCGAAGCAGAAGCCTACGACGGACCATCGCTAATAATCGCCTACTCACCCTGCATCAACCACGGCTTGAAAGCCGGCATGGGACACGCCCAAGCCGAGCAAAAAACCGCCGTAGAATGCGGCTATTGGCACTTATGGCGTTTCGACCCGCGCTTGGAAGCCGACGGACAAAACCCTTTCCAACTCGACAGCAAAGAGCCGGATTGGGCGAAATTCCAAGATTTCCTCAAGGGTGAAGTGCGTTTTGCCTCGTTAGCGAAACAGTATCCGAAGGAGGCTGAGGAGTTGTTTGCGATTACGCAGAAGAATGCTGAATGGCGTTTGGCTGGGTATAAGCGATTGGCGGAGCAGAAGTTTTAATAATTTTCAGACATTCCATATCTTTAAGATATGGAATGTCTTTAACAACCAAACAACTATGGACAAATATTTCATTCCATTAGAAGAAAGTAAATTTTACCACATTTATAATCAAGGGAATAATCACGAAAATATTTTCTTGAAAGATGGCAATTACATTTATTTCATGCAAAAATTAGATACCTACATATCCGATTTTGTAGAACTATATGCTTTCTGCCTAATGCCTAATCATTTTCACTTGTTGGTACGGATAAAGGAAATGGCAGAACTTGACACTAACGCTCGCGAAAAAATTGAAGAATATCGGCTTTCCAGACATTCCATATCTTCAAGATATGGAATGTCTAAAATGCCCGAAAGCACTCTTTATTCCAATTTCATTAGCGAACAATTCCGCCGTCTTTTCTTGTCGTATTCCAAATCCATTAACAAGCAAACCGAAAGGTCAGGCAGTTTATTTCGTAAAAATTTTAAACGCAAAGAAATCAACAATTTGCAATATCTGCAAAATACGGTTATCTACATACACCGCAACCCTCTGCACCATGGATTTGAAGAAGATTTTAGAAATTACCGCTGGAGCAGTTACGACCGTATGCTGGAAGATAAAATCACAAAACTCAAAAAACGCGAAGTGCTTGAGTGGTTTGAAGACAAGGACAATTACCGTTATGCGCATTTAGTGGATATTGAGGATGATATTGAATGATAGTCAGACATTCCACAGACATTCCATATCTTAAAGATATGGAATGTCTTTAAATGTCTTTAAATGTTTTTCAACCCGCAACCCGCAATTTCACCCACAAAAACAAGCACACAAAAACTAAGGAAAGCAATAAATTCAATACAGGCAAACGCTTGATTTCTAATATATTAAGCGATATGCCGATAGTAAAATGCCACCCACGCCTGAAATTTCGGTGATATACAAATCGGGAATATTAGCCCCTGCGTAGTGCGCCAACAGCGTGATGGCACCTTGATAAACGAGTAGCGGCACTGCCGATACTAACACGCCCACACCCAATGCCGATGCCAGAATGAGCGCAGAAATGCCGTCCATCAACGATTTTATTTTCAGCAAATTCGACACTTCGCCCGTCAAGCCCTCCTCAATCGGTCCGAGCACCGACATCGACCCCATACAAAACAGCAGGAATGCCGTCAGCAAGCCTTCGGTAAAATGCGCGTTGCCAATGCGGAATTTCTTTTTCAGCGTTTCGCTCAGTCCATTCACGCGGGTGTCGAGTTGCAACCATTCGCCACAAAGTCCGCCCACCACCAATGCC
>BNTU01000230.1 GCA_025996835.1 Bacteroidia bacterium
CTTTCTGGGCGGGAATGATACCCATGGTTTCCGGAATGGTTCGGGTGAGCAATATATTGGTCCTTTTTTCGTTGAAGACGTCAATATTTGCCGAGAGTCCGTTGGCAAACGCTACTTCCAGTCCAATATTGGTCTTATAGGATTTTTCCCACCCAATCGCGTCGTTGGCATAACGTGTAATATCAATACCGTTTATTTGGTTCGACATTCCCCAGTTGGGTACTTTGTTGGTTGCATTCATCTCCACTTGCGAGAGATAATAGAAACGGTCGGTATTGTCGCCAATAGCGTCATTTCCTACCAAGCCGTATGTTCCCTTCAATTTCAACTGGGAAACAACTTCTTTAACCGGTTCGAAGAACTGTTCGTTGGAAATCATCCATGCGGCACCTATGGAAGGAAAAAATCCCCAGCGATTTTTTTTGGCAAACCGCTCAGAACCATTGTAGCCAAAGTCAAATTCGCCAAAATAGCGCGTGTCATAGTCGTAGGCAAGTCGTCCCGAAACGCCCAGATTGCGGTTGGGCAACGATAATTGCAGGCTCTCGGCAAGTCCTACTTTCTGCTGACGCATGATATACACCAACAGACCATTAATATGATGCGTTCCGGCAAAGGTGTTGTTGTATTCCAACGCCGATTCCAAATAAAAGGTCGTATTGATGTTTCTATTTCCCGGTTTATAACCGATATCTTCGTTGCCGCCGTTGGCACTACCGGGGGGATTCAGCCTCCACAGGGTGTAAGTGTTGTCCACCATATCGTATGAATCGATATTGTAGTAAAAGGGAGTGTATTCACGGGATACCGAAAATTCGGAAAAGCGGTTCATATTTACCATTGCCCTGAAAGTCAATCCCTTAGTCAACATTTCTAAATCCTGTTTCACTTCAAACTGCGTGAGGGTCATGTTGGTGCTGTAATCCCTGTAGCCTCGTTGCGCATCGGCATACGGGTTCAAATAATCGCCGTTGCCATAATTACCAAACAAAATATGTTTCGCGTAAGCATACTGCTCATCCGGCTCGTAGTAGGGTTTGAACAGCACCGGATTTGCCTGCATCACTTTGCGATACATGTCAGCACCTCCGTCAATGGGACCGGTATATTCGTCAAAAGCGGAACTAAGTCTGAATATCAGTTCGGTTGATTTAGTCAGATTCACATTCACATTGGTGCGAATGGCATATTTGGTCAAACTGATATTGGTGTTAAAATTGTTTCGATTATCGACTTTCATATTGCCGTTATCCTGTGTGATGTTGGCGGCCACATAATAGCGAGCAACTTTCCCGCCGCCGCTGATGCTCAAGTTGGCACGTTGGTTGCTGATAACATCGTCAAACATGGTGCTATACCAGTCTGTAGCAGGATAAACATTGGGATACAGCCCCTGTTCCGTCATTCGGATTTGTTCTGCCAGATAGCGAGGCACTCCATTCGGATTGCGGGCAACTATCGCTTCATTTTGCATCTTCATGAAAGTGACGGGGTCAGCTGTGGCAATCCTTTTAGTGGGGCTGGAAAAGGAATTTTCTACGCGCACATTCACTTTTACGCTTCCTTCCTTTCCTTCTTTGGTCGTCACCATGATAATACCGTTTGCACCACGAGCACCGTAAAGAGCCGTTGCAGTAGCGTCTTTCATGATAGAGAAAGAGGCGATATCGTCCGTGTTGAGTCGGGCGAGGTCGTCGGTGCCGAGTTCCACCCCATCAATCAGGATGAGCGGGTCTTTCTTGGCTTCAGCACCGAAGGTGGTGATACCGCGAATAAAGAAATTGGCATTGTTCTGCCCCGGCTCGCCGCTCTGCTGGTAGGAAATCAAGCCCGCCACACGTCCTGCAAAAGCAGTGGTGAGGTTGCTGCTCGGCACCTTCAAATCCTTGGTGTTGATGGTGGTGATAGAGCCAATCACGCTCTCTTTCTTCTGCTTACCGAAAGCAACAATGGTTACTTCGTCCAACTCATTCGCCTTGGGTTTGAGCGGGATAACAAAACTCGCCTTGTCGCCCACCGCCACAGTGTAGAGGTCATACCCCAAAAAAGAAACTTCCAAAACATCCGTCGGCGAAACGTCTATTTTGAATGAACCATCCACATCGGTCACAACTCCACGAGAGCTCCCTTTGATGGTGATAGTGGAACCGGGGATTGCATCTCCGG
>BNTU01000231.1 GCA_025996835.1 Bacteroidia bacterium
CGTGTTCGGGTTGAAATCCGTAATCTGCACGGGGAGTGTGGCTGCTGTGCCGTTGAGAACCCAGTTGTCGCCTTTCGGCGTGCTGATGCGCACTTCGCTGTCTTCCATTTGGAACGATGCCGACAGGGTGACGTCATACGATGCCGTGCCGTCGCATTCCGAAGCCAGTACCAGGCGGATCTCGTGGTGGCAAGTGTCGCCTGCGCCCCGCTCGATAGTAACCGTCTTGTCGAGGACTGCGCCGTAGGGTACGGTGAATTTGCGACCTTCTACCAGCGGTTCGCCGTCCATTTTGACCACTGCGCCGTTAGGGTTGCTCGACTCGTCCACGCTCAGGACGAAATAGCCCTGTTCGCGGGTTTCCGATTCGTTCGTCAGATGCAGTGTGAACACGCCTGCGCCATCTGTCGGGATGTCAGTGCGGTAGGCATTTTCTACTTCCAATTTTGGTTTTTCTATTTTCATCGTTGCCGGATGGAGCGTGTACTCGTCCTTGGCGTAGAACTTCGTTTTTAGTTCGCCTTCATACGGGCAACTCGTGCGACCGCCGCGCAGGCGGAACATATACGTTCCTGACAGCGGGTCGATGCCGTAATCTACGGTCAACTCGTCTGTGTTGCCTGTTTCTGCCAGTACGAAGCCAACTGCATAGCTCTGCGTGGCGTCGTCTGATGAGCCTTCCGATGAGTTGTCGTTCGTGCCTGTTTCCTGGTCTGATTCTACGCCGGTGCCGTCGGCGGCGCGCTGTGCGCTGCGTGTGCCATAGATAGTTGCTGTTGTAACCACACCACCAAAAGGACCGCCTGAGCCTGACTCGTCTGCCGTGCCATATTCGCGGGCATACTGTTTGCTTTTGCCGCCGCTGGCGCCGTCAAAGGCATTGCCGGTGCCTGCGCCGCCGCTTGCGCCGGCAAAGGCATCTAATACGTCTTTCGCTTTTGCTTCTTGTGCTGCGCCGCCGGGGATGTCCGGGGTGCCGTCGCCGTCGATGTCGTATTTATCATTCTTTTTCTTATCTGCATCGGTGGGACAAACATCACCGGCTCGCAGGACAACGCGAGAGGGCAATCCTGCTTCGGAAGACTCTCCGGCAGAGTATCCAGGGTCGCTTTCGCTACTTTTTCTATCGCTTACACCATAATGTGCTTTAGGGTCTAATAAGAGGTTCTCGTCTTTAAAGTTAAGACAAGGCTTTCGGGTTAGCGATGTTTGTCCTAAACGGGAGGGTCGTTTAGGTTGAGATTTAAAAGGGGTTTCCGTATCCTCCTTCTCGTTGTGTTTTTCCTCGTACCCTTCTTTCTCTTCCTCTTCCTCTTCCTCTTCCGGCGTCGGCGTTTCGATCCCCGGTTCCGGTCTCGGATCCTCTTCCGAAGTCGTGTCTTCCGAATCCGAATCCGGTCCCGGTTTCGGTTCCTCTTCCGAATCGGAATCGGAATCGGAATCGGAATCTGATTCCGGATCTCGTTTCGTCGTCGTGTCTTCCGGCGTTGGTTTTTCATCTGGATCATCATCCGACGTTGGGTCGTCATAGTCATAATTTGGAATCTCATCCGGATCCGGATCCGGACCCGGATCCGGATCCGGAGCAGGACCCGGATCCGGATCCGGAGCAGGATCCGGATCCGGATCCGGAGCAGGACCCGGATCCGGAGCAGGACCCGGATCCGGACCCGGAGCAGGACCCGGACCCGGACCCGGGGCAGGACCCGGACCCGGAGCAGGACCCGGACCCGGAGCAGGAGCAGGACCCGGAGCAGGAGCAGGATTCGGATTTCTTTTTATTTTCTTAACCGCTACGTCCTTTTCCTTTCCTTTTTCTGCTTCACTTTTTTTCTTGTTTGCGTCGGCATCCGCTTTTTTCTCTTTTTCCTTTGCTTTTTTCTCTCCTTTCTCGTTTTTTTTGCCTTTCTCGTTTACCTTCTTGTTTGTTTCGTCCGCTTTTCTTGTGGCTTTACTTGGCGGAGGTGCAGGTGCAGGTGCAGGTGCAGGTGCAGGTGCAGGCAATTTTTTTTCTGCTGTTTTTGCCCCTTTAACCACCTTTTTGCCTTTTTCCTTTGTTTTTTCTGTTTTTTCGTGCTCTTTTTCTGTTTTTTCTTTTGCTTCCTTTTTCTTCTTCGTAGTGCTACGAACTGTTTCCATCGTTTCTTTGTGTTTCTTGTGGATT
>BNTU01000232.1 GCA_025996835.1 Bacteroidia bacterium
CGGCGTGCCCATCAACTCGACCCTCGACGGCATGGACGCACTGCTGGCAATCGTACAAATGCCTCCGGGCATCCCCGTAGCCACAGTAGGCATCAACGCCGCAATGAACGCCGCCATCTTAGCCACACAATTTTTGGCAGTCAAAGACCCCGCATTGCAAAGCAAACTGGCAGATTACAAGGAAGGTTTGAAGAAAAAAATCGTGCAAGCGAATGATGAGTTGGCAGCGGTGAAGTTTAAGTTTAAAACAAATTAAAAACAAAGTATATGCCTACATTATTTTAAATGATGCAACCGCAAAAAATATGGTTTGAAAGTGAAAACATTGGTCTTCAATTGAAAGACGGGCGCACCGCTATGCTTCCGCTAAGGGATTTTCCACGTCTTTACAATGCCGACAGCCAACAAAAAAAAAACTATACCTTATCGCCTTTCGGAATCCATTGGGCAGAAATTGATGAGGACTTGAGTTTTGAGGGCTTTTTCTATGACAAGTAATTTTTGCAATGAACAACAATCGCAGAACATCCTCCACCGTGCAAATCGGCAACAACCCCTTAGGCGGCAACAACCCGATTCGCATCCAGTCCATGACTAACACTTCGACTATGGACACGGAAGGCTCTGTGCTGCAATGTATTCGCATCATTGAGGCGGGTGGCGAGTACGTTCGCTTGACCGCTCAGGGTGTGCGTGAGGCTGAAAATCTGCGGCATATTAGAGCACGGCTGCGTGAATTGGGCTACCACACGCCCCTTGTTGCCGATATTCATTTCAACCCCAAGGCGGCGGAGGCGGCGGCGCGAACGGTTGAAAAAGTGCGCATCAATCCGGGCAATTTTGGCGACCCTGTGGCAGACTTTATCCCTTTTCTGAATATCTGCAAGGCACATAACACTGCCATCCGCATCGGTGTCAATCACGGCTCGCTGAGTGAGCGCATTATGGCAAAATATGGCGACACACCGTGCGGGATGGTCGAATCCTGCATGGAATTTTTGCGCGTGTGCGTGGATGAAAATTTCACGAATGTGGTGCTAAGCATCAAGGCTTCCAACACGCTGGTGATGGTGCAAACCGTCCGCCTGCTGGTTGCGACGATGGACAGGGAGGGCATGGCGTTCCCGCTGCATCTCGGCGTCACGGAGGCGGGCGACGGCGAAGACGGGCGCATCAAATCGGCGGTCGGCATCGGCACACTGCTGCGGGAGGGCATCGGCGACACTATCCGCGTGTCGCTGAGCGAAGACCCGGAAGCAGAGCTACCCGTAGCGCGACTTTTGGTGGATTACGCCCAGTTACTAGTTACCAGTTACCAGTTACCAGTTACCAGTTACCAGTTACCGGTTACCCTCCACCCCTCACTCTTCACCCCTCACCCTCCACCCTCCACCCTCCACCCGGCGCCGGTTGAGGTGCGGGAGATGCTTTTTGACACTGTGCCTGATACTTCTTTTCTTGTGGTTTCTCATCCGGTTTCGGCATTGTTTGCTCGGGTCGTGTGTGCTGCTTATCATGAGCCTGATTTGGATGCTTTTCGTGTTAAGGCTGCTGTGGATTGTGGGGCTTTTTTTCTGGATAACTTGGTGGATGGCATTCAGTTGACTAATACTGCGCCGAATATTGCGCCTCACGATGTGGAGTCGGTTGCCTTTGGCATTTTGCAGGCTACGGGGCGGCGCATTACGAAGACCGAATACATCTCGTGCCCAAGTTGCGGGCGCACGCTGTTTGATTTGCAGACGGCTATTAAGCGCGTGAAAGCCGCCACACAGCACCTCGTAGGACTGAAAATCGCCATTATGGGCTGCATCGTCAACGGTCCGGGCGAAATGGCGGATGCCGATTATGGCTATGTAGGTGCCGGTGCGGGCAAAGTGAGCCTCTACAAAGGCAAAGAATGTGTCATGAAAAACATCCCCGAAGCCGATGCCGTTGATGCCCTGCTAAAATTGATTATTCATAACTCATAACTCATAACTCATAACTCATAACTCAAAAACATTTCGTACCTTTGCACCCGAGAATAGCAAAAGAAGATGAAAAGAAATAACTATTCGTGGTTAGCCGCAGTTCTGCTGGGCGTTGTTG
>BNTU01000233.1 GCA_025996835.1 Bacteroidia bacterium
TGTTTGAATTAGCAGATTTAAAAACATTAACAGAAGAAGATATGACAACGTACGAAAAAAGTTTTGAAAGGTGCTACGGTGTTGAGTTGGTAGCAGATTATGCTATGGAGAAAGGCATGGAGAAAGGTATCCTGCAAGGCAGAGAGCAAGGCATCCAGCAAGGCAGAGAGCAAGGTATCCAGCAAGGCAGAGAGCAAGGTATCCAACAAGGCATCTTTCACACTGCTAAGCGGATGAAAGAAAATGGGATGGACTTAGAACTCATTGTAACAGCCACCGGATATACTCCCGAGCAGTTGAGAAGCATGGGGCTGAATTAGCATTGCCGGGGGTGGCGCGAAAAAACCTGTTAGGTTTCTAAGACCGTAGACTGAAGTCTACGGTTAATAAAGTGCTGCCCCTGCGGGACGGCATTATCATAATCTCGCCCTTGCAGGGCTACGGAAGAGGGCGGCTGCCTTTTTCCGTAGGTTTCACTTCGCTTCACCTACGGTTATGCATAATTTAGCCCCATACGGGTCAAAAAGTAAGCCTTTGGCTTACTTGATAATGGTGGCTAATAATAGCACCTGAAAAAAAAGATTTAGCCTCTTTTTTGGTCTGCCCCCGGTTTGTAACATAGCATCATTGTTTTTAAATAATAGTGCTGATTGCATACAGCGGATAAACATCTATATTGTCGTAGTGCACAAAGTTTTCGAGTGAGCAACGGATGCCTTTGTCTATGTTTTTTTCTCTCAAAAACAGATGCAGGCTTTGCATTTTCCCACTGGTGCCCGATTTTACTTCAATTGGCACTATTTTATCGCCCTGTTGGATGAGAAAATCGACTTCGGCGGTACTGCCGTTGCTTTCTCGATGCCAAAAATAGAGCAGTGAATCGGAGTTGGCAGGAGAAGATTTTTGTAACTCCAATGCAGCAAACATTTCTGCCACTTTTCCTTTGTTAATCATTTCCAAGTTTGCACCCACAACAATGTCTGTCAAGTTAAGCCCGGACAGTTTTAAATAAACACCTGTGTCCAACAACATTAGCTTTTGTTTTTTTAGATTGCTTTCTGCGCCAAGCGGAATACCATTTGCAGCCGTGTGAATAACCGGCACAATAAGCCCCGCCATTCTAAGCAATTCCACACATTCTTTGATTTGCTGAATTTTATAATCTTTACTGATGTTGGAATAAATAACCCTTTGTCCTGCCTGATTTACAACACCATCAAAAACCACATTCAGTCGCAATAAAGGCACTTTTTCACGGTATTTTTCAAAATCGGATTTGAGGGTCGCTATTAAGTCGCTCAACACATTTTGCGCTTCGTAAATGCTTTGTGTTTCAACGTATCGGGCAACTGCTTCGGGCATTCCACCAATTAAAAGAAATGTTCTAAGAATTTCGATTATTTTAGAGTGAAAAGGTTCAAAAATCGGATTTTGTGGCGAATGTTTTTTTATTTCTTCATCTAATTTTTCGTAGCCGCAAGCACGCATAAATTCCGAAAAACTAAATGGGTACATAAATAAATTGGTTATTCGTCCCACGCCAAAACTTGAGATTTTGGCAAGAGCAAATTCCAACAACGAACCGGCAGCAATAATGTGTTGCTGAGGATAGTCCTCGTAAAAAAATCGTAAAGCCGAAATAGCATTCGGACACGCCTGAATTTCGTCCAAAAACAGTAAGGTTTTACCCGGGATAATCGGCTGTTGATACATCGTTGACAGTTTATTGCAGATTTCTGTCGGAATCAAATCATCTTCAAAAGCAGTAGCAGCTGCTTTTTGCTTTTCAAAATTTATCTCAACCAGATTTTCAAAATTTTCAGCCAAATGTCGCACCGAACTCGACTTGCCAACCTGCCGCGCACCACGCAATAAAAGGGGCTTCCTGTTTTTGGCATTAGCCCAATCGTGTAAACGTTTGTCTATCAGTCTATTTATATACATAAAGTAAAAATAATAAGGCAAGTTTTAGCCCTTTTTGTAAAAAATCAAAGGCAAACTTCAACCCTTTTTGTAAAAAATCAAAGGCAAAGGTAGTGTTTTTTTTGTACATAATGCGGCTAAATCTTTTTTCAGCCAGGGCAACC
>BNTU01000234.1 GCA_025996835.1 Bacteroidia bacterium
GACGCCGGGGCACCGCTTTCAAAGTTTCCGCCTGTCGCGCACGGTTAAAGACCTTGCCGGAGCGCAGCCGGAGTTTATCGCCGAAGTGCCCTCAAGCAGTGTCACGACCTATATGTATGAAGACAAAGTTGCCGTTCAGGGCATCTACTACGACTATAAAGTGGTGGGCGTGACAGACTGTTTCGGCGACATCGTGGAACACAGCGAGATACATTCCACGGGCTATAAGCAGCCTTACGGGACAGTCCTCGGGCAGATTGCCTTTCGAGGCGGTTCCACTTCTGTTGCAGGTGCCACGGTGAGTGCTGAGAGTAGCTCGGAAGCACCTAACAAGGCGTTTGAGTTCAGTAGCGACGTCCGCAATTATATCCAAACGCCTTGTAAGGCGAGCACTTTGTCGCCCACTGCATTCACGTTTCAGGCATGGGTGAAGCCGTACAGCACGCAAAATGCTGCCTCTCTGTTCGATAGCCCCGGACGTTATGCCGTGCGAGCCAACGATGCTACAAGTTTCACGCTCACTGTCGGCACCACCGACTTGCTCCTGAACCTGCCCGAAACGGCACAGCTGCAGGCAAATCAATATACGCATGTTACAGTCACGTTTGCGAACAACACCGCCTTGTTGTATCTCAATGGCGATTCGGTGGCAGCTGCCACCGCCACTGTTGTTGCCGCCGACGAGACTGCGGACACCATCTATTTGGGCAGAAGCACCGCTTCGGCAACCGGATTTACCGGCATCATGGACGAAGTCCGCATCTGGAAAAAAGCATTGTCGGGCACCAAAATCAAGCAGGATTACGACCGGTTTATAGCGGGCAAAGAGGCAGATTTGATGGTCTATTACCGCTTCGACGAATGGAGCGATGATGAGGTTTATGATGCCTCGGCAACCGCCACCGGCACCTCGTTCAACGAAAATCACGGCTCCGTCCGCACCGCAGACAATGCCAAACACGATTTTCATACTTCGGATGCCCCAAGTCGGGCACAGTTGGCAAACAAAGCCATCACCGATGCGACAGGCTCCTATATCATCAACACGATACCCTACACGGGCGATGGCAGTTCGTTTACGCTGACGCCGAGTTTGGGTGAAGGTTCGAGTGCGCATCTGTTTACGCCGAGCACCCATGCGTTCTTTTTCAGTGCCTCCAAACATATTTATAATGGGGCTGATTTTGAAGATAAATCATCGTTCAAGGTATCAGGTCGCGTAATGTATGAGGGCGGCAATTATCCGGTAGAGGGTTGCACGTTTATGATAGACGGCAACCGTTGTTTGTCCGATGGGCAGCCGATAAAGTCTGCTGCGGATGGCACCTACGCGCTGGAAGTGCCTGTTGGCGTCCACGAGTTTAAGGTGGAGAAAGTAGGGCATTGGTTTGTCAACGACGGCAAAGCCCTGTCGCAGATTACCGGTCAAAATCTTGATTATCAGGCTAATCGCTCCGGGGTGAATTTTCAGGACCTGACGCGGGTGAAGTTGATTGGGCATATCACGGGGGGAAAAACAGCAGACGGTGTGCCTTCCGGCTTTGGCTGGGGCAACAACAATATAGGGGTGGATTCGTTGGTGCTCAAGGTGGTGCCGAAATCCGAATTTAAGTTGCGCACTGCCGCCACCGATACCACTGTTTTTGTTCTGCACGACAAAGGCGGCTGGCTGCGAAACTTGACCATGGAGGATTATTTAGGTGAAGAGGAGGAAGAAGAGGAAGAGGAAGAGGTCGGCGATGACTGGATTGAACAGTATATGCTTTCGGACAGCACGGTGGATTGGGACTGGATGGTCATCAATGAAGACAAGTATTTGGACTGGGGCAACTATTTGGATGAGTGGGGCATTTTGGATTGGCAGCGGTATAGCCTTGATAATGCCGCTGACCTTTATGACTGGCTGAACGAGCCGACCGAAGAGGAGTTGCGGGAAGAGGCAGAACTGCTGGCTGACGAGCCGGAAGACCCTGAGTGGGAAGCCTATTTGAATGACGACACCGAGTTTGATTGGGATGCCTATCTCACTGCTATAGAGGAGGAAGAG
>BNTU01000235.1 GCA_025996835.1 Bacteroidia bacterium
AGATTTTGGACAATACTAATGTGGACGGTTGTCATGCTTACCGTTTATTCGTGCGGACAGAGTAAAAATACTCCCGTTTCGGTCATCTTCGATACCGATATGGGATGTGATTATGATGATGTGGGTGCTTTGACGATGCTGCACGCGCTGGCTGATAGCGGCGAAGTACGAATATTGGGTACTGTTGTGTGTCACCAATCATTAGAGCAGAACATTGGTACGGATGCGATTAATCATTACTACGGTCGCCCCGACTTGCCGCTGGGACGACCATTCAAAGGAATGAGTAAGGATTGTAAAAGCGTTCCTTGGATGGCGGCATTGGACACGCATTTTCCGCACCGCGTGCGCACCATAGATGATCTGCCTGATGCTGTTGAGGTCTATCGCCGCATCCTTGCCGGCGAACCGGATACTTCCGTTGTGGTGGTAGCGGTTGGCGCATTGACCAATCTTGGCAATTTGCTGCAATCGCCTCCCGATAAGTACAGCCCTTTGGACGGCAAACAATTGGTGGCAAAGAAAGTAAAACGCTTGGTGGCTATGGCGGGCACTTTCCCCGAAGGTCGTGAAGCCAATGCGTATTGGGATACGCCGTCGTCTGCCGTTGTGTTTGAGCAGTGGACACCTCCCATTATTTTCAGCGGCTGGGAAATAGGCAGTAAAATAATTACCGGCAAGCGTTTGCGAGAATCCGGCATACAAAATACACCGGCAAAAGAGGTATATACGATAGAAGGACAACGTCATCCGCGCGGGCACGAAAGTTGGGACCAGACAGCCGTACTCGTTGCTGTACGCGGCATTGCTCAATATTTCAACACGGTGAAGGGGCAGATTAAGTTTGAAGAAGACGGCTCCAACTCGTGGCAGGACGACCCTAACGGCAAACACGAATACCTGACGTGGAAAATGCCGGTGGATGAACTGACAAAGGTTATTGAGGATTTGATGATGCACGAACCTGTAAAATAAAATAATACAATAATATGAATAATAAAAAAAAATTTTAGCATTAGTAGCGATTGTTGCCCTGACAATCGGAAGTTGCTCGCGGTATTCAACAAGTCCGCCAACGTACCGGCGGACTTGCCCGTATATTATCTGATGGGCAACCACGATAACTACTCGGCGGACGGAAATGACAACTATTTGTCTAAATTGCAACAACCGATGAATCAATACATTGAAATCAAAGACTACCCGTTCATCACGCTTAGTATGGTCGGTGGGCGAGAAGATGATTACGATGCGGAAACGCAAACTTTTTTGTCCACCCACCTTGCATCTGCCGCGCAGAAATACCCCGACAAGCCCATATTTGTATTTCCCCCGCAGAACACCTGCGTATACTTATTTAACATGGCAAGTTCAATTATTTTGCGTACCTTTGCAGATATTTATAAAATGAGAAGTCATGAAGAAATTACCGATAGGTATCCAGTCGTTTGAAAAGTTGCGCGATGGCGGTTGTTTGTATGTGGACAAAACGAAAGAAATACTCCAACTTACAAGTTCAAACATCGTGTTTCTCTCACGCCCGCGCCGCTTTGGAAAGTCGCTCCTCGTGAGCACCCTGGAGGAGCTTTACACAGGCAATCAATCGCTGTTTGAAGGTCTCTACATCTATGATAAATGGGATTGGACGCAGCTCTATCCTGTCATTCGGATAGATTGGACGGATATTGAGCATAATAGTAAAGAAGAGATGGAAGCAGATATGTCGGATTATTTGCAGTCAATAGCTACTGTCAACGACATAGAACTTACCCGTCAGTTTGCATCCGGGCGGTTTTCCGAATTGATAGAGTCATTGCACCGTAAAAAAGGCAATAAAGTGGTTGTGCTTATTGACGAGTACGACAGCCCCATATTGGATACAATGCATCAACCTGAAGCGGATGGTGTTCGCCAATTTCTTCAAAACTTTTATAAAAGGCTAAAAGCCACCGACGACCATTTGAAATTTGTTTTTATGACAGGCATAACAAAAGTAGCCAAAGTGTCAATATTTTCAGCGTTGAACAGTCTCAAAGATA
>BNTU01000236.1 GCA_025996835.1 Bacteroidia bacterium
CGGGATATTCTTATATGGACTTGGGAGACTACGAAAAGGCACTCGAATGTTTTCACAAACTATTAGACAGTGCAGTTGATGATAAAAATTGTTATTGTGATATGATAGGAACAGTGCATTTTATTCATACAAAGCATCTGCAATTGCATCAACTCTGTGTTGAGGGATAAATTGCTCGGTTGCTTCCAAATTTCTGTAAATAAAGTTTTTTGTATCTCCATCTCCCATTATTCCGTCAGGATATAAACTGTCATGATATTCCGCGAAAAATTTTTCAATAATCAAAAATTCTTCATCACTGAATGGTGTTTTAACATGACTTTTGACATACTCAAATGCCTGTTTGTCTTTAGGATGTACTCCTTCATTAATTAGCGTCTTGTTGAGCAACGCGTTCAAATAAACTTTATGGTATTTGACATTTTTTGCAAGCTCAGGGTCAAGTTCCAGTGCCTTTTCAAAGCATTCTATAGCGGTATCGAAGGCATGGTCATAACCGCAAAAAAAATCATAGAAAAATTCATGCGCAAGGTGGTCATCGAACTCTCTATCCTCCCATAGCTCAATAAACTTTTGAAGAATAAAATCTACCAAACCGGAGGTTGCTCCAAGTGTGTCAAATATCGGAGGATTGATATATTGGTCTGTTTCATCCATGAAAGAGCGTGTTTCAAAATGAAACTGAAATTTTTTACCCCTCTTTTTATTGATGATAATATACAAATTCCCTATTCCATTGTAGTAATTGAAAGAATTATAACAATTAGCGGCAGCCGTACACCACTGAGTGCCTTTACCATACACACAACTCGCCGCCTCCGTCAATGGATGAACAACCACAAATGTGTCATCCTCATACATTCGCTCGGCTTCCGTTTCTTTGATATGGCGAACTTTTTGCCGATTAGACACCAACTCCTTCTTTTGCATCTTTGCTTGCTTTTAATGATGGTGCTAAGCCATAATACGCTTCGCCCATGTCGTGTAAAATTCTTGCGTAATTTGCTTCGTGTATCCATTTGCTGTCCAGTTCGTAGATTTTCAGGGCTTTTTGGTAGCATTTGATGGCTTGTGTGTCATCGCCCAAATGATGATAGGTGGTTCCCATATCATGGATGCTGAAAGAATTTGGCTCAATTGCGATGCCCCTTTGAAAGCAGTAAAGTGCTTTTTCGTATTCGCCCATGTCATTATAGATTGTGCCCAATGCAAACCAGCCATCTGCCTGAGTTGAGTCCGTCCTAATGTATGCCTGTAAGCACCTAACGGCTTTGACATAATCGTTCAAACCGGCATAACAGTTTCCCATCTGCAACAAAGAGTCTTCAAGCCCCATATCGTATGCCCTTTGATGCCAAATTAGTGCTTCTACGTAGTTTTCCTGAATAAAATGCACTGTTCCTATCATATCACAATAACAATTTTTATCATCAACTGCACTGTCTAATAGTTTGTGAAAACATTCGAGTGCCTTTTCGTAGTCTCCCAAGTCCATATAAGAATATCCCGCATTGTGGTACCCTGCTGTGCTTGTTGGGTTAATATAACTCATCGTTTGATAACACTGTAATGCTTCACGATGATTCCAAAATGCAGCATGAACATTGCCCAAATCAAACCACAAATCATCATCCATCGGATTAAGCGCAATGGCTTTTTCATAGCAGTCAACCGCTCCGGCATAATCTCCCCAATTTTCATAAATTTTTCCCAGACGATAGTATGCCGCAGAATCATTTGGCGGCATATATTCATTCAATTTTTGCAAACAAAAATTGGCTAACCCGCCCGTTGCCCCAATAGCAAGCAGCATATTCCCTTTTATAGCCGTGTTTTCCGCATCTCTAAACTCTTGCAATTCAAAGTGTAACTGATATTTTTTGCCGTTTATTTTATCAATAATGATACACAGATTTCCCTTGGAATTGTAGCGATTAAACATATTACAACTCTCCGTTGCCGCCGTACACCACCGTGTACCCCTTCCATATAGGCAACTCGCCGCCTTCGTCAATGGATGAACAACCACAAATGTAT
>BNTU01000237.1 GCA_025996835.1 Bacteroidia bacterium
TTTTTTTTTCAAACGAAAGACGGGACACTGCATAGCTTCCCGGGTCTGGGGGTTCGACCGTTTCGCTTTCCGACTCTCCCGCCCCCCCCCCCCCCGCATTTCAGAAAAATTTATCGTGCAATAGCGGGCATTTTAATGCCCTTTTTGGATATGTTTTTGAGGTACCTAAAATGCCCTGTTTTTTTGCGTTGCTAAAAACGCCAAAAACGGGGCATTTTTTCGTATTCTATATTCAACAAAGAAAATCTGTCCCATCGGAATAACGGGGAATGGCGCAATGGTCTGAACGGGCGCAAAATAAACAAATACTGTTCCAAACAATTTGCAAAGGTATTTTTTTGCCTTCCACCTTTGCAGAGGGTCAACAACGGGGGCAAGAATTTAATTTCTAAAAAAAAATGAAAAGAAGTTATGTGAAAGTCGCCCTGATGGGCGCAGTAGTTGCGGTTTCGTCCGCAATGTTCGTTGCTTGTAGCGAAGATGAGAGCGTCACAACGCCTGTAAGCGGCATTACGCTGAACAAAACCACGCTGACGCTTACCGTCGGCAGAGATTCCACGCTGACGGCAACGGTATCGCCCGCAGACGCTACCGACAAAACCGTAACGTGGACAAGTAGCGACACCACTAAGGCTACTGTTAACAGTAGCGGTAAGGTTACCGCCAAAGTCGCAGGCACCGCCACCATTACCGCCAAAGCGGGTGAAAAAACGGCTACCTGCGCGGTAACCATTACTGAACCAATATCATTCACCCTCAAGGGCGAGCTACACAACCTGCAAGTGGGGATGGGAGTTAATCCCCAAAAGGTAGTGGTATACGACAATCCCGATTTTACAGGTACACCGCTTGGTGCAGGCACTATTGGCGGTACATCTTCATCTTCATCTCCGTCTTCATCTTCCGTGTCCACCCGTGCTATTGGGACTGTTGGTGCTTATGAAGATATGGTTGGAGATGATACAAGGTGGGAAATTCCGCTTACCAACATTGACCAGAATGAATGTCCGCAGCTCTATTTTGCGGTAACAGGACGAGCTCCGGACAATACTCCCTTTATGTATCCGATTGATGATTTTGAAGTGCCGGTAACCGGTATAGGGAATAACGACGATTACGATATTAATGCTCGTCTTCAAAACAATAACCCCTTTAATGACGGTATCGAAATTGAGTGTATCATGATTGAAGGCACGCTGAAAGTTACCGGTATTGATCCCGGTGATTGGCCGGACGGAAGTGCGGATGATTGGGGCGACCTCGCCAAATTTGGGTCTGTGGGCTGGCTCATGGTATATGATGCTAACGGTGCTGAAATTGGCAGTTTCCTGTTTAATGACTATCCGCGTCCTGAAAATGAAGTATGGACACAAAACGAGATAGACAGCTATGGGAATGACTTTTGGAATGATAATCCACCTAAACCAAGCGTAGGTGATATTCAGCGAGCCAAAGACATAGTGTATTTCCATGGAATGATTCCGGCAAGACCAAGCACTCTTACTTTTGATTTGGCATTTGGGGATGATGAAATTGGTAAGACAAGGGCTAATGTCAGAACATTTAGCACATTCAATCTTACTGCCGATGAAATTACCGCAGATGAATACGGAACGTTAAAAGGGATAGACGGTATTGACCTTGGCACAGGTGATATTACCGGTGTTACTATTCCTGATATTTTCGGCGGCCAGTAATCGGCTCCTGATACAATCTGCGCCCCCGCCGTCCTTGGCGGGGGCGCATTGTTTGCGAAAAAACGACAAAAATTCAAATAAAAATGCCTATCTTTGCGCTTTAAAAATATAAAAAAAGATGAAACCTTCTAAAACCCTTCTGTTTTTGGTAGCAGTATTGGTGTCGTTAGGACTTGTGAGTGCCTTTTTCCCTGCGAAAGGAGTTGCTTTGGGGACGTTGCAATTGTATTTTCCAACACCTGACGATGGTTTTGTTACGACCACATTTTAATCTTCTCCGACTTTGGTGTAACATGAGGCGAGGAAGGAGAGTTATCAGATTCCGCCT
>BNTU01000238.1 GCA_025996835.1 Bacteroidia bacterium
GGCATGATTGATGTGACGGCTGACTTTCAGAAACCGGCAAACGTACCCATTGTAAGTCGGCTGGGATTGGCATTGTTGTTGCCGCTAGTGGTGGAATATATCCAATGGTATGGCAGGGGACCTCACGAAAATTATTGGGACAGAACAACTTCTGCCTTCGTGGGACAGTACAACGCGACCGTAAAAGAAATGGAGGCGGAGCATTACGTCCGTGCGCAAAGTATGGGCAACAGGGAGGACATTCGTTGGGTATCGTTCACGAATGCAAACGGACGGGGCATCAAAATTTCCACCGGCGGCAAACTGAGTTTCAGCGCCTTGCATTTTCCGGACAGCGATTTGTGGAACGCCCGCCACGACTATGAGTTAGACAATATCCGCCGACCGGAAATCTATGTGAGTTTAGATTGCATACAGCAGGGAGTAGGCAATGCGAGTTGCGGACCGCTTCCGCTGAAAGGGTATATGATTCCGGAAAATACGCCGCTGCGCTATTCGTTTAGGATAGAGCCGTTTTAGTTCCCAATGACAATTAAAAATTATACACAATATGAAAAAGATTTTATTAGGTACAATGTTTTTGCTGGGAATGGTTCCCGGCGCATTTTCGCAGGCGGGGACAGTGCTCTGGCAAATTGGCACGGAAGACCGGAGCGGTAAAGAATTTGCCCTGTTTGAAGCAATGGGATACGAAAAGTTCCCTCCTAAATATAAGGATGGGATTGTCGTTTACGAAGTGGGGAAAACCAAAAGCGCGGATATTCCGTACTTTTTGCCCGGACCCGGCGATGCGTGGTGGTCGCATCTTCAAACGGGACAACTGCTCGTCCGTTTTGGCATTGAGCGGATAGAAAACGATTGCGCGGCAAAGTTGCGCATCAATCTGTTGGAGGCACACCCGAAGGTAAACCCCGTTTTGGAAATAGAAGTGGGCAATTTCAAAACCACCGTCCAAACGCCCAAAGGGAAAAATCAGGATTATTTGGAAGACCTGAAAACAACGGTGAAAGGGTTATTTGTAGGAGTAGAAATTCCTGCGGGCAACTTGCGGCAGGGCGACAACCTGCTGACCATACGGAATTTCAACGGGTCGTGGATGGCATTCGACAATATTTCGCTCGCGGTGGATAAACCCGCAAAATTGGGCAAACCCACTGCCACGGTAAGCCTGCAAACGATTGAAACACCTGCCGTCCTTTTGCGGGGAACGGGCAATCAATTGTCGCAAATCGTGCGTTTGCACATTATGAATTGGGAACCCAAAACGCTGGCGGTCGCCGTAAACGTGGGCGGCACGACGAGCAAAACCCGCTTAAACGCCGGCATAAATGTCATAGAAGTGGAAACGCCCGAAACCACGGTGGCGAAAGATTTGAACATCAGCGTTTCGTCGGGTAAAACGACGCTCGCCGAGCGCACGATTCGACAAATGCCCATAAAGAAGTGGACGATTTATTTGGTACAACATACGCATACCGACATCGGCTACACCAAGCCGCAGACGGAGATTTTGACCGAGCATTTGCGGTATATTGACTATGCGATAGAATATTGCGAACTGACCGAAAACTATCCCGACGATGCCAAATTCCGTTGGACTTGCGAAGCCTCGTGGGCGGTGAGGGAATATCTTGCCATTCGTCCCAAAGCGCAGATTGAGAAGTTGAAAAAATACATCCGCAACGGGCAAATAGAAGTTACGGCAATGTTTTTCAATATGTCCGAAATAGTGGACGAGAACTCGATGAAAACCTTTTTAGCCCCCATCCGCGAGTTCAAATCGCAGGGCATACCCGTCAAAGTCGCTATGCAGAACGATGTAAACGGCATCGCCTGGTGCTTGGCAGATTACTTCCCCGATTTGGGCGTAAAATACGTGTGGATGGGCGAACATGGGCATCGGGCACTGATTCCGTTTGACCAACCCACGGTTTTCAACTGGGAATCGCCTTCGGGCAAACCGCTTGTAGCCTTCCGCGCCGACCATTACAATACGGGCAACTTTTGGGGCATCGAC
>BNTU01000239.1 GCA_025996835.1 Bacteroidia bacterium
CACAGCTGGTTTTTTCATTCCGTTTCAGATGACGGACTTCGCTGGACGGATGCTTCCCATGAAGAAGGGGAAATTGGCGTGCAATACATTTTCTGCGATGGCGACCGCTGGATACAGTATTATTCGGCTACCACCGAATATAAAGACCCGAAAACGGGACAACAATATCACGTCGTGATACGAGCAAGAACAACGACCGATTTTAAAACCTGGTCGGAACCTGTTACGCTTGTGGTGCCGAATTTGCCGAAAGAACGTGAGGGACCACGAATAGAAGCGCGCAATCCATGTGTCATCCTGTTACCGGATGGTCGTTACAGGATGTATTACAGTGGCGGTACGGTTTTCTTGAAAGATGCCGGTTATGAGGAACCCAAATATATTTATTGCGCGGAGGCGGACAATCCGCTGGGTCCGTTCGTAAAAAGAGAGGAGCCTATTCTGGAACCTGACGTAAATTTGCCGTTCCGCAACTTTGGCTGTGGCGGTTTTAAGGTGTTTGGTTATAGGAATGGGTACGTGGCTTTTTATAATCCGATTTATATTGATGCGGCAGGCAAATCGCGTTCGGAAATCCGTCTGTTGTTGAGTAGCGACGGACTGAAATGGGAAGAAGCCGATTGCAATCCGATTGTCAAACCCGACCCGAATATCCCCTGGCGTTCAGCGATTATTTATCAGTTGGATGTAGTGCATTGGGAAAAGTCGCTGCTGATGTATTTCAACGCCCGCGAAGGCTGGCGCGGCGGTGCTGAGCGGATAGGGGCTGTCAAGTTGGATTTGAATGGTGAGGCACCTGCTGTGAAGTTGGAAAAACCATTTAAACGTAAATAAATACTAATATGCACTTCATTTATAAACGCTGTCTTATTTTCGCATGTTGTTGCCTTTGTGTCGGGACACAGGCACAGCAACGGTTCTTAGAGAATTTATACACCGGTTTTATTGAAAACACCTCGGTGTTTGAGTGGAATCAGGAAGAGGGGCGCGCGTATTTCATACCGGAAAAGCATATCTCGCTCAATGGGAGCTGGAAGTTCTTTTGGAGCGATACGCCGGAAGGTATTCCCGCCAACTTCTACGCGACGGGGTTCAACGACCGGAAATGGTCTGCCATTCCTGTGCCTTGTAATTGGGAGATGCAGGGCTTTGGCGATAAACTGTTTCGGAATACTCAGACCCCTTTCAAAGCTAATCCGCCTTTTGTTCCGCGAGAACACAACCCGACCGGTGCCTATCGAAAAACGTTTACCATCCCTTCGGCGTGGAAAGGCGAACAGGTCTTTTTGCGCTTCGAGAAAGTGGCCTCCGCCTCTTTTGTATGGCTCAACGGGCAGGAAATCGGCTATAATGAGGGAGGACAGGAGCCTGCCGAATACAATATCACGCCCTTTCTGAAGTCGGGAACAAACACTCTGGCCGTGATGGTTACCAAGTATTCCGACGGGTATTATCTGGAAGACCAGGATTATTGGCGGCTGGCCGGTATTTTCGACGATGTGTGGCTGTATGCCGCACCAACTACGCGCCTGTTTGATTGGCAAGTGATTACCGATTTGGATGAAACTTATACCAATGCGGATTTACAACTGAATGTTGATGTGAAGAGATATACCGAACAGGCAGCGGCTTCCTTCTCTGTAAAAGCCTCCCTGTTTGATAAGGAACAAGCAGTTGCAGAGTGGGCAAGCGACCCTTTCACAATGGACAAGGTCGGTAAAAAAACATTGAAACTTTCGAAAGAAATCAAAAATCCGAAAAAATGGACAGCCGAAACGCCCCATCTTTATACGTTGAAAATGCAATTGCAAACATCGGATGGGAAGGTGCAAGACCGGACAGAAACCCGCATCGGATTTAAGGAAACGAAAATCAAAGGCGAAGTTTTTTATCTGAATGGCGCACCGTTGAAGGTAAATGCGCAAAATTCGCACATGCAACATCCGAAAACCGGACATGCCATGGACGAAGCCACCATCCGAAAAGATATGGAACTGCTGAAACAATTCAATT
>BNTU01000240.1 GCA_025996835.1 Bacteroidia bacterium
AATGAAACGCAACACCCTGATTTTTATTGTTTAAATCCACCCGACAACGATTATTTGAGAGGCAACCGCTTTAACGCAATTTTATCAAATTATTTAAATCATGTTAAATTAAGATGCGTTTGCCCTGGTTATGAAAATGGAAAAGTTGGAAAAATGAAACTTTTTTTGTATTTTTGCATCGCATTATGAAAAATTTTCCATTGTTTTTTCAGAAATTATCTGATTGGTTCCAATCCGCGCAACGCGATTTGCCTTGGCGACTTACGCACGACCCGTACAAAATATGGGTGTCGGAAATTATTTTGCAGCAAACGCAAGTCAAACAGGGGTTTGACTATTACAATCGCTTTATTGCACGCTTTCCTGATGTGCAATCGCTGGCAGAAGCCGATGAGCAGGATGTTTTGCTCCTTTGGCAGGGCTTGGGCTACTATTCGCGGGCGCGGAACTTGCACGCTGCGGCAAAAACCATCTTGCAAGAGCATGGCGGGGTATTTCCAAAAGATTATCAGGCAGTTCGCCGGTTGAAAGGCATCGGCGAATATACGGCGGCAGCAATCACCTCTTTTGCATGGAACCTCCCCTACCCTGCTGTGGACGGCAATGTGTTCCGCTTTTTGTCGCGATTGTTTGCCATAGACGAACCGATAGACACGGGCAAAGGCAAAAAATACATCACCGAATTAGCCGGAGAATTGATGGACAAGTCGCAAGCAGGGCAATTTAATCAGGCAATGATCGAATTTGGTGCGCTCCAATGCACGCCCACAGCCCCCAATTGCACCGTTTGCCCGTTTGCCGACCAATGTTTGGCACGAGCCAAAAACGCCGTAGCACAATACCCCATCAAGCAAAACCGTACCCAAACGAAAGACCTGTACCTCTACTATTTCCATATTCAGGAAACCGATGATTATACCTATTTGAAAAAGCGCACAGGCAAAGGAATTTGGCAAAATCTCTTAGAATTTCCTTTAATAGAATCAAATAGTCCTTTTAAATTCAACGAGTTACAACAAACAAAACAATTTCAGGAATGGTTCCCGCAAAATGCTCTGTTTAAAGCAGTTATCGAAAATAAAAAACACGTTTTGTCGCATCGCATCATCTACGCCACATTCTACACCGTCACAAATTGCAATGACAATGTAAGTTTCCCGGCAGATTTCATCAAAATCCCAACAAATACTATCGACCAATACCCTGTGCATCGGCTGATGCAATATTATTTGCAACAATATGGAGCCGAATAAAACCAGGGCAACCTTCAATTTACGGCGACCGGCTACCCCCATACGGCATAGCCGTAAGGTCAAGGGCGAAGCCCAGTCGTGGTCAGAAGATTGGTTGGATGCTGAATTTACGGGCTGAAAGCCCAGCATATCCCAGCCCAACGCAACGCGTTGGGGTAATTATGATAAATGATTGTGTGCGCCCTGAAAGGTGGGGTGGCGTAAATCGGCATTGAGTCCAAAAAAGCACCCACCACATATTGCATTTGTTTGGTCATATGTTTTTGATAATCAATAATATAAAAAATGATAAATTGAGGCAAAAACATAAAACAAAGAAAATGAAACTTGATTTACGCCACCCCACCTTTCAGGGCGTAATGACAGATTTTTGAAACAGCCTCATCAATAAATTGCACTATCACAGTGCAATTTTCTTCAAATATTGCACTGTCACAGTGCAATTTTCTTCAAATATTGCACTGGCACAGTGCAATTTACTTTAAGAATTGCACTATGCCAGTGCAATTTTCTCCAAATATTGCACTGGCACAGTGCAATTTCAGCAATTCAGCCATTAAAAAATAATCACGCGCATTCAATCCGCTCCCAGACAGCAGACAAAGCTACCGCCCTCTCGTCAAATTATGCGAAAGCAGATGAGTTGATAGCATGTCTTACATTAGTGTCTATGTTGTTTATTTATTGTGTTTTATGAATTTCATGCCTTGAATTCGGGAGCAAGACATCTCCGCCACGGTTTTTATGCCGT
>BNTU01000241.1 GCA_025996835.1 Bacteroidia bacterium
GTCAAAAATATCCCTGTTTATAACGCTACTCCTGTCCAACAATGCACAAAGTTTATTTGAAAACATATTGGATAAAGTCATTACTTTTATGTTGATACCCAATAAGTTGCAAATATCGTACTCGTTGTTGCCGGGGCGGTTGGAAATCTCTATTTTCAATTTTCGTTCTGCAATGCCGTAATCAAGGACAATAATGCTTCCGTAAAATTTCTGCGCCTCATCGTGAATTTTGCCATATTTGAGCACAATTTTGCGTATTTTCCGATAAACCGCATCGCTTGTGTCGGGAGTGAGCAAATTGAAGTCCAAATCGACCGAAAAGCGCGGCAATTCGTAGAAAAACATCAGCGCAGTTCCGCCTTTGAAACACAAGCAATTAGCCAATTCGGCATCATTGTAAATGTCTTTCAGCACTTGCACCATATAAAATTTGTGTTTAGTTATATCTAACATATTGAAAATAAATTAGTTACTGTTTTTATTAGCGTTTGAGAACCATAAACCGGCAGGAGTAGCGTTATAAACAGGGATATTTTTGACTGTTGGTTTTTTATGAGCCGCCAAACACCAATCAATCAGGAAATTGTCGAACAGCGAATGGATAAATCACTGCCGAACTATCTGCAAGATTGCATTGATGCTCTGGAAAATCTGCCAAACAAGAGCCTGTTAGATGGCTTGGGCGAGTTGGTCAACCCCGATATAAAGGCATTTATCAGGAATAAACTCCGCACCGAAACCATCACACTCTTGAAGTTTTACAAAGAATTTCCAATAATCCAAAAGTGATTTTTTTGAGCTTGTGCTGCGGTTTGGCACAAGTGCATCGTACCTTTGCAGCCTGAAACTTAAAAAAACAAATAAATATGAAAGATTTAGCAAAATTGCAGCCGCAAAAATTTGAAGTGACTAATGCTGTAAATTGGTCGGATGTGTATGACAGGGAGGACGGTTGTTTTAATCCGCCTGCCTTATTTATGATGTATTTCAATACCATTCCAAATTGGACTCAGGCACTGGACATTGATTGTAAGAAAGCCAATGACTGGTTTGTAGAATCGGTAAGAAATGAAATTGCCAATTTTCACTATATCAAATGGCAGCGGAAAAAGAATAAATCCGCCGAATATGACGACTTGTATTACCTGTTGTATGATGATTTGATGGTCTATTTTAACACAGAGAATTCGCGGGTTTCCTTTTTGTTTCGCAAAACCGATGAGGCGAAAGTGGAGGCGTTGGTGCAGGCAATTAAGAAATTTCCGAAGCACGAACGGGCTACCCGGCGCAAGCCCGAAATCAACTTGCTGGTCAATGGAAGGTCAGGTTTGGATACAAAAGAAATGGAAATTAACAAACCCAAATTGGCAATTGAGGACAATTACAACGATGATTTGTTGCCAATCCACGAGACCATCCTCAAACGCTTGTCGAAGAAAAACGATAAGGGCTTAGTGCTGCTACACGGCAAGCCGGGCACGGGCAAAACCTCCTATATCCGCTATCTGATTTCAAAAACGAAGAAAGACATCATCTTTTTGCCCCCAAATATGGCGGCGGCAATCACCGACCCGGGCTTGATGTCGGTGCTGCTCGACAATCCCAACTCCATTTTCGTGATTGAGGATGCGGAAAACATCATCATGGACAGGAACAAAACCGGCGGCTCATCCGTGTCGGCACTGCTGAATTTGGCTGACGGCTTGCTCTCCGACTGCCTCAACATCCAGATTATTTGTTCGTTCAACACCGACTTGTCGCGGGTGGACAGTGCCCTGCTGCGCAAAGGTCGCCTGATTGCCAAGTATGAATTTTTGGAGTTGGCACAACCGAAGGCGCAGGCACTTTCCGACAAATTAGGTTTCTCGTCCAAAATTGACAAGCCGATGACGCTTACGGCAATTTACAATCAGGATGAGGCTGATTTTCAGCCGATTGCAAGGCGGACGATTGGGTTTCAATCGTGTGCAGTGCAGGAAAGGGCATCGGCGTGAAAAA
>BNTU01000242.1 GCA_025996835.1 Bacteroidia bacterium
CTTTTTGGCGAAATGTACAAGAAGGGGAACAAGTCACCCCCCAAGTCACCCCCCAAGTCAGCCCCCAAGTCACCCCCCAAGTCACCCCCCAAGTGGAAAATTTGATTGATGTTTTGGAGGGGGATATGAATAGGCTGGAAATACAGGATGCGTTGAATTTGGTGGATAGAAAAAATTTTCGCTCAAATTACCTAAAGTTGGCTTTAGAACAAGATTTGATAGAGATGACAATACCGGATATACCCAACAGCCGTCTGCAAAAATATCGTTTGACGCAAAAGGGAATTGTGTTAAAAAATGGAATACAATCGCCTAAACGTCAATGATTTATAGCAATCGCATATTTGAATATACGTTTTTATCGAAAAAATGCAGTTCTCAATATGCAAAAAGTTTATATCTTTGCACTTTTAAAATATACCCCCTTGTGGAAACATTGATAAATACATATCGAAAAAAAATAGAACAGACAGATAATGAGTTTGTTCGCTACCTGATGCCGAATGTTAATTGGGATAATCGGCTGTTTGCCGTTATTGGCGCAAGAGGCACAGGAAAAACGACTTTGTTGCTACAATACATCAAGCAAAATCTTGATGTTTCGCAGGCATTTTATATGAGTTTAGACGATTTGTATTTTTCGACCAATCGTTTGGTTGATGTTGTCCGCAAACTTTGGCAAGAAGGCGTTACGCATTTTTTCATTGATGAGGTTCATAAATATCCATACGACACTTGGGCACAGGAATTGAAAAATATTTACGATTCGTATCCGCAGGCAAAAGTGGCGTTTTCGGGGTCGTCAATTTTGAATATTTACAAGGGCAATGCTGATTTGAGCCGCCGCGCAATCAGTTATGAACTTTTCGGCTTATCGTTTCGTGAATTTTTGGAATTTGAAGGTATTAAGAAAATTGCGACTATTTCTTTGGATGATTTGTTGAAAAATCATGTTTCAATCGCTTCTGAAATTATTAGGGATCTGCAAATTTTGCCGCTTTTTCGAAAATATTTGCAATCAGGCTATTTCCCGTATTACAAAGAGGATTTGCCTACTTATCGTTTGCGCTTGCTGAACACCGTAAATGCCGTGCTTGAAACGGATTTACCTGCCGTTGAAAAGGTTGAATTTGTTACAATCCAGAAACTCAAACGACTGCTTGCCGTGATTTCGGGAATGACACCTTTCACACCCAATATGTCGCAGCTTGGCATTCAGGTTGAAATTCAGCGCAGTAACTTGCTGAAATCGCTCGAATTATTGGAACGTTCGCGGCTGTTGGGTTTGTTGCGAAATCCGAGTAAAAATCTGCAATATTTGAGCAAGCCAGCAAAGATATTTTTGGATAATCCAAATTTGGCATATTCGCTCGGCGAAAATAATACCAATATCGGCAATTTGCGCGAAACTTTCTTCTTCAATCAATTACGTGTTATCGGAAAGGTTGAGGATGCAACACAGGGCGATTTTATTGTTAATGATAAATATGTTTTTGAGGTGGGCGGTAGCGGCAAAAAATTCACGCAAATAGCCGATTTGCCTGACTCGTATTTGGCGATAGACGATGCAGAAATGGGTTTTGGCAGCAAAATTCCGTTGTGGATGTTTGGGCTTTTATATTGACTTTTAATCTCGACTGTTGTTTTTGGGCGCTCACATACGATTGTGTTAACTATGCTTATCAAACATTTTGTAGATAGAAAAAGTTAAGGGAGTATTTTAAATATGCATTTGACTATCAAAGACTTTATACATTAACCCCTCTCCATTATATAGAGTATGGAAAATCAATCAAAATATTCAAGGAAGAAGACTATGATACCTTGGTTAATTCCTCATTAAATACAAAATTTTGGTATAATGGACAAAATTCATGCTAAAAAAGAGCCGTTTGTTTCAAGTGGACAAAATTCAGGCTAAATATTTTTGAGGATGAATAAATACTGACCAACTATTCATACCTTTGCATGGTCAAATGAAA
>BNTU01000243.1 GCA_025996835.1 Bacteroidia bacterium
GCCGCACGGTCGATGAAGCCGTCAGAAGTAATCGACGAAAGCCGCCCGTCAAACGCCCAATGGTCGTTGAGAATGCCTGTGCCCAACTTGAAAGTCGCCTTTTGGGTGTTGAACGACCCCAATCCGCCGGCAAATTCGCCATAGGATTTCAGCGGCACATTCTCCGTTTTCATGTTAATACTCGCCCCAAACGCCCCTGCGCCATTGGTGGACGTGCCCACACCGCGCTGCACCTGCAAATCCTGCAACGAGGAGGCGAAGTCGGGCATATTCACCCAAAACACGCCGTGCGACTCCGAATCGTTGAGCGGAATGCCATTACTTGTGATGTTGATGCGGTTGGCATCCGTGCCGCGAATGCGAAACCCCGTGTAGCCAATGCCCGTGCCGGCATCGGAAGTGGCTATGACAGAGGGCGTTAGCAGCAGCAGAAACGGAATATCCTGCCCAAAATTCGCCGCCTCAATCGCCTGCTTATCCATATTGGAATAAGCCACCGGCGTTTTCTCACCGGCGCGCGAAGCCACCACCTCCACCTCGTGCAGGCTAATGTCACTGCGGGCAAACCCTGCACCATCACTGTCATTGCGGACTTGACCCGCAATCCCCTGTGCGAGCACCATGCCCGCACCATCACTGTCATTGCGGGCTTGACCCGCAATCTCCTGTGCAAACACCATGCCTGCACCCAAAACCAAGAAACTCTGAAAAAAAACCTTTTTCATAAAATAAATAATTTTTATGCGTGGATTGCGAATCGCGCCCGCAATGACACGCTGTTGTTTATAAAAAAGGGGAATTGTGAGAAATGTTTTTATCTATCGTATGATTTCGGGTCAAACCCGCAACGACAATAAATAAATCTTCGTCCCTCCGCAGGTGCTAACCTGTTCAGGTTCAAAGGGTATGATCTCAGCCCGTGTGGGCACCCCTAAAGATATCGGGTGCAAAGGTAGATATTATTTTAAAACAACATTCATTGTTTTCAGCCATTTTGTGTTAAACTTTGTTAAATTTGGCTTGTTATGTTCTATAGTTCGCTTAAACTCATATTTTTTATGAGTTTAAGCGAACTATCTTACTCTATAGTTCGCTTAAACTCGTATTTTTTATGAGTTTAAGCAAATTATAAAACATTATACTTCGCTTAAACTCGTATTTTTTATGAGTTTAAGCAAATTATAAAATCGGATATTTCGCTTAAACTAATATTTTTTTGTACCTTTGCAGCCGAATATAAAATAATAATCTATGGCATTACTTGGTCGGAAACAGGAACAAACAGATATACAGCAATTAGTTGAGTCCAAAAAATCGGAATTTCTTGTGTTGTATGGACGGCGGCGCGTGGGCAAAACATTTTTGATTAAAGAATATTTTAATCAGAATTTCTCGTTTTATATCAGCGGATTGAAAAAAGCCACCAAACGTGAGCAATTGGGAAATTTTAATGCCGCTCTCTCTTTTTACGGAAAAATGCCCTATCCACCTCTCAAATCGTGGATGGATGCTTTTCGGCAGCTAATTCATTTGCTTGAACATTCGGGCAAACGCGGCAAAAAAGTGGTTTTTATAGACGAATTACCGTGGTTTGACACCGCTCGCTCGGGTTTTTTGACGGCTGTTGATTTTTTTTGGAACACTTGGGCTTCGGGGCGTAGCGATATTTTGCTGATAGCCTGCGGGTCGGCTACTTCGTGGATAATTGATAAACTGCTTAACGATAAGGGCGGTTTGTACAATCGTATTACGCGCCGTATGCACATTTCACCGTTCACGTTGGGCGAATGTGAGGATTTTTTTACACAAAAAAAAATTTCTTTCGACCGCAAATCAATCATAGATGCCTATATGATTTTCGGCGGAATCCCCTATTATCTTGAAATGTTTGAAAAAGGGTTGAGCGTTTCGCAAAATATTGATAATCTGTTGTATAAAGAGGATGCCCCGCTGAAAAACGAATTTGCTT
>BNTU01000244.1 GCA_025996835.1 Bacteroidia bacterium
CTCTATTCATTTTTTTTTATCTAATTTATTAATAATCAATTCCTTATACAAATTTTCGCCTCTACCGCAAGGCTGGAGCCTTGCTTTTAATCCAACGTAGGCAGAGCCTACGCTGAACTGGGGTTTACCCGTATCATCATTGCCGGAACGGTTTCCGCAAGCGCACAATGACAACAGGCATATAGATATGATTGTTTTTCTCATTTGTAATTATGCAATAATTCGATGCAAAGGTAATTATAAATTTTTTGTATTCGGCATAAATTTTTAAAACTGTCTTCATTATTTTTATAAATTATTTACAATTTTCCAAATACCGCGGTTCAAACTTCTGCAACACATACAATTCCAACTCATGGTCGCCCGAAACCGTAACGCTTTCGACATACTCCCAATTATTCTTCTTGAAGTTGAATAAAAATATGTCTACATCTGCCGGGTATTTGAAAACTTCCATGTAAACCATATTATCATTGGCTTGTTCCGCTTCGGGGACCTCAATAATGGAACTGTTTTTTGTGCTATCAAAAACAGTTATCACAAATCTAAAATGGTTTGTTCCAAGTCGCCGGATTATTTTTTTTTCTATATGGTGATCTGTATCTGGTGGAAGGTTCCATTTTTTCAATGTATCAGCATCGTTTAATGGGTATTTAGCCAATAAAAATTGCAAGGAATCTTCTATCATTTGATTATCTACTAATCTAAATTTATACCCGGATGTCATGTAATCATTTGTTTTAAATGTTGGCGATGCACCCCAAAATGGTTCTTTACATCTGAAATCAAACATTGCTTTATATTTTTTGTACCAATCTAATTTTTCTGTTGTTGGCGGCCAAGGGTCTTCACATTGTGATTGAAACTCATGATAATCCAATTTACTATAAAAATAAGGATTCATTGATGTATATTCCTTGTCCGGATTATCTGCAATAATAGGAATATATTTTTTTTTGAATGTTTTGTACTCGGACTGTGCATCCCCTACATTCACACAAAAAAGACAGGCAAATACTATGCTTGCATGCTTTAATAAATTAACGTGTACTTTCATTTGTTGTTGAATTTATATTTTAGAAGTTTCCTATAATTAAAAATCATATTCATTCATCGGGTCATCCACCATTTTAGAGTTGTATTCGGAATAAAAATCAGCATGTTGTTTCAAAAAAGTAACATCTGATTTTTCTTTTTTGATAAATTTACCCTCTGAGGTTATTTCATAATTTACATAATAAACTGTAGATAGAAAATCTTCTTTTCTTTTGGAATAAATTTCATCGTAATAAAAAAGTCTAATGGTATGTTTATCAAATAAAATAAAGTCAGAATTATTTTCAGATGCGGGAGATTCATAATAATAAATATTTCCACCTACAATACATCTATCAATTAATTTTCCTTGCAATGTGAATGAATTTAAATACACTAACGCAGTATCTTTTTCTCCACCATAAATTCCATCCCGTGTACAAAGGATTAAAATAGTGTCATTCAGTTGATACTTAAAATCACACCCGGGCAAAGTATAATCCGTTTCTTCATCTATAACTTCATTTCCGTTTTCATCCTCACCCAATACGGTTCTTATTGTAAAGAAATCAGGTTTTTTTTTGTTTAAGAATAAGATAGCCTCTTTTTCGGTCATATACGGACACAAAAGATTGAGTTTTTTATGATTAATCGGCAACTTTACCGTTTTAAACTTGTCCAAAAATGTTTGAAACGTTTTATCTGTCACTTTCTTCTCCCCTTGTACATAACAAGCGGTAACACTGCACATCACAGCAGCAATTAAAATAAAATTATTTTTTTTCATATTCATATCTATAAATTATTTACAATTTTCCAAATATCGCGGTTCAAACTTCTGCAACACATACAATTCCAACTCATGGTCGCCCGAAACCGTAACGCTTTCGACATACTCCCAATTATTTTTCTTGAAGTTGAATAAAAAT
>BNTU01000245.1 GCA_025996835.1 Bacteroidia bacterium
TTGAGCTGCAGATGCTTGATGCTCACAATCTTTTTTCGCCCATCAAACACTCCGTTCAAAAAGTTGATTAACAACCTCTCATGTTTCACACCAAAAGCAGTTTTGAATCCATAATCCGTGGTCAAATCCATGAACCGCCCCAATTTTTCCCGTTTTTTTGTTACCATAATAATAATCAATAAAAAAAATGTTCCAGCTTATTTAATCGCTTTGATTAAATAAATCGCTGCAAAGGTAATGAATTATTTGCGAATGTGCAAGTAGTTTTGTGAGAGATGTTGCCCAATCATACAAATCACTGAAATCATACGAAAATCAAAGTTCAGACATTTTTTTTAATATTTTGCCATTCATAATCAAAAAAAGTTGTACCTTTGCCGAAATTTTTTTTGTAAAAAACAATTTAATACTGTAACGATATGTTTAAAAATCATCCTAAAGGCTTATATGCCTTAGCGTTAGCTAACACGGGCGAGCGGTTTGGTTACTACACCATGCTTGCCATTTTCATGCTGTATTTGCAGGCTAAGTTCGGTTTTTCCGCTGCTTGGGCAGGGCAAATTTACAGCATATTTCTTGCCGGCGTTTATTTTATGCCATTTTTTGGCGGCATTCTTGCCGACAAATTCGGATTTAACAAAATGGTCACCGGTGGCATTGTTGTAATGTTTTTCGGGTACCTGTTGCTATCTATGCCGTTTTTCCTGCCAATAGCCATTGGTACGGAAAAAATCACAATGTTTGCGGCATTGACTTTAATTGCTATTGGCACCGGCTTGTTTAAAGGCAATTTGCAGGTATTGGTCGGCAATCTTTATGATGCGCCCGCATATCAAAATCAGCGCGACAACGGCTTTTCGTTGTTTTATATGGCAATAAATATCGGTGCAATGTTTGCTCCTACGGCAGCCAATAAAATGGTGGCGCACTTTGGCACATACAATGCCGGTTTTGCGGTGGCGTGCGTGGCACTAATTATTTCGATTGCTATTTTTCTTGTATTCCGTCCGTGGTATCAACACGCCGATGTGCGTTCCAACAAATCGGTTGCCAATGCGCCTGTTGCAGAATTGACGGCTACGCAAACCAAACAGCGCATTACTGCATTACTGCTTGTTTTTGCGGTAGTTATTTTCTTTTGGATGTCATTCCACCAAAACGGCGCAACAATGACCTTATTTGCAAGAGATTATACTCAACACTCCGTCTTTGGATTAAACAGAATTGGCTTTAATATATGGAATTTGGTGGCGATTGTAATTGCTGTTTATTCACTGTTTAGTATTTTTCAATCGAAAGGAAAAGGTAAATTGATTTCGCTGCTGGTGCTCGTTGCGGCTGCGGCAGGGTTAATTAGTAATTATTCCGGCGAACTTGCTGAAATAAAAATCGCACCCGAATTGTTTCAGCAATTCAATCCATTCTTTGTTGTTTGTTTAACGCCCGTTTCAATGGCTATATTTGCGGCTTTAGCAAGGCGTAAAAAAGAACCAAGCACGCCTTTCAAAATAGGATTGGGTATGCTCATTGCAGCAGTTGGATTTGTGGTGCTTGCCTTTGCATCATTCGGGCTGGCAAGTCCTGCCGATTTACCGCCACTCGTGCAGGGACAGGAACCAATAGGATTGGCAGAAAACTTTCGCATTTCACCCAATTGGCTTATTGGCACTTATTTAGTTCTGACTTTTGGTGAATTGCTTTTATCGCCGATGGGAATATCGTTTGTGTCCAAAGTGGCACCGCCAAAATATAAAGGAATGATGATGGGTTGCTGGTTTGCCGCCACTGCTATTGGCAACTACCTGGTATCAGTTATTGCCGGAATTTGGGAAAGTGGAATGCCATTGTGGACAATATGGGGCGTGTTGATACCACGGACGGAATACAAGAAAAATAGCAATCGAAATAATTAGTGCCACGCACGCCACCGCAAAACCGGCATTGTATGTGCCAA
>BNTU01000246.1 GCA_025996835.1 Bacteroidia bacterium
CAAATTTACTTCCGCCTGTTACGCCGGAAGGCGTTAAATTTCGATAACCCCGTACAAGCGGAGCGCAGTGCGGGGTAAAGTGCGCCTCTCCCCCTTCGTTTTCGCCCTTAACCTGACGGCTATGGCTGTTGCTTTGACTAAAACATGTGTGGGGAACCTTATCGCCTTCTGCCTTGGAATTTCCGGTTTGCGGGCAGGATTTTTTCCTTATCGGAAACAACGATTTCCTTGCTTTGGGCTTTGCCGGTTTTGTCTGTCCACGAGATTTTATATTTTCCTTTGAAGCCGCGGAACGGAATCGCAACGCTTTCGGCATCGGCTTTTTGCACGATATTGGTTTTCCATTCATAGTTGATGAGCCTATCCAGCGCAGAGTATGCCGGTTTCGGTTCCATCTGACGTGTGCAAAGTCCCGATGTCGTTGGTTCGCCCGGTGCGCCGCAGCTGTCAACGACATTCCACCAAGTTATCGCCGCCATCGTGGGCCACGAAAACCAAACACGATATAAATTTCGCGCAATATTCGCTTGGATTTCGCGCCCTTCCGTATCGTCATTCGGAGCGGTAATCGTAATCTCGCTCAAATGCAACGGAATTGGTATAGGCGTTTAGGTCGCTGTTAATTTAGACAAAGTTGCTACCTTTGTAGCATGGAAACAAGAGATAGATTTGAAGGCGTGAATTCAATAACATTCAACAGGTATTTTCAGAGCGATGACGATTGTTATCGTTATCTATCAGCACTTAAATGGACCACAGATAATCCATACAAGTGCAAGAAATGCGGGTACATAAAGTATGGGAAAGGTAAAAAGCCATACTCTCGTCGTTGTACACAATGTAATTACGATGAAAGCCCAACGGCAGGAACCATGTTTGATAAGCTCAAGTTTTCTTTGTTGATAGCTTTCCATATCGTATTCAAAATCAGCACAAAAAAGAAAGGGATGTCCTCTTTGGAACTATCGGAAGAGTTTGAGTTGCGTCAAAAAACCTGCTGGGAATTCAAATGGAAGATACAGCAAGCGATGGCAAGTAGCGGACAGTTTCCATTGCAAGGTGTAGTTCATGTAGATGAATTTTTGATTGGAGAATATGAAGCAGGGAAAAAAGGTCGTAGCAGTGACAGCAAAAAGCGATTAGTGGTAATTGCGTTAGAAATTCTGAAAGATGGAGGTGTTGGCAGAGCATACGCACAAGTGATAGAAAGTGCTTCAGCAAAGGAATTTAAGCCATTTTTCAATGCTCACATTAGCAAAGAATCGAAAGTAATAACAGACGTGTGGAAAGGATATCTGCCCTTGAGAAAAGAGTATCCATTGCTTGAACAGATGCCTTCAAACAAAGGCGCAAATTTTCAGCAACTACACATTCACATTATGAATATACAAGGTTGGCTACGTGGCATCCACCACCATTGTACAAAAGAACGTCTGCAAGGCTATCTTGATGAATATCATTACAGATACAACAGGCGAGCATTTATGGGGTCAATCTTTGATTTGACCATTAAACGGATGGTTTTGAATAATCCTATTCGATTAAATAATAGTACATTAGCAACAGCGACTTAAACGCCTATACCTACAACGGAATATTCAGTGCGGAGAACCGCGTCATCAAATCATAAAGATATTGCGGAGCTTGAATGTTCGCTCCTTTGGCAATATCGGCACACTGTTTCGGATTGAAAAGGTGCATTTGAAGTCCGACCATATCAATACGGGTTCCCCGATTACGCAAATCGTTGATTTGATTGATGTAATCGAAACCCATTTCATAATCGTTGATACTGCGGACAACATCCGGCGGGAAAACTTCGTTGGCAATCTTGAACGCCTTGAACGTATAATCATGTGGCATAATACCATAACCACCTTTGGGGTCTTTTTCATCGTACTTCATGTGATGCGGATTCAATTTATCCGTTGCGCTTTCATTGACGATGTC
>BNTU01000247.1 GCA_025996835.1 Bacteroidia bacterium
AAAAACTTAGTGAAATTTTTAGAACCCTATGGGATAAGGAGTAATGTGGTTGCGCCCGGTTTTACTGAAACGGAATGGCAAAAAAATAAACCCCAAGAAATTCGCGATAGCATTTGCAGCAAGGTAGCTCTACATCGTTTCGCTACAGTCGAAGAAATTGTGGATGCGTATATATTTATTATAAATAACAAATACATTAATGGCAGTATTGTTGAAATGGATGGAGGATATTGTTATGAATAAAATAAAAAGTTTGTGTATTGAACTAATCTATATACTTGCCAAAATACGGCATTGCTAATTAAATATAGATAGCGTTCCGTTTCTATGATGCATGAGCAACAGAAAGGACAATTGCAGCATTTCTACGCTCTTTGAGTAACACTTCGATTTTCTTCTCATTCTCATTCCATATCTATCAACAGCAATCCATATCCAACAGTAGTTTTTTTTGAACCAATATAAGAATGCATCTCATCTACCTCAACCATCTCAATCTCTTGACTTTCAGCGTTAAGTGCTTGAACTTCTTTGCCAAAACTGCGTATCCAATTGAGAACAGAAACGTTGCTCACTCCTAAAAATCTCCCTATGGAACGAAAACCCAATCCTCCCCCGGGATATTACTACACCGCACCAATGAAAGCCGCATAGATTTGTCAGCCTATCCGAACGGCATTTATCTGCTGCGCGTAGGAGGGCAGACTTTGAAGGTGGTGAAGAAATAATCTGAACCACGATTTTCATAAGATTTTCAAGATTAACAGGATTAAAATCGTGTAAATCTTGAAAATCTTATGAAAATCACGGTTCAGACAAAATTTGCAGTAGAGACGTGGCGCGCCACGTCTGTACCATGACAAAAGGATTGGCAGGATTGATGATAATCCTGCCAATCCTTTCATCCTGTAAATCCTGATTCAGACAATTTATTCGTAATTCAGACAAAAATTGCCAATACAAAAAAGTTTCGTACCTTTGCAGGGTGGCTAATATGAAATATTAGATGAAACAGCGTTTTTATTTTGATACATCTGTCTTTGGAGGTGTTTATGACTCGGAATTTGAAGATGCAACTTTGCCCCTTTTTGCGCGTGTAAAATTGGGAAATCTCGTTTGTGTCTATTCTGATTTGACAGAGTCTGAACTTGTGGATGCACCGGAAAAAGCGAATGAATTATATTTCATTAGAAATTCGTTCGCCTAAAGAACTATTAGAATTATGAAAATTGAACAAAAAACAAAAGAAAAAGAATTTGACACAGTCAAAACTTTCAGAGACATCAAGGAAAAAATCTCGTTGGAGTTGTTTGGAAAATCTGCCCAACAAATCAAAGATTATTTGCAAGCAAATAGTTTGAAATTACAAGTGCAATAATGGTTTGTTGAAAACCGCAATACCAGTAGAGACGTGGCGCGCCACGTCTGTACCATGACTGCCACGTCTGAACTGTGATTTTAAGATGATTTTATTGATTTATATGATTCAAAACAATCATACAAATCAATAAAATCATACGAAAATCACGGTTCAGACGAAAATCATGGTAGAGACGTGGCGCGCCACGTCTCTACCATGATTTTCGTCTCTACCATGATTTTCGTCTGAACTGTGATTTTAAGATGATTTTAATGATTTGTATGATTCAAAACAATCATACAAATCAATAAAATCATACGAAAATCACAGTTCAGACAAAATTCAAAGTTCAATATTTTTTCGTACCTTTGCGGCATCGTTAAAAAATACATAAGTTATGAATACAATAAGCGTAAATATTCTCAACCCTCAAGCATTTGCTCTATTGAAAGACCTTGAAACATTGAATTTGATTTCAATAGAAAATGAAAGACGGGTACAGAAAAAAGAGAAAAGCCTGCTAAATCTC
>BNTU01000248.1 GCA_025996835.1 Bacteroidia bacterium
GCTTTGTACTGAGCTGTGCATAATTCGCCCATGACGCTACAACGCCGTCCAAGCCTGCCCTTGCCCTCACTGAGTCAATCCATCTGTAGGCATCTGCATGGGTAGGACCATAAGCCTCATTTGCCGCTTCGGAACAAAGCAGATACAGGTCAGCCAAACGAATCACGGGCCAGTTATATCCCACCTTGCTATATGTAACACCGGTTGTAGTACCGGAAACAGTGTTTTTAGAGTAAACCACCTTCTTGGCATAATATCCGGTAACCGTATAATTCCATATATTATATTTACCGGCGAAATCAAAGTTTTTCGTTTGAATAAGCCACTGAGCGTCAACATTGAAATTGCTGATGCCGTACCACAAGTTGCCATCGAACGTAAGATTGGCATAAAACCGGGGTTCGCGGTTAAAATGCATTATTGCAGTCTGATATCCGGACCCAATGTTATATCTAGAGTCTGCAGCGGCGATTTTCACACTGTATCTATCCCGATATTTTCCGCTCAATTCCCATTCTTTGTCTTCATTCATAGGGACACCATGGTCTGTGTAAAACATTTCGGCAATTTTCAACGGAGGAGACAGCGAACCTCCAAACGCGCTGGTGTTAACCAACGATTGGGCAAGAGGTGGTGTTGACTTGTCTTCCATTACAGCGCTGCTGTTCATGGAGTTACCCCACACTATCTCAGGGTTGAGGGTATAGTTGCCTTCAGTCACGGCGTTGCGAATATTCATCTGCGTGAGCATTTCCGGCGGCAGGGTTTCGGTAACGCCCGGTTGGTAGTAGTGTAAGGCAAAGCCAGCCAGATGACAGGTATCTATGGCGTTGCGGCAGGCTAAAGCCGCTTTCTCCCATTTAACAATGTCATCAGTCTGATTGAAATATTGTACGCCATCCTTGCGTTTGAAACCGGCATAATCCGTGTTTCCGTTGAATAAGGGACTGGCGGCTTCTACCAACACTTTCGCTTTTACTGCCAATGCCATCGGTTGAGTAGCCCGTCCTCTTTCTGTGGCGTCATTCTCAATAATCAACGGGAGGTCAGGCACTGCTTCGTTTAGAAGACTGACAATGTAATCGAAACAGTCATCCACCGGCTCCCTGTAAATCTTCACTTCTTCCACGCTTGCCGATATAGGCAGGTTCTCTTTGATGAGCGGAATCGGACCATACATCCGTAACAGCCAATAATGATAGTAGGCTTTCAGAAATTTCACCTCGGCAACCCACCGTTTCTTCTCGTACGCTTGCAACCCGGGTATATCATCGGTCATCCTTTCGAGGAATATATTACAATCGCGCAGTGCGACGAACATGGGTTTACCGCCTCTTAATCCATTCCAGTAATCTAAACAGGGACTAACCGCACTCTGGTTTCCCTGAGCTATCTCCTGGAAAGCAATCCAATCAAGATGAGATTGAGATGGTAACCAAAACTCATCTGCTAACAGGAATGCCGCGTACTTTGGATCGGCATGAGCCGGCATATACGAATAACAGGTGAACAGGAATTTTTCTGCCATCGTACGGTTGGCAAACGCATTATCGATGGTCGCAATATTGTCGGGAACAACGTCTAAATAATCACTGCATGACGGCAAGATGCATATCGCGGCAACCATGAATGTACAGACGTGGCGCGCCACGTTTCTACTAATAAATTTTCTAAATGATTTCATAATTTTTTTTAATTTTTTAAAATGATACATTAACTCCAATATTATATGATTTTTGAATGGGATATCCCAATCCATTGCCGCCCATTTCTACATCCCAAAGTTTGAACCTGCTAAAACACAATAAATTGGTACCATTGAGATAAATGCGGGCGTTACTCACTCCTGTTTTTTT
>BNTU01000249.1 GCA_025996835.1 Bacteroidia bacterium
GCATCTCTATCATTTTCATAGGGACTTCCTATGAACATATTCTCTCCCCAAAACAAATTGCGTTCAATAATAGCATTCACGGTGGCACTACCACCACCTGTATAGACAATGTCATAGACATAATGACTATCAAAGTCCCTTTCATAACTATCACAATTGCTAAACAACATCGAAACGGCAAATAGCATTGCCCCGAAAAATAACTTTTTTGCTTTCATAAATTTTTAATTTGAAAATTAGACGGCGCAAAGGTAATGTTTTTTTTATTACCAACATCACGGTTTAACAAATTTTATAGGGTAAGACATCTTAATTTGTGTTAATCAGACAAGCCCGTTCTGTCATTGCGGGCTTGACCCTGATTTCAGGGGGCAATCATTCTTTCACCAATTTCTCAATTGCTTTCACCCAGATGGCGTAGCCTTTGCTGTTCACATGCAAGCCATCGGAGGTTAGTTCTTTTCGCAATTTGTTGGTGTTTGGTTCTGTGAATAGTGGAAACAGGTTTACGAACTCGATGTTGCGGGAGGCTGCCATGGCTTTCAGTTGCGCGTTGAGTTGCGGGAAGACTTCCGTTTTGTTGGTCAGGGCTTTGTAGCGACCAAACGATTCGTTGATGGGCAGCGAGCCTTGCAGCACCAACTTGGTGTCGGGCGATTCCGTCCGGATTTTATCCACCACTTGTGTGATTAGCCCTGCGATGCTGTCGGTGCTCAAATCGTGCGCCACATCGTTTGCGCCCGTTTGCAGGAAGATTTTCTTGGGTTTGTAGGGCAAAATTTGTTCCAGACGGTCGTAGATTCCCATGGCTACATCGCCGGAAATGCCGCGATTGACGATGCTTTGCTTCGGAAAATAGTTGCTCCATTGTCCGCCTTCGGTGAGGCTGTTGCCCAAAAACACGATGTCGTTGGAGGTAATCGGCGGCTCGTGCCTAAACTGCTCAACACGTGCGTAATAGTGCGGAAAATACACGCGGAGAGGGGGACAGTTGACAGCCGCAGCCACGGCATTGGCGACCATTGACCGCAGCCTGACCACTTCGCCCGCATCCGTGGGGTGCACTCGGTGGGTCAGGAGGATGACAGCAATTTCGTTGTCGGGGTCAATCACGAGCGATGTGCCGGTGTAGCCGGTGTGTCCAAACGTGTTTTTGCCCAACAAATCGCCGGTATTGGAGGAATAGTCGGAACGCACATCCCAACCCAGCGCGCGCCCAAAGCGGTCAACGGCTCGTGGCACCGTGCGCATCGCCATCACGCCAAACGGACTTAAAATGCGCTTGCCGTTGTACGCGCCGCCGTTGAGCAATGCCGCCGCCAAAATTGCCAAATCGTTGGCATCCGAAAACACACCCGCATTGCCCGAAATGCCGTCATTCATCACCCGTGCCAACGGGTCGTGAACCACTCCGCGAAGCACACTGCCGTTTTTCTGCTTTTCGGTGGGAGCCACGCGCTCCAATGTTTCGCCTGTCGGCTTGTAGTCGGTGTGAGTCATGCCCAAGACATCAAAGATATTGGTTTTGGCATAGTCACGCAGGTTTTGTCCGCTAATGGTTTCAACAATGCGCTGCAAGGTGATAAAATTGAGGCAACTGTATTGAAAGCCTGTTGTCGGGGCAAAATCCCGCCTGCCGGTGGCAATGTACGCAATCAAACTGTCGCGATTGGGTGCGCCGTATTTCTTTTTCAACGAATCGACCGGCGCATACGGAGGCAGTCCGGAGGTGTGCGTAAGTAAATCCACCACCCGAATATCGTCCTTAAAGGCAGGGATGTAGAGGCTCACCTTGTCCGACAAACGGAGCCGCCCACGTTCCACCAATTGCATCACAGAGATGG
>BNTU01000250.1 GCA_025996835.1 Bacteroidia bacterium
ACGGCATATATGATGGTGATGGTGGTCGTAATGATAACTTTACGAAAGGTGGTGCATACGGAGGAGTTAAACCGGTAAATTTCTTGGTCGACCTTGGCGAAGAGTGGGAATTAAGTCGCATCGTTACCCACCAATTCGCCGACTATAAGAATGAGTTGGAGCGGGGAGAGTACGGTTACTATAAGGACAAAAATATAAAACGGTACAAAGTTTATATCTATCACGCGGATACGGAAGAATGGGAGATGATACGCGACCATACCATTCAGGTACCTTCATTGGCGACAGAAAGGCAATATATTGTTGCCGGTCTTGCCGGCGACATGACCTATTTCTATCCCGATGAGATAGAGTTCACGGAGCCTACCCGATGGTTTAGGTATGAGATGATTGGGTGTTTTGACGGGGATATTCAAACTCATAATTTCGCGTTGTCTGAAATTACTTTGTATGGGAGGAGAAAAAGGTGAAAAATATAAATTATAAAAAAATGAAAGTTATGAAAGCAAATAAATTATTTTCTGTGCTGTTCGCGGCATTCGTCGGTGTATCCTGTTCGGATATATATGACAACATTAAGGATTTTTCTCCCGAAGAGCGGGTTTATCCGGCAAGGTTCGATATCGTGACGGTTTCGTACGGTTACGAGCGGGTGGAGTTCGACTTTGGGACGCAAGGGCGCGTGCCTGCTTCCCAAATGTATTTGGGCAAAGCTAAGAAAACCATCGTTGAATACACGGTCGGTGATGAGTCTAAGCGCGAGGTATTTGATAGTGTCTGCTCGTGGGTCAACATCAAAGGTCTTACCCAACCGCGTATCTATGAATTTAAGATTTTCACCGAAGACCAGTATGGCAATCCCTCGATAGCGCAAGAGGTATCGGTAACGCCGTTTACGAGCGAAGATGTTTCCGCTTTGGCAGTGACACCTCCCTCGGTGGTCGAATCGACAGCGGCGGCGGCCGTTGAATGGCGCAATCCCATAGTGTCGGATATGTATTCGTGGTATCGCTACAAATATGAATATACCGACCGTGACAACCATGTTCAACGCGACAGTGCTAATGGCAATCTGCCGAGTTTCCTTGTCGAAAATGTGAACAAGAATGTTGATATACCGATAAAGATAACAGCCCGTATTGTGCCCAAAATGAATGGTGTGTCGATTATTGACAGCATCGACTGGGAAATGACTTATAACCTGCGTATCTCCCCGTCGGCAATTCCTGCAATCCTCCTCAAAAAGCCTGCACAATTCTATACGTTTGATGCGGATGAGATTGAGTTTCCCTTGGAATTTGCATGGGTAGCAGTAGATGAGGCTACCGGCTATGACCTGAAAATATCCTCAAATCCCAATTTCAGTGATGGACCAACAATAGATGTCGGCACGGGTAACTCCTATCTCCTGACTTCGTCATTGCGACACCCAAAATTGATTTAACCCCATGAGAATCGGATATTTGCAGCGCGAAGATTTTTTTCAGAGCCATTCGATTCTCGCGGGGATAATATTTTTCGGAGGATGTGATTGGGGCGACTATCATTTTTCATAGAAGTCGTCTCTGAACAGTGGCTCAATGAGTTTATGCCGGTGAGTCAGGAACATGGTTTTCGTAATGGTTTCTCCGGTCAAAGGTACTTGTATGTTTATTGTTGTTATTGTCTTTGCTACATCAAGCACCTTGTCCACACTCATATTCACTTGATTCGCTTTCAGCAGACGTTCGAGTTCTTTATAAATTTTATACGCAACGAAGCAGATGCAAACGTGTGCCTCTATGCGGCGCGGGGTAAAGTGAAACATGGGGCGAAGTTCTA
>BNTU01000251.1 GCA_025996835.1 Bacteroidia bacterium
GATTATGCAGGTGCACGACGAGTTGAATTTCAATGTATTAGTCGATGAATTGGACACCGTCAAGAAGATTGTGGTTGATGAAATGGAGCACGCTGTTGAGCTGAAAGTGCCGCTCATTGCCGAATGTCATATTTCCGCATCACATTAAGGTCATATTTCAAATTTTGCCCAATTTTCAAAATGCCCGGATTTTCCAAAACCCCTTTGAAGAAATTCGCCGTCTTTTGAGCCTCCTCCCGCTCCGCCGAAGCAGGCACAAAATACGCCTCACCCGCTTGCAACGCAAACGACATCCCCACCAATTCGGCAGTCAAAGGGTCAAGCCCGGTAGTTTCCGTATCAAAAGCAAAAGACTTCTGCGCCTCAATTTTTGCGATTAAATCGGCGATTTTCTCCTCATCATCAACCAAAGAATAGGTGTGAGGTACACCGTGAATGGTAGTAAGGTTGGAGGTGTAGAGGCGTGGCGTGCCACGACTGTATCCGGTTTCCCCACCTGTCGCTGGTTCATCAAAAAGCGAAAGTTGGGTAGAGGGTGAAGGGTAGAGAGTGGAAGGTCCCTTTGACCCTATACCTTTTACCTTTGACCCGCTATCGCCAAACACGCAATTAGACAATTGCCGAAACTCCAAGTCCTCAAACAATTGCCGGAGTTCCGGCTCGTTTATTTCTTTCCTTAGCAGTTCCTCTGGATTGAAATTGATGGGCACATCCGTCTTTATCGTTGCCAAAAACTTGGAAAAAACAATCATCTCCCTGTTTTTTTCAACATTTTCTTTCAGTGCGCCTTTCAATTGGTCGGTGTGCGTCAGCAGATTTTCGATGGTACCGAATTGCGCGATGAGTTTTTTTGCCGTCACTTCGCCCACGCCCGGGCAGCCCGGAATGTTGTCGGACGAGTCGCCCATTAGCCCCAAATAATCAATCATTTGCAGCGGATTTGTTAAAGCATATTTTAGCAGCACTTCCGGCACGCCCATAATGTCAAATTCATTGCCAATGTGCTTGGGTTTGTAGATAAAAATGTTAGGCTCCACCAATTGCGCATAATCCTTGTCGGGCGTCATCATGAATACTTGATACTTACCCTGAAAATCAACCGCCGCTTTCTTGGCGAGCGTCCCAATCACATCGTCCGCCTCAAAGCCGGGAATTTCCAGAATGGGAATGTTGTAGGCGCGAATAATGTCCTTGATGATGGGCACCGACTGCCTGATGACCTCCGGCGTTTCCTCGCGCTGCGCCTTGTAGGCGGCAAAAACCTCGTGGCGAAAGGTCGGTCCCGACGGGTCAAACGCCACCCCGATATGCGTAGGCTTTTCCTTCGTGAGCACATCTTGCAGCGTGTTCACAAACCCCATCACCGCCGACGTGTTAAACCCCTTGGAATTGACACGCGGCATCTTAATCAGCGCATAATAAGCCCGATAAATCAGCGCATAAGCATCCAGCAAAAATAATTTGTCCATAAAATTTACAATTTTTCATCACTAATTTGTACAAAGGTATGATTTTTTTTTGATATCGGTTGTTCTTCTGTATTGTCGTTTTGTTGATTGATTACATACACCATTCCTTTTCCCTGTCCAACAGTACTTACAACTTGTTCTGTTTTTAAGTATTGCAAGTCCTTTTTCAGGGTGTGTTGGGAAATATCAGGAAAAGCAACTACTACATCAGAGATTTTAACTGTTTTGACAATTCCATAATGGTAATTTGGGGGTTGTGTTCTATCAATTTTAATATTTCTAATCCATTTACAGGGAACTTTTTGTCGTTTGCAAGGAACTTTTTACCGGTTACAAGGAAC
>BNTU01000252.1 GCA_025996835.1 Bacteroidia bacterium
CTTTAAGTGCTTCCGGTTTACCGATACCTGAAAAAGGCGTTGCTTTCATAGACTTAAGCAATAATTCTATCCTTTTAATTATTGCTTTACTGTTTTTATGCCAATACACCAAATCATTTTCAGCATCATCTTTAAATAGAAATTCCATACTTTTGTAAATCTATTTTTTTAGACTCCTGTTGTTCTGTTCTCCTAATTTTCGCTACAAATTCGGGATTGTAAGGCGACGTTTCACCCGCATTATCAACATCCCGATTAGCAAAGATTTCATCTATTAAATCTTGCACTTCGTCCCTTGTACTATTCTGAATGTCAATACGCACATACCTTGCACGCCCTCGCGTGTCTTTTTCATACTGCACACCTGTCATTGTTTCCATCTTTTCTGTATGTTTTAAAATTTGTAACCGGCGGCAAAGGTAAGGAATATTCTTAAACGTCTAAGCGTTTTGTTGGAATTTAACTATTTTTAACTGTTTTAAAAGGCAACCGCCTGGATTCTGCACTGCCTCATTCTGATATTCCCACGCACAATTGATGAGTGCAAAATACTTTTTGTGAAACTCATAATTTCTTGCAAGCGTTATCTTAGCCTTGAACGTTTCGCCGATTTTGAGTTCCTTTTTTTCGTCATAATCCGCGTCGTAGCAAGGGATAAGTCCGTGAGCCGTGTTGTTAGATATAGTTCCATAATTCAATTAAACCATTTAATAATTGTTTCTCCTGCGTATCCTTTTTCCCAAATAAACCAAGCGTATGATACGGCACTGCTACACATCTTGCTAAAATCGCCGTTCAATGCACATTGCAATCTGCCGGAGGAAACATAAATCTTTTTCGGCGGGTGTTTTTCAAAAAGTATTTTTCGCGATTTGCCCTCTAAATAGCGTATCGGCAGGAACATGGCGACTTTATCGCGATAGCGTACAATTTCTAACGATTTTTCAATGAATTGTGAAGCATAAATGTACGGCGGATTAGTGATGATGTCGCCATTCCAACATACTGTACCAGGTGATTCGTCGTTGTGAATTGCTTTCAAAATTTGTGCCTTTGCGACCGTAAACAACAATGTACGCTCAGGATACCGAGGACAAGGTGTTGTGAATTGCTTTCAAAATTTGTACCTTTGCGACCGTAAACAACTATGTATGGAGGCTTAACGGTGTATTTCCTGTTGTGAATTGCTTTCAAAATTTGTACCTTTGCGACCGTAAACAACGCCAATTGTGAATGGTTGGCTCTGTAACGGTTGTGAATTGCTTTCAAAATTTGTACCTTTGCGACCGTAAACAACAACCCTGAAACTATAACAATGGGGCAAAACGTTGTGAATTGCTTTCAAAATTTGTACCTTTGCGACCGTAAACAACTTGGGCTGCCCGGCGTGCGACACGCGCCCGGTTGTGAATTGCTTTCAAAATTTGTACCTTTGCGACCGTAAACAACAGTGCTACCAGCCAAAATCCGCTAATAGACGTTGTGAATTGCTTTCAAAATTTGTACCTTTGCGACCGTAAACAACGTACTTAATGAGCTAAGGTTTAATGTTTGAGTTGTGAATTGCTTTCAAAATTTGTACCTTTGCGACCGTAAACAACGCGTCCAACCTTCCGGTATTACCAAATCGCGTTGTGAATTGCTTTCAAAATTTGTACCTTTGCGACCGTAAACAACGTTTCATTGATTATACACGCATACAGTACGGTTGTGAATTGCTTTCAAAATTTGTACCTTTGCGACCGTAAACAACCGCTCGGTCGTCGGCTATACGCTTGTTCAGGTTGTGAATTGCTTTC
>BNTU01000253.1 GCA_025996835.1 Bacteroidia bacterium
TTTGCAACAAATGCCGAAAGAGCAAATAATGAATGATGCCAAACTTATGCCGGCATGGATTAAATCACTGATAATGAAACTATATGTCTGAACTTTGATTTTAGGAATGATTATTTTGATTTATATGATTAAAGAGCAATACAAATATTCAGAATTGACCGAAAAAATTATTGGCTGTGCAATGACTGTGCACAGAAATTTAGGTAATGGTTTTCAGGAAGTTATTTATCAACGTGCATTGGAAATCGAAATGGAACTGGCAGGTCTATCTTTCAAACGAGAATTTGAAATGCCGATTTATTACAGAGATACAAAAATTGGAACGCGGCGAGTAGATTTTTTTGTTGAAGATGTTATTTCAGTTGAATTAAAAGCCATTGCACAATTTGAAAACACAAATTTTGCGCAGGCAATCAATTATCTTGAGGCGTATAATCTTGAAATTGGTCTGCTTATTAATTTTGGAGAAACAAGTTTGAAATTCAAGCGATTAATCAATAAAAAGTACGTATCGCAATAATCAAAATAATCATATAAATCACATTAAAATCAAAGTTCAGACACCAATAGAAGAATTGCAGGAACGATTTAGAATGTTGAAAAAATAACAAGAAACTTTTGTCCTTGTTTTTTTACCATACCCTGTTCCTGACGCTGTTTATTGTGCCGGCGGTTTATTCCTATTTTTCGACGAATCGGGTAAAGAGAGAAAAAAAATAAGCGTGTTTAGCAATTACGCCTCGAAAAATAATTCATTGAAAATGAATGGAGAAAACTTGCATTAATAAGATGCACAACCCGTCAATCTAAATTGGCGGATTGCGCAACCTGCTAAAATTTAGCCCACCTTATACTCAGGATTCATTTTCTTCCCCGGGGAAAATTTGCACCGATACAAACTCCGCATTTCGTTTGCCCGGAATCCAAGCAGGCATGGAATTAAAAGTTTGCAACACTAACTCGGTCAATGCCTGATATTTGGGCTCAGGCTTGGGTACTGCTTTTTCTGAAATAAACAACAGGAGTATTTTACTCAATGTTTCCAAGATATTTTTATGTTTTATATCTGTCACGTTACTTGTTTTGATACGGCAAAGATATGAAATGTGACTTATTGTAATTAAATAGGAGGCAAACCAAGTTCAGCAAGAAACTTATTATGCTTATCAGCAGCCTCCTTTGCCTTCTTCTCAATATCAATTAAAGTATCATTTATCTTCTTTAGGTCGAATATTTCCTCAGTCTTAGCCGCACTAACATAGCGTGAAATATTCAAGTTATAATCGATTTTCGCAATCTCGTCCATTGTTACGCAGCGAGAATAATGACTATCATCATGCTTACGGAACTGATATGTCACTACGATTTTCTCAATATCACTTGGCTCTCCGTCTTTTCCATCGCGCAAACGGTTTTGCCGTTTACCTTTTTCAAAGTACTCACTGGCGTTTATAAACAGGACATCATCAAACTTTTTGCACTGTTTCAATACTAAAATACAAACAGGGATGCCGGTTGAGAAAAACAAATTAGCCGGCAAGCCTATCACCGTATCAATATTGCCGTCTTTTAATAGTTTGGTGCGAATACGCTCCTCGGCTCCGCCACGGAACAACACCCCGTGAGGTAAGATTATCGCCATAGTACCCTCCTTGCCCAAAAAGTGAAAGCCATGCAGCAAAAAAGCAAAGTCAGCCGCCGACTTAGGAGCAAGACCGTAACTTTTGAACCGGAAATCTTCGCCTAATGCCTCGCTTGGCTCCCAGCGATAACTGAACGGCGGGTTGGCAACAATC
>BNTU01000254.1 GCA_025996835.1 Bacteroidia bacterium
CGTTGGCGGCTTGTTGGCGTTGCTCACGCCTTGCGTCTGGCCTATTATCCCGATGACGGTCAGTTTTTTTCTGAAGCGGTCGAAGTCTAACCGCGCCCAAGCGGTGCGCGATGCGCTGATTTACGGGCTGTCGATTATTGTGATTTATTTGGGGCTGGGGCTGCTGGTGACGGTGCTATTTGGGGCGAGTGCGCTGAACGATTTATCGACCAATGCGGTGTTTAATCTGATTTTCTTTGCGCTGCTGGTGCTGTTTGCGGTGTCGTTTTTGGGTGCGTTTGAACTCACTTTGCCCGCTTCGTGGTCGAGCAAGATGGACAGCAAAGCCGAGACGACGACCGGCATTTTGAGCATTTTCTTTATGGCATTCACGCTGGTGCTGGTGTCGTTTTCGTGCACCGGACCTATCATTGGCGGCTTGCTGGTGGAGGCGGCGAGCATGGGCAGTTTGGCGGGACCGGCTGTCGGGATGTTTGGCTTCGGCTTGGCGTTGGCAATTCCGTTTGCGCTGTTCGCGATTTTCCCGTCCATGCTGCAAAAAATGCCGAAGTCGGGCGGGTGGCTCAATACGGTGAAAGTCGTGCTGGGATTTTTGGAGTTGGCGTTGGCACTTAAATTTCTGTCGGTGGCTGACTTGGCGTATGGTTGGCACATCCTTGACCGCGAAACATTCCTCGCGCTTTGGATAGTGATTTTCGCACTGTTGGGCGTTTATCTGCTGGGGAAAATCCGTTTTGCACACGATGATGAGGTGCAACACGTGTCTGTGCCGCACTTTTTCATGGCAGTGATTTCGTTCGCATTCGCAATATATATGCTGCCCGGACTGTGGGGTGCCCCGTTGAAAGCCATCAGTGCCTTCTCGCCGCCGCTCTACACGCAAGATTTCAACCTCTACGACGGCGAAGTGCTCCCCAAATTCCACGACTACGACGAAGGAATGGCGTATGCAAGGAGGCACAACAAGCCGGCAATGCTCGATTTCACAGGCTACGGCTGCGTAAACTGCCGAAAAAGTGCGGCACAGACACGTGTTGCACCTCATCATCGTGTGCAAAACGGATTTTCCCCAGCAGATAAACGCCCAACAGTGCGAAAATCACTATCCAAAGCGCGAGGAATGTTTCGCGGTCAAGGATGTGCCAACCATACGCCAAGTCAGCCACCGACAGAAATTTAAGTGCCAACGCCAACTCCAAAAATCCCAGCACGACTTTCACCGTATTGAGCCACCCGCCCGACTTCGGCATTTTTTGCAGCATGGACGGGAAAATCGCGAACAGCGCAAACGGAATTGCCAACGCCAAGCCGAAGCCAAACATCCCGACAGCCGGTCCCGCCAAACTGCCCATGCTCGCCGCCTCCACCAGCAAGCCGCCAATGATAGGTCCGGTGCACGAAAACGACACCAGCACCAGCGTGAATGCCATAAAGAAAATGCTCAAAATGCCGGTCGTCGTCTCGGCTTTGCTGTCCATCTTGCTCGACCACGAAGCGGGCAAAGTGAGTTCAAACGCACCCAAAAACGACACCGCAAACAGCACCAGCAGCGCAAAGAAAATCAGATTAAACACCGCATTGGTCGATAAATCGTTCAGCGCACTCGCCCCAAATAGCACCGTCACCAGCAGCCCCAGCCCCAAATAAATCACAATAATCGACAGCCCGTAAATCAGCGCATCGCGCACCGCTTGGGCGCGGTTAGACTTCGACCGCTTCAGAAAAAAACTGACCGTCATCGGGATAATAGGCCAGACGCAAGGCGTGAGCAACGCCAACAAGCCGCCAACG
>BNTU01000255.1 GCA_025996835.1 Bacteroidia bacterium
AGCACCTGCTTTTCCTTGATTTGCAGGGCTTTTTCGATTTCCGACGACTGATAAAAATGATTTCTGAGATGCTCGTTGATGCTTTCGTACATCCAATATTTTGCCTGTGCATTTCGCCGCGCCTCAAAATAGCCGTTTGCCTGCACGAAAGCCATGTATTCGTCCACCATGTCCCAAATTTCTTTGATACCTATATTATAGTAGCCCGAATAGGTCAGCACTTTGGGACTCCAGCCCGACGGCGGGAGGGGGAACAGATGCAGTGCGCTGCGGTATTGTGCCGCCGCCAAATTGGATTTTTCGATGTTTGAGCCGTCCGCTTTGTTGACGATGATGCCGTCTGCCATCTCCATAATGCCGCGTTTGATGCCTTGCAACTCATCGCCCGTGCCTGCCAACTGGATGAGAAGAAAAAAATCGACCATCGAATGGACGGCAGTTTCTGACTGCCCCACACCAACGGTTTCCACGAACACGGTGTTGAAACCGGCGGCTTCGCACAAAATAATCGTCTCGCGGGTCTTGCGTGCCACGCCGCCAAGCGAACCGGCGGAGGGCGAAGGGCGAATAAAGGCGTTTGGCTCGCGCGAGAGGTCTTCCATGCGTGTCTTGTCGCCCAAAATGCTGCCTTTGGAGCGTTCGCTGCTAGGGTCGATAGCCAAAACGGCTAATTTGCGTCCGCAGTTTGTGAGCAGGTGCATCCCAAACACGTCGATGGACGTGCTTTTACCTGCTCCGGGTACGCCTGTGATGCCAATGCGCATTGATTTCCCCGAACTCGGCAGGCATTTTTCAATCACATCCTGCGCCAACACCTGATGCTCGGGCTTTTGACTTTCGATGAGCGTTACCGCCTGACTGAGCACGGTGATGTTGCCTTTGAGAATTTGCTCGGCATATTCTGCTGCCGAAAAATCGCGCCGTTTCGCCCGATTTTGCAGATACGGATTGACGGTCGGCTGCGTTTCTACGCCCTCGTTGACAGCCAAGCCCTTGTAGTGCGGGTCATTTTCCGGATGTGTTGTCTGCATCAGAGTTAGATGGATAAAATCCGCAATGTGTTCAACAAATCGCGATTGATGGGTTTTTCGTCCTTAATTGCTTTTGAGAAAGGCACATAGACGATGTGGTCGTTGTGGATACCCATCATCACATTGCGTTGGTCGTCGAGCAGGGCGTCGATGGCTGCTGCTCCCATGCGACTTGCCAGAATGCGGTCGGTGGCTGTGGGCGAACCGCCGCGCTGGAGGTGTCCGAGAATGGTTACGCGCACGTCATATTGCGGATAATCCTTTTTCACACGTTCTGCCATGCCCATGGCACCGCCGGTGAGTTCACTTTCTGCTACGAGGACGATGCTGCTGTTTTTGGATTTTCGGAACCCGTTGTGTATCAGCTCTTCCAACTGGTCCACCTCTTGCCAAATTTCGGGGATAATCGCGGCTTCGGCACCGGATGCGATGGCACCGTTGAGGGCTAAGAAACCGGCATTGCGCCCCATCACTTCGATGAAAAACAGCCGCTCGTGCGATGTGGCTGTGTCGCGAATTTTATCGACACACTCCATAATCGTGTTCAGGGCAGTGTCGTAGCCAATGGTGGTGTCGGTGCCAAACAAATCGTTGTCAATCGTGCCCGGCAGCCCCACAATCGGGAAGTTGTATTCCTGCGCAAAAATGCGTGCGCCCGTCAGCGAGCCATCGCCGCCAATCACCACGAGCGCGTCAATCCCGTGTTTTCGCGCATTTTCGTAGGCTATTTTGCGTCC
>BNTU01000256.1 GCA_025996835.1 Bacteroidia bacterium
CGACCACTCTGCCATCTCTCCTTGCTTCCGTTCGGAAACGGCGGCAAAGGTACGAAATAATTTTTAGTTATGAGTTATGAGTTATGAGTTTTTTTTTCAATTAAACACAAAAGCATTGGCATTGATGCCTACGGGGATTGTCTTTTTCTTCACACCATCGGTTCCAAATACATACACTTCGCCATCATCCGCATAGTTGGTGTTGGATATGAAAACGTCTCCGGTGGTGGGGTTTACGCCAATACCATAGACGGTGTCAAATGTTGTGCCGTCTGTGATGATAGGTGTAACCTGCTGATTTTCAATGTTGAAAATGCCCAGCGAGTTGTTTGTCGAATAATCCGCATTGTAGGTTCTGCCAAAGAAATAGAGGTCGTTGCCCAAAATCGTGAAATTGCAGTTGGCAACGAGGTCGCCTGTGTTTACGTCTGTTACAGCATTTGTGCTTTTATCAATGCGTTGCAGCCCACCTTTGTCCAATGCAAAATCACCTTGATGGGTCACATAAATGTCGCCTTTCGCATCTGCACGCACGATATAGGGGTTTGTACCTACTTCTAACTGATTGTCTTTTGCAAATGTCGCAATATCTACAATAAATATGTAGCTGTCGAAAACATTATAGTCATCATCTGTCCGATAGTTGGCAATGTACAACTTGCCGTTGGCTGCCGCGATGCCTTCCAACTTGCTCGCGCCCTCAATTGCAAGTGTTTGTTCAACTGCCAAACTTGCCGTGTCGATGCGCGAAAGCGTGCCATCGTAGGCTGTAACATACACTTTGCCGTTGTAGGATGCCAAATAGCGCGGCGAGCGTGGCGCATTACCATTGAATAGAGGAATGCGTTGGAGCACACCTGTCTGCAAGTTTAATACCGTCACATTGCTTGAGACATTGACGGCAATGTACAATTTGCTGCCGTAAGCAATCATGTCTTGCCCGGTGTCGCCCAATGGACTTGTTGACAACACATCGGCAGTGGTAGCCTGTGTGCCAAAATTGTAATGGGTCAGGCTGGAATTGTTGCCTCCAATCGCCCCTTCATTGAGAATGTACACACCCGGTCCATCCGGTATCGGCACCACCACCTTTGAGGTCAACGTTTCATTGTCCTCATCGCAAGCCATTAACACTCCCATCACACATGCGCTGATAATCAGCGTCTTAAACACTCTAAATTTGTTCATTTTTATATAATTTAAATAATAATAATTTCGTCATTGCGGGCTTGACCCGCAATCCCATGTTCTACACTGCTCTATTCCTAACATTCGGCTTCTTTTCAGGGGATTGCGGGTCAAGCCCGCAATGACAGCCTGAATAGTAGCGTCCGCCCCGGCATCGGATAGTTTTGCACCACCTCATATTGTTTATCAAAAATATTTTTGCATTCGCCTGTGAATGTCAATGTGAGATGCTTTGTTTTTATTTCGCGTTGTACTGCTACACTTTGCTCTGCGAAGGCTGGGAGGCGGTTTTTGGGTGCATTTACTCGTCCGAAATAGCGTTGTCCGCAGTACAGGATATTGTAATTGATGTCTAACCATGGTGTTTGCACTCCCACAACGCCTGATGCCGAATGGCGGGCGGTGTAGGGGATTTGATGGTTGTAGCGATTCGATTCGGGGTCGGTCTTGTCTAATGCGTTTTGATAGGTATAGGTACCGGAAACGGTGATTTGCAGGGGC
>BNTU01000257.1 GCA_025996835.1 Bacteroidia bacterium
TGACGTTCGATGCACAAAAAGGTGCTATCAACAGCCTTTTTGACAAGCAGTTACAGAAAGAGTTGGTGGACAAGGCGTCCCCGTGGGAATTGGGTGCTTTTATGTACGAAAAACTTGCCAATCGTCATCAGATGGAACTTTATACCTTTACGGATTACGAGCGTTCGGGATTGAGCGACTGTACAATAAAGAAAGGAGAGAACGGTGCCATCTACCAAACCGTGAACATCACCGGCAAATCGGCAGGATGCGATAATGTGCACGGCGTAAGAATCGAAGTCCGCCTCTATCATCACAGCAAGCGCATTGAGTTGGCATACTCCATCAAACGCTTGCCCGAAATCGCTCCCACGGGCATTTACGTAACTTTCCCGTTCCAACTCGAAAATGCCAAATTAGCCTTCGATGTGCAGGGCGGAACGGTTACTTCGGGCGAAAATCAGTTGGCAGGCACCGCTACGGAATGGAATACGGTTCAAAACTTTGTAACCGCCCGCAATGCCGAAGCGCAAATAATTATCGGCAGCGACCTCGTCCCTCTGTTCCAGTTGGGCGATTTGATTCACGAGAATTTCCAACGGCAGAAAACATACGAGAAACCGCACGTCTTTTCATTCGTAATGAACAATTATTGGGTAACCAATTTCAAGGCATTTCAGGATGGCGAATTTAATTGGAGTTATTACCTGACTTCAACGGAGGATGTCTCGAATACGGCAGCGACAAAATTCGGATGGAGTTCGCGCGTGCCGCTGTATGCCCGCGTGATGCCGATGGGCAAAGAAAACAACAAAGCCCGCAACTATTCGGCATTCCATTTTGACAAACCCAACCTGCTGATGACCTCCTGCACGCCATCGGCGACCAATGGCTATGTGCTACTGAATGTACGTGAATTGGACGGGCAGGCTACCGAATTTAGCGTCTTCGACGCAAATGGCAATCAACTCACTTTTGATGTGGTCAATGCGCTTGAAGAATCCATCAATAAGGATGTGAAGCAAATATCATTTAAGGCTTTTGAGAATAAATTTATTCGGTTGAAGCAGTAAATAAATAGATTTTATAGAAACGATATGTTGAAGTAAAGAATGTTGATTCAGAAAAAAGTTGTATCTTTGCACTTAAAAAACGATATGCCACATTGTAATAAACAAATTTTGGCTTTCGGATAAAATTATCGTTGCCATTGGCGATGAAAAAGAGTCGCTGGAAGAAAAGGCGTTGAAAATTGCAAAAAATGATAAAATAATGGAAAGTACAAAACACATAACGGAATATCTCAAAGCGGTAAACACGCTGTATGTACAAGGAATTACCACCGAACATTCGTTTCGGGGCGGTTTGGCTGTGTTGTTGAACAAGATGACAAACTATCTAATAGTCAATGAAGCGCAGCATATCAACTGCGGCGCACCCGATTTAACGCTTTTATCAAAAGATGTCCCTGTTGGATATGTTGAGGCAAAAGATATTGGCAAAAATCTGAACTCAAAAGAATATAAAAACCAATTCGATAGATATAAGCAAGCACTTGATAATCTGATTATTACCAATTATTTGGAGTTTCAATTGTTTAAGGGCGAAGAACCTGTTACTTCGATTTCTATCGGCAAAATTCTGCCAAACAAAATTGAGCCAATCCCCGAAAATTTCAATGCTTTTGCCG
>BNTU01000258.1 GCA_025996835.1 Bacteroidia bacterium
GTATAGAAAACTTGCAAAAATAAAAATTTCCGGCTATCTTTGCACCGTGTAAGCGCAAGGCAGGGGCTTTCGCCCCTTTTGTGGAGGCTGAGCTTTTAACTGCAGTGTTCTTTCATGTTAAAAAAAATTAAAAGCCGCAAGGGTGTTGTTTGGACGACCTTTGCGGCTGTCGTTTTAACGCTGCAAAGGTACAAATAATTTTTCTAATTGCAAAGAAAAAGTGAAATTATTTTTGTTAAAATGCAATTTATTTTTATATTTATCACAAATAGTTTTTGACTATTTTTACCACCCTAAGAAAGAACAGAGAAAAAAAACATCAGCAGGGGAGCGTGGACAGGTACTTTTGTCCCGCTACCAACACGTCCTCAAACATCGTTTTGGGGACTTACCCGACTCGCTGTCCAAGTTGAAGGACACCCGCAAGCGAAAAAATTACGAGATGGAAGATGTGGCCATGGGGGCCGTCTTCCTGTTTTTACTCAAGTTTGGCTCCCGCAACAATTTGAACAACAAACGGCGCGAAGAGTCGTTTGTAGCCCATTACGAACGAACTTTTGGGCTTCGCCTTCCGCATCAGGACACGATAGCAAAGGTGCTTCGCAAACTCCCGCCTGAGGAGTTAGACAAGGTTAAAATGAAACTGATGGGCAATTTATTCAATCAGAAGTGCCTGCGTAACAGGCGCTTACTAAACAAGTATCACATGGTAGCCATCGATGCCACAGGGGTTGTCAGTTATGACCACCCGCATTGTCCGCATTGCTTGACAAAAACGTCGAAAAAAGGCGTTGTGACCTATTATCACTATGCTTTGGAGGCTAAATTGGTTACACATGATGGGCTATGCCTGCCTTTGGCAACCGAATGGATTGAAAATCCGGAGGGCGATTATGTCAAGCAGGATTGCGAACGCAAAGCCTTCCTGCGCTTGGCTAAAACGCTCAAAAAGAACTTTCCACGCCTGCCAATCTGCATTTTAGCCGATGGATTGTATCCCTACGAGGGGGTTTTCGAGGTCTGCGAAAAAAATGAGTGGAAATACATTATTGTTTTACCCGAAAAAGCACTGTCCGATGCTGTGCAGGGCGAACTTGGCGAGGCAAGACGCAGACCGCCGAAACGCGAACACTTGTGCATGAAAAATGATAAATGGATTGAGAGCAAATATCGCTTTAAAACGGACATTCTTTATCATAAAAAGTACCTTTTGCATTGGTTTCAGTGCCTTGAAACGCGAACGAAGTATCAAAAACCGAACGAAAAAAAGGACAAAAAGACAACCGAAAAACCGGAGGAATTTTGCTTTGAATATGTCACCAACATTGAGCCATCTGCGGACATCGTCCATGCATTATCATCCGGCGGACGGTTGCGCTGGAAGGTTGAAAATGAGGGATTTAACGCTCAAAAACGGGGCGATTACGAATTGGAACACAAATACTCTCGCAACAGCTACAAGGGGCTACAGAACTATTACACCTGCCTCCAAATTGCCCACGCGATAAATCAATTCGTTGAACACAGCAATGTGGTCGTAGAGATGCTCAAAGAGCACTCTAAAGAAACAATCCGCAACATTTGGCAAAATCTGGTCGCCTACATGATTTTTGTTAGCCCATACGATGGCTCTCAAAT
>BNTU01000259.1 GCA_025996835.1 Bacteroidia bacterium
ATGGAGATGACCACATTCGTAATTGGATGCGCAACAGAAATACGATTGAGTATTTAGGAACTTGGGAGATGATTCACAACCTAAATTTTAAAGGTGTCGAATTCGACACCTTTATGCACGAAGCCGGAGCAAACAGTTTTAATATGACCCCAAGAAAGTGGATTGAAGCAACAAACGCAATGGGTATTATATCAAAAGCAGGTAAATATGGGGGAACTTATGCACATAAAGACATCGCTTTTAATTTTGGAATGTGGATTAGTCCTGTCTTTCAATTGTATGTAGTGAGGGAATATCAGCGACTAAAAGATGCTGAACAAAATCCGATGATTGGTGAATGGAATGTGAAACGTGTACTCAGTAAGGTAAATTATACGATACACACAGATGCAGTGCGTGATTTCGTTATTCCAAAGATAGACATTGAAAAAGAAAAACTATATGCCTATGCAGATGAAGCTGATTTGCTTAATCTTGCATTGTGGGGGTGTACTGCCAAACAATGGCGCGAGGCAAACCTTGAATATGCCAGTAAAGGATTGAATATTCGAGATACTGCAAGCATCAATGAATTGGTAGTTTTGTCCAATTTAGAATCGTTTAACGCGGAATTAATAAAGCGTAATGTGGACAAATCAACACGTTTTGGCTATTTACGCGAAATGGTGCAAAGTCAACTTCCACGCCTAAATGCTATTGATGCAGAAAAAGGCTTTCGAGCCATCAAAAACAACAAAAATATGCTACCTGAGTGAAACTAAATAAGTAAATTTGCAAAATATAAACATTAAAAATATAAAAAAATGGCTAAAGAGAAGAAATTTTTGACTTGTGATGGGAATCAGGCGGCTGCGCATATCGCGTATATGTTCAGCGAGACGGCTGCTATTTATCCTATCACTCCGAGTTCTACGATGGCGGAGTATGTCGACGAGTGGGCGGCTGCCGGTCGGAAGAATGTGTTTGGCGAAACGGTTCGCGTGGATGAGATGCAGTCTGAGGCGGGGGCTGCGGGGGCTATGCACGGCTCTTTGCAGGCTGGGGCACTCTCTACTACGTTCACGGCTTCGCAGGGATTGTTGCTGATGATTCCGAACATGTATAAGGTGGCAGGCGAACTGCTTCCGGGTGTTTACCATGTGTCGGCGCGGGCTTTGGCTTCGCACGCCCTGTCGATTTTTGGCGACCATCAGGATGTGATGGCGGTGCGTCAGACGGGTTGCGCCTTGTTTGCGACCGGGTCGGTGCAGGAAGTGATGGATTTGGCGGCTGTGGCGCATTTGGCGGCGATTAAGTCGCGCGTGCCGTTTGTGCATTTCTTCGACGGGTTCCGCACTTCGCACGAAATTCAGAAGATTGAGGCGTTGGAAAATGACGACTTGGCGGGGCTGATTGACCAAAAGGCGTTGACGGCTTTCCGCAAGCGTGCATTGAGTCCCGAAGCACCGGTGGCTCGCGGGATGGCTCAAAACCCTGATATTTATTTTCAGGCGCGTGAGGCATCGAATGTGTATTACGACAAGGTCGTGGATATTGTGGACGGCTATGTGCAGCAATTGTCCGAACTCACCGGTCGCAACTACAATTTGTTTGACTATTACGGTGCTAAGGATGCTGAGCGCGTGATTATTGCG
>BNTU01000261.1 GCA_025996835.1 Bacteroidia bacterium
TCTTCCGGGCAGGGAGGGTCGATGGCACGATTCACTATCAGCGGCGATTATATGTACACGGTGGACAGTAACACCTTGAAAATATTCGACTTGTCGCACCCCGACAAACCTGACTATTTGGAGCGCAAAGACCAAAACCTTGGTTTTGGCATCGAAACCATTTTCTGCAAGGACACTTTGCTGTTTATCGGCTCGCAAGATGGCATGTACATCTACAATGTGGCACGCCCCCTATTTCCGAGCCAACTGTCGTCTGTGGAGCATATCCGCAGTTGCGACCCGGTGGTGGCATCCGGCAATTATGCGTATGTAACGTTAAATTCGCAAAGTACATGGTGCGGAAGCAGAAGCAATGTGCTGAATATTTACGATGTGTCGAATCCGCGAAATCCGGAATTGAAAAAGACGGAAGCCCTCAATAATCCGAAAGGATTGGGCATAGACGGCAATAAATTGTTTGTCTGTGATGCCATATTGGGAATTAAGGTGTTTGATGTGAGCAACCCGCTCGTCCCTATTTGGGTGGATGACTTGGCGCTCCTGCCGGAGGCAGATGGCATGACGCCCTACGATGTTATTCCCATTGGCGGGTTGCTTTTGACCTCTACCGACATGGGGTTGTATCAGTTTGATTATGCGGGAGAGCGGTTGCAATTTGTCAGCAAAATATTAACGGTAAAGGAGTAAGATTATGAAACACAGTGGATTAGCTTTATTGTTTTGTTTGTTTTTGGGAGGGGCTTGTTTGCACGCTCAGGAACAGGGTTCTCTTGGGGAGGGGGTTGCGGGTCAAGCCCGCAATGACGGTAAGGACAATGCCAATGATAAGGGTAAAGGCGATGCGGAATTGCCCAATTATGCGGTGTCTGTGGAGCCGTTTTATTTGTTCAATGGGGGGCTTCGGTTGAATGTGGAGAAACGGTTGAGTGCCAGGGAATGGGTTGAATTGAATGTTACCGGATATATTTTGTCGTATCGCGAAATTACAGAAAGTGGGCTTTATTTGTCTGACCCCGAAGAAGGTGGTCATGTCACATCCAATTCCGATTTCTACCGGTTCACAGAACTCAGCGGATTTGGACTCGGTGGCACGTATAAATATTATGCTTGGAAAACCATCTATTTTAGCGCAAATGTTGCCTACACCTATTACAATGTGGGTTATTTGGACTGGAATTTTTTGCCCTACGAGGAGGATGGTTTAGTCTTTTATGAGTATGGCTCACAGAATACCCACCAACAGTTCAACAAAGTGCTCGGCAATTTGTGCATCGGCGTCCGCTCCTTTTTTACGCACAAATACATGATAGAATTTTATGGTGGGCTTGGCTATGCCCACAGTTTCTACAATCCGGACAAACGGGCATATAACGAAACCTCGTTTGGCTTCGGGTACAAAGGTGTTTATCCCGTATTTGGGATGAAGTTAGGGTTGAATATTCCGTAAATCAAGAAAATGGCTCTTTGGCAACAACAAACATTAAAACAGCAGCAGAAACTCTCACCTCTGCAAATTCAGCAAGTCAAAATGCTGGAATTGACTGCCCTTGAAATGCAGGAACGGATTATTCAGGAACTCGAAGAAAATCCGGCGTTGGAACTGGAAGCAGACCTCCCCGATGAGCCGG
>BNTU01000262.1 GCA_025996835.1 Bacteroidia bacterium
TATTGCATCTATTCCGCGTCTTTTATTTTCTTCTGCCATAAACTCCTCAAATGGAACTGTTTCCCCATTTCGGTTCAACCAAATTGTGAATAAATCCCAATAATCCAAGCATCTGCTACAAAAGCGATACCATCCACGGCGGATATTGTCAAAAGAAATGCTGTAGCCGTGTGCTACATCTGTGTAATTTTTGTTCACTGTTGCGTCAATGCTCATATTCTCTATATTTTTATGTTCTTTTTCGGCGGCAAAGGTAGTAATTTATTTCATTACGGCTCTTCTGTCATAAACTATTGTGGTACCATTGGGGTATTTTTCCCAAAACTCAGTAAATTTAGATTTTCTTACCGGAGCCGGATTTACCTCGCCATGCTCTACTCTCACGTCGTTTATTGCTTCCGCTGCTATTGTTGCCATATTTTACATTATTACGTTAATAAATTTTGTACAAAGGTACGACATTTTTTTATATTTGCAACATGCCAATCTCCAATAAACCAAGAAGATTACCAAGATGGCTAATCATCCTGATAATCTTCTTAATCTTACTAAATAACCGTGATGCAGACAAGGGAGTTTGTCTGTGTCAATTATTCAAAGAAACCACCAGTCCAGGGAGCTATTTCATCGAAGTCACCTATAGTCGCGGAAAGAGACACACTAGAGCCTCTCAATTCTGCATTTAAAGTATATTTCTTTGAGATTTCCAAACCAGAGGAACTATTTATTTTTGTTGACAAGTCGGCTAGGAAAGTTCTACCCCCCACTCTAAATTCAAGCAGATAAGTACCAGGTCCAGCAGCACCAATAGGAAACAAGAAAACTTCAAATTCCGCTAAGATAGCCTGGCGTGTTCCTTTTAGAGTTGCTTTTATATCTGTTGATGGGGCAGCTTCGGTCTCGATAGTCGGTTTTGCGCCCGGATGGAATGTAATCTCAGCGGTAGTGTTAACCGCACTACCAGTCACAAAAACATCTAGCTGATTGGGAGCAATATTAAAGTCAGGCACATCGGTATCGGTGGGATCTTTAGTCACCCTTAAAACTAATTTAGTCAACAAATGCTCAAAAGCCAGAGGAATAGTTGTACCGGCATCTGCTGATTTGTTATAACCACCACCACCGTTGTTAACAAAGGCAACCATCCAATCCTTTTGTTGAGCAGGATTAGCCAAATTAATAGATATTTTTTCAAGATCACCAGGAGAAGCAGCACTAGTAGTGTCTAACGTAGTTGATGCTGATGCTGGGGTCGGATAAATAGCAACAAAATCGAAATTAGCACTGGTAAGTCCCGAGGGATAAGTTAGCTTGGTGGTGGTGGAATGCGTAAATGATCCCAAGCTGCCCCCTAAGGTGGCAGGCGTTTTATAGACAACACCTGCGTAGCCTGTGTGAATCGTCAATGCACCAGTGTTTACCATAGCGATAGCAATTTCATCGTTATTGCTCCAGGAAACAATTCCGCTTGCCTCGCTCACTCTTAGTTCAGCAATTCTCCCTGAACTAAACTCAATTACGCCATCTCCCACGTAATCGCTGTTTTTGACACCAGGTGTCACTTCACTGTCGTTGTCACTGCTGCATCCTGCGAACAGTAAGGCTGACAAAGCCATTGTACT
>BNTU01000263.1 GCA_025996835.1 Bacteroidia bacterium
TATTTTCACTATCAGCTGATTGAGTATTACGGGCCTATCATTATCGTGGACCGCAACATCAATGTGGATGAGCCGGATGATGTAGTCATGGGGCGCAGAGAGAAAGTGGATGCCTGTTTCAACTACGTCACCAACCTTATCGAAGAGGCTATCCCCGACTTGAAAGACAAGACGGAGACGCTCAATCTGGGTATGATAGACAAAAAAATAGCTTACGCCATACTCGCGCGAGTATATCTGTTGCGTGCCAGCCCGTTCTTCAACGGCAATACTGACTACGTCAGCTTCCTTGATTTCGATGGACAGCCTTTCTTCCCGCAAACCCCAGCTCCGCAGAAATGGCAGGATGCCTTGACAGCCGTTACCCAAGCGATAGACTTCTGTGAATCGCATGGCTCCCCCGGATTGTATGTGTTCAATAAAAGTAGTACCTCTACGGATGATGACGATATCTGGATATTGAGAAATCCGGTCGGAATGAAACTGTTTTATTCTAACAAGATGGCACCCATCGAAAGGTGGAACCAAGAATTGATATGGGGACGAACATATACCGCTGGTAGTGCTATCTCGCTGCAAGGAGCCACGTCTATTTATCGCTCAGGAGAAAACTATACTGATGCCCTTGGTATGAGCAACGAGATAGATGGCCAGAACGTGTGGGGCCACGATGATCCGAGTATTAGTAATAACTATAATGCGGGTGTGAGTTCCTATAATTCTCTTGGTGCCAACTATGAGATGCTCGAACGGTTCTACACCAAAAACGGGCTACCCATCAATGCGGATTTGGCGTTCAACCAGATGCTGAAATATGACCTTGCGTCAACGCCTGATGTCACGGTGCCCGGCAACGAAGAGTGGATGGGTATTTTGCAGTCGGACTACAGAACGTCTTATCTCTATCTCAACCGCGAAATGCGTTTCTATACCAACTTGGGCGTTACCGGCGGCTATTGGCGGCAATTTGTAAGGACGATACCTATATCTCTGTATGCCAATACATTCGGCGGTACGAGAAGTTTCGGGGGGGGGTGTTCAGTGGTTTTCTTCGGGCATAGCCGTTCATAAATTTCTTGATCCCGAAACGCGCTCCGGCGACGGTCGCTTTCAAAACTCCCCCTTTCCGATTATCCGTCTGGCAGACCTATACTTGATGCAGGCGGAGTGTGAGAATGAGGTGAACGGACCGGCAGCGGCACTCGCTTCTATCAACAAAGTGCGCACCCGTGCAGGCATTCCCAATGTGGAAGATGTGTGGGCAGATGCCACGAAGGTTACATCCAATTACCTCAACCACCACCGGGAAAAGGCGGGTATGCTCGACATCATTCTCCGGGAACGTAGCATCGAGTTGGCTTTTGAAGGGTCACGCTTTTTTGATGTACGGCGCTATAAGCTGGCTACTCAAGAGTTTAACAAGCCAACTATGGGCTGGATTGGTAATGCCGGTAATGCAAATGATTTCTTTCAGTTGAGTATTAAGCAGGCGCGTCGCTTCCAATTTCGCGATAATCTGTGGCCTATTCCGTTGAATGATATGAATATTAATCCTAATTTGAAGCAAAATCCGAGTTGGGAATAAATGTCTGAACCACGATTTTCACAAGATTTATAA
>BNTU01000264.1 GCA_025996835.1 Bacteroidia bacterium
ATTAAATCGCTGGGGATGAAACCCGGACTCTGGTTAAGTGTTGCCATCGCTGACCCCACCAACAGGACGTATTTCAAAGAACATCCCGAATGGTTTATTGTTGGGAAAGATGGGCAATTAAGCAATCTGCATGTCGCAGAAGGACAAAATAGAACAGCCTGTATGGGAACCGAATGGTACGACTACATCAAAAAGGTTGCTCTGCATTTGGCAAAAGAGCATGGTTTGTCTTATTTTAAACTTGATTTGTCGATTGTCGCCAGCGCTTACGTTCATGACCGCGACAGGTCAGGCTGTTATGCCGACAATCATCCCTATCATCGCGACAGAGAGGAATCCTACGAAGTGATTTATCGGCGCTGCATGCAACTTTTTGATGAACTGCATCGAGAAGTGCCGGAACTCTTTATTGATTGTACTTTCGAGACTGCCGGCAAACTCCAACTGATGGATTACGGTATTGCCAAACATGCCGAAGGCAATTGGCTCGCCAATGTCGAGCAGACGACTCTGATAGGTCCTCTTCGTGTGCGCAATTTGGCATGGGGACGCACGCCCGCTCTGCCCGCCACCTCACTCGTCATCGGCAACATGCAGATGGATTCCAAAGACCATTTATTGGCATTTAAGTCCTTGACCGGCACCCTGCCCATTATGTTGGGCGACCCCCGCAAACTCTCCACTGCGGAAAGGAAAACCTATAAGTTATGGGCAGAATGGATAAAGAAATTAGAAGCAAGACATGGATTTATGTCTTTCCGTCAGGATTTACCGGGTTTTGGCGAACCGCAAGAAGGCTTCTGGGACGGCTTTAGCCGCCTGAATACGGAAACCGGCAGCGGCGGATTGGTAGGAGTGTTCAGGCATGGGGCTGTGGAGGAATCGCGCCTCGTAGTCATCCCCTGGCTCAATCCCAACACGACATACATCGTAAAACAGGGCTACGCAGGAAAAGTCATCGCTACCTTATCGGGGAAAGACTTGGCAGAAAAAGGCTTTTCGGTCAAGTTGAAAGAAAAATACGACGGAGAATTGTTTGAAGTTGTGGAAAAATAAAAATAGGGATGCTCACCGCAGTTGAGACAGAGAAAGTTACATATACGGGATAGTTGACCAAGTGTTTTAACAAACATTAATATAAATAATGTTAAAGTTATGAAAAACTCTTGTTGTTTAAAAAACATTCTTTACCTTTGCCGCCGAGTTGTCATGGTGGCAATTCACAACAACAATTTGTTATACAATTTAAATTTAATTTTTATGCAGATGAGAAAAAAATGCAAAAAAAAGAAGGTCAGCGACTTTGCAAAGTTTGCAAAGCTTGCAAGACCTTTGCTGTTGAGTAGCATCCTCTTGGGGGGGGGGGGGGCAAAAAATTTGCGCTGAAGCAGCGCATGAGGCGCCTCAAGAGTCGGCGCAGATTATTGAGGTGGCGATTCCCCTTTCAGGGGCCGAGGCCCTTTCCGGCTTTGTGTCAGACGCAGGCCGAAATTGCAGCCCCGGGTCCCCCCTTACCATTAAACGAACCCCCCGGGGGGGGGGTACCGGCCTGGAGGGTTCCTTGAAATCGGGAAAGGCCACGTTCGAACCCCCGTCACCTGACGC
>BNTU01000265.1 GCA_025996835.1 Bacteroidia bacterium
GGAAATTATAAATTTTTAAAATATAAATGTTATGAACAAGAAAGTGTTTTTTATGGCTGCTCTGGCAGCAAGTGTGAGTGTTTTTAGTGGGTGTAGCGATGACGAGCCGGCGGCGCCGGCGGCGAAAGATGCCGGTGCTATCGCTGATGAATCAAAAAATGTGGAAGGTGGAGCTGCCCTTAACACAAAGATTGATTCGGTAAAAGTCATTGTTTGGTACGACAGTGGCAGCGGGGTAACAACGTATGAGTTGCTGAAAGAGAAGTATGAGGATGGTGGCTTTGCGCTCAATTGGCCAACAACAGTTCCTTCCGAACTGCTTGATTCTGTGCTTCCTGCACGGCAAAAGGCGGATTGGCTAACAGTAAGCGGTGATGCCGGTGCCAAAAAGCGCAGTGTGCGGGATATTCTGGCATTCAAAGGCAACATGAATGTAGGTAATTTTTTCTACACAAACACAGCTCCTTCCGCTACCAACAGCTACCCAAGGGAAGCTGAAAGAGATACAACATACGAAAACACATCCGCAAGTGTCACATTTGTCTATGCAGATAAGGCAATTTCCGCAAGCGGATCGGCTATCGAGAGGGACACAACTAAACAAAAGTATGTAAATTATGGCAATGGTAACGGCTATTTTAATCGTGATGAAACCGGTGATTACACTCGGTATGACATTGATAATATAACTGTCAATCAATCCCTCAAGCCGGGATGGAATGCTGTCTACCAAGAAGAAACTACGCGCTACGTGCAAACAGGGAGAACGATAACCGTCAACAGCACCCAGACAATGACGACCACAGTGCCGGGCGGTCTGAAGTGGTATTTTCAACCCAATTCCAATTTTGCTGCCATAGAAACTGCCGCAAAGATTTTGGCGAACAGAACCTACACGGGAACAGCTGACGGTGCTACATGGGCTTTAACGTTTACCTCTGCCACTGCTTATACTCTCGCTATCACGGGTGAAGATTCGTTTACCGGAACTTGGGAAGTTAGTGACAATTATTTGTACCTGGAAAGTGAGGAAGATTTCTTCTATTTTCAGATAGAAAATAGTGGTAATCGCCTTGTCGGTATGTCATATGCAATTACTTTGACACACTAAAAAATCAAATTGCGATAGCAAAGCAGGCTTAACCCTCCACAGTTAAGCCTGCTTTTTAAAAACCTGTTAGGTCTTTAAGACCTGACAGGTTTAACTGCGAGCGAGCACAATTTAACCCAACCGTATTTCTCTCAATTCTTCGGGGGAGAGTCCGGTTATTCTAATGACTAAGTCGAGGGATATCCCTTCCTGAATGCACTTTTGTGCAATTTCATACGTGGTTTGCCGGATGCCTTTTTGCATATTTTGCATGCCTTGCTGTATGCCTTGCATCACACCTTGCTGTATGCCTTGCTGCAGCCCCTCTTGTATGCCCTTTTCACGACCCTCTTGCAGTCCCGCTTCGTGGCCATCTTCACGAGCACACTCGTATTCATTTCGTACATCGTTGTACTTTAACAGATTTTTTGTGTACGTTGTCATATCTTCTTCTTTTAAATTTTCAAATTCTGCTAATTCAAACAGTTCGTCGAATATCTCGCCTTGTA
>BNTU01000266.1 GCA_025996835.1 Bacteroidia bacterium
GGGTGAGTATAGTGGCAATATTGTAGCCGCTGGTGAGGTCGTCGAGCATCACCGGCGAAATACCTGTGATGAACGTGCGGTTCACGAGAGATGATTTGGCACCATCTTTTATTCTTTCGTAGAAATCGCGCACCACACCGTTGGCTGCTATCACGGATTTATACAAATCTTTCCCCTGACGTTTACCCATGGCGATGAGGTCGTTGGCGAAATGGTCGTATTCGTCGATGATGATATATATTCCTTTTCCTGCGGATTCTACTGCTGTAAAGGCGATTTGTAAAGAACCAATGCCCCTTTTTTCATTATCTATTTTCTGAATGAGAGCTTTGCTGTCAGGGATAATATTACGATAAGTGTTGATAAAAGCAGTCACCGTATCCTGCACTTTTTCGGAAAAAGACTTCACAAATTGTGCTTCGCCGGAAGTATCCAACCCCGAAAAATCAAATTTTAACACCGCATACGAGTTCCTTTCCGGCGTAGGATGTTCGCCGATATACAGACCGCCAAACAACTTGTCGAAATTTTCCGCCTGATTGAGGTCGTAATAATACGACAATGTCATGAAAAACAAACTCTTGCCGAACTTGCGCGGGCGGATGAAGAACTGATTGGGGTTAGTTTCTTTTTCCAACATCTCAATATACATGGTTTTATCCACGTAGGCATAGTTTTCAAGAATAATCCTCCTGAAATCCGAATTGCCATAAGGCAATCTTTTGTATTGCTTTGTTTCCATCTTTTGTGGGATTTAGACCACAAAGGTAGGCAAAATAATTGAGAATGCCATTTTCGCCCAATAACTCACCAAGGTTCAACGCATTAAATTTATGATGACAAGGAAGACCGTAGGTCTTCAATCTACCCCGTATGGGGTACAATTTTGATAACCCCGTACAAGCGATAGCGCAGTGCGGGGTAGATGGCACCACCTCCTCCCAGCAACCCCGTAGTGGCATAGCCGTTGTAAAAATCAAACTTCAGATATTCTGTATTTATTTTTGCCGATGAACACAATGACTGCGGCTTTCAGGTCGGGGCGGCTTCCCAAGCGGTGCGAGCCAACATATTGCTGCATCTGTTCCTTACCTTTTTTCTGTTGTTGAACAATTTCGGCTTCGGTGGCATCTGTTTTGCAGTATTTCAACTCAAACAGCCATTCATATTTTATCTGCGGCAACCGCGGACTGCGTTGCAGAAATATATCTACCCGCCCCGGAACGGCTTCGTATTCGCTCATCGGAACGTAAACCTTACTCATAAACAGATATGCCAGCAGCAGGGTTTTAATATATTTTTCATCGTAACGCTGCAGGTCGTAGTCGGAGAATTTGCTAAAAGCATTCTCCGAAACATAGGCGATAAACTGCTCTACATCGCCGTCCATTGCCAACGCATAAATAGCTTCGTTCAATGGTTGCGATTGAATGCTCATATCGGGAGATGTTTCTTGCAGTAACTTCACGAGATATTCCCAATACAATGTTTTGATGGAATAGTTGGGAATCCCTAATTTAAGTTGAAACTGATGCCGACCCTTGATAGTAAGCAGCCCCATGTAAAACAGCAGGGAAACAAAATAACTGTCATCGT
>BNTU01000267.1 GCA_025996835.1 Bacteroidia bacterium
CCTTAAATCCGCAAGCCAAAAAAGCGGTACTTTGCCGAAAAATTTTATGCCCGATTTTTGAAAATTTTGGGGCGACATTCAGGAACAACAGGAGAAAAAGAGGCGATGTAGAGAGAAAATTTCAGCTGAATTTATCATTTTTTAGAGGCAAACCACAGCAATCCCTGCCTCGCATTGTCAGAGGCTGCATTTTGCATGGGTTTTTATACAAAAACCCTTTCGTAAGGGCGTGTGGTGTAGAGTTGCAGTACCCACTGCCTGCCGCGGTAAACATACCTTCCTGGGACACATACAAATCTGAATATAAACCGTTTAAGTCGCGAAGTAGGCAAAATGTCACCAAACACCTGCGACACTTTTTGTATCAGATAGTTGAAAAAATTTTTGCACATTGCCATGATAATCAGATAGGTGGTGTTGGAGTTCATGTTCGAAGTTGGAAGATGTCCCCAACCGAAGTCATTGTTCTGAATATCAAAGATTTTCTCGCTTGAGCCGCGCTGATTGTAATACACAATGACCTCTGTTTCAGTCTGTTCATGATTGTCGGTAAGGATGCTGCGATATTTGAATTTTTCGCCTTCAAAGAGGTCTAATTGCGGGTCGCCGGTCTTTTCACGTGCTACTACAAGGCGATAATTTTTGTCTGCAAAAAATTGCGTAAACGGTATAGAAGCCACCTGATATATTTTGTAATTTATTTCAACTGTCTGCCAATCAGTTATTTGACTGATTTGTTCAGTCATTGCATCGCTACGGTTGGCGCGAATGTAGAAATGTTGACTATTGGCAGCCACCGTTTCAATAATCTCTTTGGAATACGAACCGGCATCCATGCGGGAATTATTTACTTTTATCCCATTGTCATTCAATACTTTATATGCTCGCTTGAGTGTTTCTGCCTGGGCAAGCTTTACGTTGGCATTACCATCTCGATTTTCGTAATAGACTATCATATTGCCGATTGTGGCTGCACCGCCAAAGTAGCCGGTGTTCATCTTATAGGTCTTTTTGGCATCCCATTTTTCGTGTGCAATGATTTGGTTGTCGTAATCAAAATCGCAAAACTCCCCTTTTTTGAGTTGCTTGGTAAGAATTAATGACTTGACATTCAGGTCATTGAGCTTTTCGTTGATATTGAATTGATATGTTTTGCCGTTCGAAGAAACCACCTGCGTGTTCTCGGTAGCCAATTCGGTGAAACAGCGCAGCAAAGTATCGGCACTGGCTACCTCATTACCCGGAATTTGCTCCAAAGTCGGGCGAAAATGCTGCTGAATATCTTCGACACATTCACCGCCGCTGAGCGTAAGATTGAAAAAATTGCGGAACAGATTGCTGTAGGAATAACCCTTGGTTGAACTCCGCTCACCTAACTGATTATCAATCAGTTCGCCTAATCTCGAATTGATAAATTCGTCGTTTGCAAAATAAACTCCCGCAAAAGGAGTGATGTTCTTCGAAATTTTTTGTACTTTTGTCATCTGAAATTGCTTTTTATTGCTTTTTTGTTTGTTTCACGCACCAAAAGTAGTGAAAATTTTTCAAACCGCAAAGCGTTGTAATGATTTGATTTTCAACGCTTTGTATTTTT
>BNTU01000268.1 GCA_025996835.1 Bacteroidia bacterium
GTATCTGCTTGTTGTATTCCAGCGCCGATTCCAAATAGAACATTGTATTGATGTTCCGGCTTCCCGGAGAAGGTAGAATAGTCTCGTCCCCGCCGCTCGGATTCAGTCGCCATAACTTGTAGGAGCCGTCCGTCAGGTCGTAAGACTCCATATTGTAGTAAAATGGAGAATATTGGCGGACGGTAGAAAATTCGGAAAAACGGTTCATATTGACCATCGCCCTGAGTGATAAACCATCGGTGACCATGTCCAATTTCTGTTTCACTTCAAACTGCGTGAGCGTCATGTTGGTACTGTAATCCTTATAGCCTTTCTGCGATTCGGCGTAAGGATTGATATAATTGCCTTGTTCATAATTGCCGAACAGGATGTGCTTTACGTACGCATTTTCTGCATCCGGCTCATAGTAGGGTTTAAAATATACAGGATTTGCCTGCATCACTTTTTTGTACATTTCTGATCCGCCGTCTATAGGTCCGGTATATTCGTCGAACGAGGAACTCAAGCGCAGGACGAGTTCTGTCGTTTTGGTCAGATTGACATTGACGTTCGAACGCACCGCGTATTTGGTCAGGCTGATATTGGTGTTGAAGTTGTTTCTCCGGTCCACTGTCAGATTACCGTTGTCTTGTGTGATGTTGGCGGCGACATAATATCGCGCCACCTTTCCGCCGCCGCTGACACTCAGATTGGCGCGCTGGTTGCTGATAACGTCTTTGAACATGGAGTCATACCAGTCTGTAGCCGGGAAAATATCCGGATAACGCCCTTCTTCCGTCATGCGGATCTTTTCGGGCGTGTAGATGGCTGCTGCCGTAGGGTTGCGTGTCAGCACCGATTCGTTTTGCATCCGCATATACGTTACCGGGTCAGCCGTCGCAATTCTGGATGTCGGACTTGAAAAGGAATTTTCAATGCGCACATTGATACGTGTCGAGCCTTCGGTTCCCTCCTTGGTGGTTACCATAATCACGCCGTTGGCGCCGCGTGCACCGTAAAGCGCGGTGGCGGTGGCATCTTTCATGATGGAGAAACTGGCGATGTCGTCGGTATTCAGCCGCGCCAAATCGTCGGTGGTCAGTTCCATCCCGTCAATCAGGATGAGCGGGTCTTTCTTGGCTTCAGCACCAAAAGTGGTGATACCGCGAATGAAGAAACTCGCGTTGTCCTGCCCGGGTTCGCCGCTGGTCTGATAGGAAATCAAACCTGCCACACGTCCTGCAAAAGCAGTGGTGAGGTTGCTGCTCGGCACCTTCAAATCCTTGGCGTTGATGGTGGTAATGGACGAAATCACGCTTTCTTTCTTTTGCTTGCCGAAAGCCACCACAGTCACTTCATCCAACTCATTCGCTTTGGGCTTGAGTGGAATCACAAAACTCGCCTTGTCACCCACCGTCACAGTGTAGGTGTCATAGCCCAAAAAAGAAACTTCCAAAACATCCGTCGGCGAAACGTCTATTTTGAATGAACCATCCAAGTCGGTCGCCACTCCACGAGTGCTTCCTTTGATGGTGATGGTGGAACCGGGGATTGCATCTCCGGCTTCGTCGTACACGAAGCCGGTAATGGTCTTCGTCCCTGACGAG
>BNTU01000269.1 GCA_025996835.1 Bacteroidia bacterium
AAGATAAAAATCGCCATCAATAATTCCTGCTTTTTTCGCTATATCCCAATTTACAGCAATCGTTGGTTTCACCGTTTCGAGCCATTTGCCATAAATGATAATAAAATTATTTTTGTCGATTTTAATTTTTGAAATATCCGATTTTCCAACAATGAAGTTTTCGCGGATAAATCGCCGCAATTCTTTCTCATCGCGCTCAAAATCAAAAACATAAGTATTCCAAGGGGTGTCGTTGTTTAATATCTTGCTAATTTGCTCGTAAACCAGCCTAAACTCCTTCGTTTCAGTGTTTGAGGGTGTAATTTTCCAGTTAAAATCGTTTTGATAGAAAATGTGCTGAATTTCGGAATAGGGCACGAAGGCAATTTTTTCGCAGTCGAAGCAGCCAAGAAAGGGCGGCGGCATCATTTTGTCGAACGTGCGGGCTTTGCCGATGGTGAGCACCAACTGCGTGAGCATCGCCACTATATCGGTGGACTTTTGCTTTGCCTCAGCCCAAAGTAAATATTCGTCATTGCGTTTCACTTTAACCGCAAAATCAATGAAGCCGACAATCTTGTCGCAATCGAAATCCTTAAAGAAATCCGTTGCCACGCTGTTTTTGAGTTCTTCCTCGCGTATATTGGGATATTTCATACAAAATAATTTTGTGCAAAGTTACGATTTTTTGTTGTACTTTTGCACAAATGGAAACAGCAAACCTCATCACGGTGTTAGGACCCACTGCATCCGGCAAAACGGCTTTTGCGGTGCGGCTGGCTCTGGAATTGGATGCGGAAATCATCTCTGCCGATTCGCGGCAGGTGTATCGCGGCATGACGATTGGCACGGGCAAGGATTTGGGCGACTACCGCGTGGGCGACCGTGCCGTGCCCTATCACCTCATCGACATTTGCGACGCGGGCGAACGATACAATGTCTATCGCTTTCAGAATGATTTTCACGCGGCTTTTGCGGACATCAAGGCGCGGGGCAAGCAGGCGATTTTGTGCGGTGGGTCGGGGCTTTACATTGAGTCGGTGCTGCGCGGCTACGACTTTCCGGCGGTACCCAAAACGCCCTTGCAGGTGGCTTATCCGCCCGTTGAGAGCCTGATTTTGGGTATTGACATCGACCGCGAGTTGCGGCGGCAAAAAATCAGCAAACGCCTCGACGACCGCCTTCGCGAGGGGCTGATTGAGGAGGTGCAATCGCTTTTGGCATCGGGGCTTTCGCCCGAAGACCTGATGTATTACGGACTTGAATACCGATTTGTGACGCTTCACGTTATTGGAAAATTAACATTTCAGGAGATGCACGACCAACTCGAAATCGCGATTCACCAGTTTGCCAAGCGGCAAATGACGTGGTTTCGCGGTATGGAACGGCGCGGTTTCACCATCCGCTGGATTGATGCCAACAACAAAAAAGAATTGTTTTGACGGAACAAACGGTATCTATCAAAACAATTCAAAAAAAAATGACAAAGTTTTTTTTTATTGCATCTTACAGGTGCCGTTGAAAACAGCTCCCGGTTCGATTTCAATCCGGTTTGTTACAACATCGCCTGTAAAAGCGGCTGTTGCTTTCAAACTA
>BNTU01000270.1 GCA_025996835.1 Bacteroidia bacterium
TCTCTATTGTTTGCTGTTTGGTCAGTTCTTCCTTTTGGCTCATCTGTGCAATATAGGGGTCAAAATAAGACTCCAACTCCGCCTGTGTATAGCCGCAAATGGTGGCAAATCGGGCATCAAGTGTAATGTCGCGCAAATGATTTAGCCCCGAAAAGATGGATACTTTGGAAAATTTGGATACGCCCGTCAAAAATACGAAGTGCAGATGCTCATCGGCGGCTTTCAATATCTGATAGAAATCGTGCAGTATTGTGCGATTTGCCTCTGCTCGCGTAATGTCTGTCAGATTGTCAATAATGGGTTTGTCGTATTCGTCAATCAAAACAACCACTTGCTGACCTTTGGCGTAATGGAGATTTTCTATTAACTCACGGAATCCTCCGCCACCCTTTCGTGTCAATGTGATATTATGCTGTCGGGCTATAGCACAAACACTTGCATCAAGGTCTTCTCTCAAACCCTCGGCTGTATTATTGTTTATCCCCCCAAAATCTAAACGAATCACAGGATACGACTTCGTCCAATCCCAATTATTCTCAATCCAAAGCCCTTTAAACAGGTCTTTCTGTCCTGTAAAGATTTCTTCCATCGTGCTCACCAGCAGCGACTTTCCAAACCGACGCGGGCGCGACAAAAAGAACGTGGTGCCGGAAGTGATAAGACGATGTATTTCCTTCGTTTTATCAACATACAAGCAATCATTCGTACGCAATTTCGCAAACGACTGTATTCCAATAGGTAATTCTTGTAACATGATGCTTTTTAATTATTTGATAATTCTTCCATCCGACAAACAATCTCTTTCCCCACAAATGCCACTCCCAGCAGTGCGATGCGCTTGTTTTCGCCCGCATAACGTTCATAATAGCGGACTTCGCGGATTTGTGCCAATGCTGTGTTTAATAATTGGGCTATTGTAGCGGCGTTGCTTGTAGCATCTTTACCGCCGTCACTTGCAGCATATTTCACTTCGGCAATCACTACCCGCTCTTGCCACGTCCACACGGCATCTATCCGCCCTTTGTCGGTGCACATTTCGGCATCCGGTTTGAAGCCTAATGCATTCAGCCACAATAGCAACATGGAATGATAATATTTTTCATCGTTGCCCCACAATTGGTAGGGAATGCGCGCAAACATGGCTTGCAGGCTGCGCTCAAACTGCTGCGAATCGCCCGACACAAGTTGCCGCATCATTTGCCGACATCCCTCGTTCACTTCCGGCAACGAAATTTCGGCATAATTGGCTAATAAATGGCGCGTTAATGCTCGATTCACCTCTTCGTTGGGGACACCCAATGTGTAAAGCATAGTGCTGTCAAAGGGGTCTTGTTCTTTCTTTATTATCGTCAGATAGCCTGTCTGAAACATCAATATGCGTGGGTCTATCGCCTGAATATCAAAACTGTCGAAGTCTGAATCCTGCATCTGAAATGGCACCATCAATGACTGCACATCATTGTGCTCTTTCAGGATATTGACTATAAACGTGGGGCTACCGGTTGCAAACCAATGGTCTGTAAACTCTTGTATATCGAAAAGCAACAATGTTGAAAACGAATTATATACAAAAT
>BNTU01000271.1 GCA_025996835.1 Bacteroidia bacterium
CGGAAATCGCAAAGGGCAACACATATCAGGAGCGATGGAATGCACGGCTTACTATTATTTTGAAACATTCGATGTGCGTCATCAAGCAGTACGCGCTACTCGCGATTTATGGCCCAAAAACGAAAGGGATATTTTACTGGCATATTCCGATATCATCATGACAACCGCATTGGGAAGTTGTCCGCATGATTTGGGCGGTCCGAGTCAGGATATGTTCAACAATCCTGATTTATATGTGAAAGCATATAAACCGGGCATGGAAACCACGCCGTGGTCTGAATTTTCGCCCAAATTCATTCAACAGACGTTTATGTACTGGAAACAGTATAAAGACGATGCATTTTTGGCTGAATGTTGGTCCGCTATCAAACGTTCCTTTAATTATCAGGTAGCAACCGACAAAAATGACGACGGAATTACCGAAATGACAAGTTCGGAATACGTCGGAAACAAACTCATGAATGCCGTATTATGGATTACCTCTTTGGACGCCTTGAAAGAAATGGCGACTTACCGGAATGATGCAAATATGTTGCAGCAAGCCAATGAACAATTGGCAAAAGCAAGACCAAACAGCGAGAAGCAATTCTGGAATGAGACATTGAAATATTATCAGTACAACGAAACTATCCCCTTCCTGATGGCAGATGCCATGTTGGGTCAACGGTGCGCCGATGTGTTCGGACTTCCTTCCGCGTTGGACGCGAAACGTATGACCTCGCACTTTGAACAATGTTTTGAGCGTTTAGTCAAACCGATAAGGGATTATGACGGAGATGGCGTCGGCGATTTGGGTGCAGCGAATATATTGAATCTGCAAGGCGAGCCGGGCATCAAAACCAGCGAATACGAGATGGCTCACGAATACGAAGTGTGGCCGGGAGTCGCCTACAACCTTGCCGCGAGTATGTACCATTGGGGAAAAATCAGCAGTAAGGAAGACCTGAAGAAGAAAGCCTTGCTGACCGGTAAAGGTGTTTATATGCAATGCTGGCTAAACGACGAGAACGGGTTCTGGTTTTCCTCGCCCGGAGCCTATTGGTTCAACGAGATGCCCAAAGCCAGAGCTTTGATGTACCAAAGTGCGCGGGGAATTTGGGAATTGATGATGGAAACAACTGATGAACAATAACATTTTTGTATGTATGCAAACTAATTTTATCACATAATTAAAAATAATTAAAGAAATGAAACAAATTAAAGTAATTAAAGTAGTAGTATTCAGTATCGCATGTATGTTGGCATCCGCTACGGTGTCCGCCCAAAAAACGGTCAAATTGTCATCTCCCGACGGAAATATCGGGTTTACTTTCCGCTTGGCTGAAACCCCTGTGTACAGTGTCATGTACAAGAAAAAATCGTTGGTTGGCGATTCGCCTCTGACGCTTGAGTTTGACAATGGTTCATTCGGGAGGAATCTGAATTTGGGAAAAACCGTATTTCGTACAGGCAAAGAAACGTATGAACTTGTTGTAGGTAAGACAAAACAGGTACACAGTCATTACAAGGAAGTGACAATTCCTTTGAAGGAACAGAAAGCCCCTTTTCGGGAAGTCAGGCTTGTAGTGCGGGC
>BNTU01000272.1 GCA_025996835.1 Bacteroidia bacterium
GCGACTTTCAAATACGCGGCGAGGGGAGCAAACGGCGGCTGTCGGCGGTGTTCAGCGACGACACGGGCAGCATCGACTTGGTGTGGTTTCAGATGCTCAAGCACATCATGACCACCTACAACGAAACTACGGAGTACATTCTCTTTGGCAAGCCCACCGTGTTTGGGCACCGTCTGCAAGTGGCTCACCCCGAATTGGAAACGGAAAACAAGTTTTACGACGGTCAATTGGGGGTGCAGGGGCTTTACAACACCACGGAGCGGATGAAAAATGCGTTTCTCCATTCGCGCGCCATTCAAAAGATTATCACTCAGATACTTGAAAATATTAAAACGCCCCTGCCGGAAACGCTTCCGCAGGAGATTACCGACAAGGCGTATCTTGTTTCGCTGGATACCGCACTCAGAAACATTCACTTTCCGCAGACACCCGAAATGTTGCGGCAGGCGCAATACCGACTGAAATTTGAGGAGTTGTTTTATCTGCAACTCAATATCTTGCGGATTACGAAATACCGCGAGAAGCGCATCGCCGGCTTGCGATTTTCGCAAGTGGGTGAGTTTTTTAATTACTTCTATTTCAATCACTTACCGTTTGAACTCACGGGTGCGCAAAAGCGTGTAGTCAAAGAAATTCGGCAGGATGCCAATTCCGGCAGGCAGATGAATCGCCTCTTGCAGGGCGATGTGGGTAGCGGCAAAACGCTCGTGGCACTGCTGTCCGTCCTCATCGCACTCGACAATGGCTTTCAGGGCGCAATCATGGCACCAACAGAGATTTTGGCGACGCAACACTACGAAACGATTTCTGAACTGCTGACGGGGATGCCTGTCGAAATAGCCCTGCTAACCGGCTCCACGAAGAAAAAAGTGCGCACGGAAATCCTGCCCAAAATAAAAAACGGCGAGATAAAAATCGTCATCGGCACCCACGCCCTCATCGAGGACACGGTCGAATTTGCCAACCTCGGTTTGGTGGTCGTGGACGAGCAACACCGCTTCGGCGTGGTGCAACGGGCGCGCCTCTGGAAGAAAAACGCAACCCCGCCACACGTGCTTGTGATGACGGCAACCCCCATCCCACGCACACTGGCGATGACCGTGTACGGCGATTTGGACGTGTCCGTCATCGACGAACTCCCCCCCGGTCGCAAGCCCGTGAAGACGGTGCACACCTACGAAAAAAAACGCGGACACCTCTACGAATCGGTACGCAAACAACTTCAGGAGGGTCGTCAGGTCTATATCGTCTATCCATTGATTGAGGAAAGCGAAAAAATGGACATCCAAAATTTGGTCGAAGGCTTTGAAAAAACCAAGCAGATTTTTCCCGAATACAAGGTGTCGATGCTGCACGGCAAGATGAAACCCGCCGAGAAAGATGCTGAAATGCAGCGGTTTGTGTCCGGCGAAACGCAAATTATGGTCGCCACCACCGTGATAGAAGTGGGCGTGAACGTCCCCAACGCCTCCGTGATGCTGATTGAAAATGCCGAACGCTTCGGCTTGTCGCAATTGCATCAACTGCGCGGACGTGTCGGAAGGGGTGCCGACCAGTCGTTCTGCA
>BNTU01000273.1 GCA_025996835.1 Bacteroidia bacterium
ATTCAAGCAAATAGCCATCGCATTAATCGTAAAATCGCGCCGATTTTGGTCTTCCTGCAAAGTGCCCGGCTCCACAACAGGATTGCGCGATTCGCGCGTGTAAGATTCCCGCCGGGCACCCACAAACTCGATTTCGATTTCATCGTCATTGCGCCGATATTCATCGCCATCGAGCCGGTGCTCATCGTCATTGCGGGCTTGACCCGCAATCCCCTCCCGAAACTTCACCTGCGCCGTCCCATAACTCTTAAAAAACGCAAACTGCGCCCGTTTTCCCAGCCGCTGAGCCACCTCCTGCGCCAAAGCAATCCCATCGCCCACAGCCACCACATCAATATCCTTAGACGGACGGCGCAACAGCAAATCGCGCACAAACCCGCCAATGACATACGTCTCCAGCCCCAAAGCATCCGCCGCTTCGCTAATCACCTTGAAAATCGGGGCGGATAGTTTTTCTTCTATGTATGGTAAAATTTCCATGTTTTATTTATTATTGTGTTGATATTGGATGCATTCCTATGGAATGCAGGCGATTGCATAGGTGTTAATTTGATTGTTGCCATTGTTTGTTATACTGCATATTCTATACAACATTCAACCCAACCAACAGCTTCGTGAATTCCATGGCAAAAGGCACCTTTTTCTGCAATTGAATCAAACGAATACGTTTTCATATACAACGACCTTTCATCTGGCGTAAGCGTTTCGCCATTATGAATTTTATTTACTTGTTCTTCACCAAAAATAACATTGACTTTTTCTTTCATTTCCTAAAAATATTATTATAATGATACTCCAAAAACTCCTTTGAAGGCAAAAATTTATCAGGCAAAATAATTGATTGATTATCATATTTAACAAAAAAATCCACTACCGCTTTTTCTTTTAAATAATCACCAAAATAGCCTGAAATTTTAATTTCATAATCTGTTGTTACAGTTATAAAACCTTGGTCAAAAGCTCTGTCATGGATAGAATTTAGACACAGTCCATTGTGTGGATTTAGTCTGTTTTTCTCATCTTTTTTCCATGGCACAATATGACTTGCAACCAAAAAATCAGGGATAGATAGACCTGTTATGCAACACTTTTGATTATAGGAAGATAAAATAGTGCTTCTAAAAAATGATTGATTTACCCTCGTTTTGATAATTGTTTCTCGTTCCTTGCCTTGAGGAATACTTTCTAATTTAAAATCAATCGTTTCTTCAATTTTTTTGTTTTGAAATTTTGCAATTAACAATTCGCTTTCATAAGCCAATTTTTCCCAATTCCCATTAAACTCATTCCAAACATCTTCTTCACGTTTACTTCCATTCACTAAACCAACAATTCCTTGCTTTTTAAGTTCAGGGTCTAATCGCCCAAAATTTCCAATTTTCATATTCAAAGCCGAAGGCGACCGCCCAATTATATTTGCATATTTTATTATGGTCGGATTCGTTTTACTACTACTCTTAAATGGTATTTTGCAATACGCATTAAAAGCAATAATCGTTTCTTCCTTTGTCCAATTATTATCTTTCATCATTAATTGATTTCAACTACTTCTATATCTCCTAC
>BNTU01000274.1 GCA_025996835.1 Bacteroidia bacterium
GTCGGGCATGTACTGACCTGCATCGACCATCCCAACTCCGACCATCTGCACGTTACAACGGTGGATTTGGGCACGGGCGAGCCGCAACAAATTGTCTGCGGCGCGCCCAATGTGGCGGCAGGACAAAAAGTGGTGGTAGCCACCATCGGCACCACGCTCTATTCCGGCAACGAATCGTTCACCATCAAAAAATCGAAAATTCGCGGTGAAGAATCCAACGGCATGATTTGCGCCGAAGACGAAATCGGCATTGGAACATCCCACGAGGGCATTATCGTGCTCCCCGAAGATGCCAAAGCAGGCACGCCCGCCGCCGAATATTATAAGGTGGAAAGCGACGCCATTTTGGAAGTGGACATCACGCCTAACCGCGTGGATGCTGCCTCTCACTATGGTGTGGCGCGGGATTTGGCTGCCTTTTTACAGGTACAAGGTGAAAGGTTAAAGGTGGATGCCTTCAAAATTGATGACAAATCGCCTGCTGTTGCAGTAGAAGTAGTTGATAATGAGGGATGTACGCGCTATTCGGGGGTTACGGTTAAGGGTGTGAAGGTGGGCGACAGTCCTGCCTGGCTAAAAAACCGCTTGGAGAGTATTGGTGTGCGCTCTATCAATAATATTGTGGATGTTACCAATTTTGTGTTGCACGAAACGGGGCAGCCGCTGCACGCTTTCGATGTGAAGCAGATTAAAGGCGGCACAGTAATTGTGAAAACGTTGCCCGAAGGCACGCCGTTTGTTACTTTGGACGGTGTGACGCGCACACTTTCCGACAAAGATTTGATGATTTGCAACGACACCGAGGGGATGTGTATCGCCGGCGTGTTCGGCGGATTGGATTCGGGCGTTACCGAGGCGACGACCGACGTGTTCCTCGAATCCGCCTGTTTCAACCCCACGCGCATCCGCAAAACGGCGCGCAGGCATGGTCTGAACACTGATGCTTCGTTTCGCTACGAGCGCGGTGCCGACCCCAACAACACGCTGTATGTGCTGAAACGCGCCGCCCTTTTGGTCAAAGAAGTGGCAGGAGGCAGCATCACGGGCGATATTATCGACATTTATCCGCAACCCGTCAGCAAGGCGGTGGTGGAACTGAGCCTGAATAAAGTTAATTCGCTGGTAGGCAAAGAAATACCTGCCGCAACGATTGAGAGCATACTCAAAAGCCTCGAAATTGTCATTGTTGAGGGGGGGATTGCGGGTCAAGCCCGCAATGACAGTGCCGAAGTTGTGTGGACTTTGGAAATCCCCACCTACCGCGTGGACGTGACCCGCGATGTGGACGTGATTGAAGACATTCTCCGCATCTACGGCTACAACAATGTGGAAATCGGCGAAGAAGTGAAATCAACTTTGTCCTACAAAACGGCGACCGACCGCAGTCACGAGTTGCAAAACCTGATTTCGGAGCAATTGACAGGCACCGGCTTCCACGAAATCTTGAACAATTCGCTGACTGCCGCTGCCTATTACGACGGCAACGCGGCATTTCCGAGCGAAAACTGCGTGCGGCTGAAAAACCCGCTGAGTGCCGACCTGAATGTGATGCGGCAA
>BNTU01000275.1 GCA_025996835.1 Bacteroidia bacterium
GTAGTATAACGCTCACTGCTTCCAAAAGTTATCCGGGTGCCAATGTGAGCGGCGATGGAGTGAAAACTCTAAGTGCGGGACAGAACATTTATGACATAGTGGTAACAGCGGAAGATGGTGTTACCACCAAAACTTATACAGTGGTGGTAACACGAGCGGAGGTAATATCCACGCCCTTTACGGCTGATTTTGAAACCTTGGGCAATGGCTGGGTAATTGCCAATGGCACATATACAAACAAATGGGTATGGGGTATGGCGGCTGCCTCATCGGGTAGCAAGTCGTTCTACATTTCAAACGATGGCACGAATAACGCTTACACGATAAGCAGTAGCGGTGTGGTGCATCTATATGCAGACGTTTCATTTACCACTGCTCCTGCCTACCGACTATCTTTCAAGTGGAAAGGGATGGGCGAAAGCAATTACGATGACTTGAAAGTGTGGTTGGTGGGACCCACCATCACCCCAACAGCCGGCACTAACTTGACAGGCACTCCGCTGGGCACCTACCGTGGCTACAATGCGTGGCAAGAGGTATCATTAAACTTTGCTGCCGGCACCTATTCCGGAGAAACCAAACGGTTAGTATTTACATGGAGAAACGATGGTAGCGGGGGCAGCCAATCCCCTATTGCCATAGATGACATATCTATAACGGAGCGAGCGTTGAGCAGTGATGCTTCGCTAACGGGACTTTCGGGTACTTACAGTTTGACCCCAACATTCCACGCCGACAGTACCAACTATACAATGGCTGTGTCAAGTACTACAACCTCTATTTCGCTATCTGCCACCAAAAGTCATACGTTTGCCGGTGTGAGCGGAACAGGTACGAAATCCGGTTTACAAGTGGGCAACAACTCATACGATATAGTAGTGAGTGCCGAAGATGGCACCACCAAAACTTATACGGTGAATGTGGTACGCGCCAAGATGACTCAGTCCATCTCGTGGAACCAAACGCTCACTACCACCTACGGCAATAGTCCAATAACACTCACAGCCACTGCAGCCGGCGGCACCGTTACATACACTTCCGACAACTCAGACGTGGCAACAGTGAGTGGCGATACGGTAACTATCGTGGGTGTAGGGCAAACGGATATTACTGCCAATCAGGCAGGTAACACAAATTACAATGCAGCCACGGTAACACGCACATTGACTGTCAATAAAGCTAATCAAACCATTGCTTCGGGCAATATATCAAAAACTGTCGGCGATGCCGATTTTGATTTGCCGGACACGACCAACAGGGGATTGACGATTATTTATAGTTCTGACAATCCATCTGTGGCTACCGTTACGGATAATCATGTGCACATAGTCGGCGCGGGAACGGCTCAAATTACGGCTACGCAGGCAGGTGATGCTAATTACAATGCCGCTGCACCGGTAACACGTTATTTGACTGTTAATTCGAGCACTTCAGCGATTACTTTTGATGAGTTACCAACGAAAATTTATGGCGATGCGCCGTTTGCATTGGTTGCCACCAGCACAGCATCAGGGACAATTACCTTTATTAGCAGCGATAATGATATCGTATCAATTT
>BNTU01000276.1 GCA_025996835.1 Bacteroidia bacterium
AAAGGTCTGAATTAATGGACCGGATGCACCTCCGTTGCATCTGGCTGTTATGAGCACCCCTTCCGGTGGCGTCACTTCTTTTGCCACTATTGTGGCTGTCTGATTGAGCCATGGCGTTGTTGCGGGGGGACCGGACTGCGTTGCTGTTACTTGGCTGTCATCCGCCGAAGTCCAATAAACTACTCCATCGCTGGCAGTAGGAGGCGTTACATGCGCAAAGACAGTTGTGGAATCCCCAACATTCAACGTTATCACCGTAGTGTTTGTTATTGGGTCGATGTTATTCGCTTCCTTGCTGAGGGTTAGAGCGGTTGCAGGGACAACACATGTATTTGAGACAACGTTGCAGCTTGCACTGAGACTGCCATCAGCGGTGGTAGCCGTTATGACGGCATTGCCCGCTCCGGTTCTCCTAATAATCACAGTAGTATCAGTACCCGCCAATGCCGGTATCTTTACAATTTCTGCAACATCGGTAGCCGGCACAATCGTCCAAGTCACACGTTTATTTGTGGCTGTTACCGGCAAAACGAATGCTCGCAGGGTCTTTTCATTGTCAGGAGCTGCGCATTGGAGTTCAATATTATCTTCGTCTAACAGTATTCCCGTTACGGGTATACTAATATCGCCATCACCATCGCCATCGCCATCATCACCACCACCACCGGGGGGTCTTCCGCCGGTGGGCACAGTCCATTCCACATCGTCATCTGTCCAAGGTTTGACTGTGGCTACGATGTCTGTGGGCTGATTCAGCACTTCGTCGAAGCTGCCAAAACCGGGTCCGGAAATCTCGTCTATGATAACCTTGTAATGGTAGTTGCGCAAAATATCAATGGGACCCTTTTCGCTCACCAGCGGGACGGTGTAGTACGACAATTTATTACCTGCCTGATAGTAGCCTGCCAGTATTATGCTGGTGGATTTTTGAGGGTTCGCCTCGGTGCGGTTGTTTATCTCATAGAGGTAAATATAGCCGTTGCAGCCTTCCCATGATATGGTGTCGGTCGGTCTTGGGTCATCAGGAACCGGGTCGGGCGTGCCGCCGGCAACTCCGCCTGAATTTCTATTATTATAGTTATAGCCTGTATATTTCAACACACGCGTGGTGTCTTTGTCGTTACCAATTTTTGGGGGTATCGGCATCTGCATGCTCGGCTTGGTGACATAGCCCACAGAGGCATCCCACGCCGCCGTATCCGGCACGATTTTGCCACTTCTGACCACATTGTAAATCCATATCTCCGTCAACTTAAAGTCGGGAATCACATATCTCGCATCCACCGACACTTTGGCTACCATCCGTGTCAGGGCTATTCCCGCCACTAAGGGCATATCATCATCCACAACGAGATTTTTCAACTCACCCCACATCGGGAAGCCCGAAACATCCAATTTGCCGCCGGAGGGAGCCACCTTCACCAAATTGGGCAGGACATCTTCTTTGGCGGTAACACCCACTCTCAGGGACACTTTATCTAACTCCGCCGTGCAATTAGCCAGCACCACAACCGAATTGTATCGCCCAATTTGCAAATTGACGGCAAG
>BNTU01000277.1 GCA_025996835.1 Bacteroidia bacterium
TTCGCGCCAAGCACTGCCGGTGAGATAGCCCCGAATCACCATCTCCACCTTGAACGGCTCGCAACGCACACCCACCGTGACCATCGGGTCGGGAGTAGCCTGCTTCCAATTAGGCACAATGTCGGCAGTAGCATCCAAAAACTTGGCGGCTATCTGATTGAGCACCTGCCCTTTATAGGGAATACCCTGCGGCAAAATCACATCAAAAGCCGAAATGCGGTCAGTAGCAATCATCACCAGCGTGTCCTGCCCAATGGAATACACATCGCGCACCTTGCCGTGATAGACATTCGTCTGCCCCGGAAACCTGTAATCTGTTGTTGTCAACGTATTTTTCATATTTTTTCCTATTTTTCGGGCACAAAGATAGGAAAAAGTTATGAGTTATGAGTTATGAGTTATGAGTTAAAAATGTCTGAACCATGATTTTTACAAGATTTATAAGATTAGCAAGATTATAAAGAAGAATATGATTATCATGGTAATCTTATAAATCTTATTAAAATCATGGTTCAGACAAAAATTCAGACAAAAATTCAGACAAAAATTCAGACAAAAAGAGTTAAAAATTAAAAATTAAAAAATTAAAGATATGAAGAATTTTAGAAACAAAGCAATTTTATTGCTTTTTGCCAGAGCAACCGCACCAAATTTATGATGATAAGGAAGACCGTAAGGTCTTCAATCTACCCCGTATGGGGTACAATTTTGATAACCCCGTACAAGCGATAGCGCAGTGCGGGGTAGATGGCTCCCTCTCTCCTCGTTTTCGCCCTGAAAGGGCAACATATCCCAGCCCAACGCATCGCGTTGGGGTAATGGGGGTTGTGTGTGTCGCCCTGAAAGGGCATTATATCATTATGTTGCCCTTTTAGGGCGAATACAATCATCCATCATCATTACCCCAACGCGATGCGTTGGGCTGGGATATGCTGGGCTTTCAGCCCGTAATGAAATCTTCCGACCACGACTGGGCGATGCCCTACGCTATTGCTACAAGGCTTTCAGCCTTAACCTGACGGCTATGCCCCATACGGGGTGGTTCAAGATTGTATGGTCTTTTGCTAAAAAAGGGAGATTTGTCGTGCACCCGGATTGGCAGGATTAAAGGATTGACAGGATGAATAAAAAAATCCTGTAAATCCTAAAATCCTGTAAATCCAGATTCAGACAATGGAGGAGGGGCAAATTTTTCTACAAACCAAGAACTTTAACAAAGTTTAACACGCCTGCCCCGCAAAACCCTTGTTTTGTATGAAAATAACCCGTACCTTTGTCGCCCAATTTGTTATGAACAACTTATGAACAGCTTACAAGTAACTTATAGACAGTTTGCGCTCCACGCGAACGACCGCGTGTCCCCTGAAATGTCAAGGAACAGGCGGATAGATGGCTTGTGCGTAGCCGAAAAAGTTATCAGCAAAGTTATCAACAAGTTGTTACCCCCCTCCCCCCCCCCCCCCCCTCCCCCTCCCATCCCCCCCACTCCCACCCCCCCATACACACCCCCCCCCACCACCACCTACACCTCCCC
>BNTU01000278.1 GCA_025996835.1 Bacteroidia bacterium
AAAAAATAGTTGTCTAAATGCGCAGGCGATGCTCACTGCATTTGAAATTGCTGGCGACAGATGTGGCGATGGCTACTGAACATGATTATCGAGCCCGCGAGTCGTAAAAGTTTGTGGAATTGGCAGATTCGCCGCCAATTCCACAAACTTTTTACTGGAAGAGCTACATATCCATGTATAGCAGAGCCAAGACATCTGTTTACCCTCCAATGTCGCTCTTGCAAATATGAATGTTTCCACGAAAAAAAAAGAAAATAGTACATGAAAAAGAATTAGCCGGTCATGCTTTTATTTGTCAAGATTTTCAGTAAATAATCATCATTCCAGCCTGCATCAAGTCTTTTGCCTCTCACACTCCGCTTTTTAGATTGTTCATGTTTAATCATATTGAGGGCGATTCTATTGAGCATGGAAAAATTTTGCGCCGCATAGCCTGCCCTTTTTCGGCTATCATCCTCATTGAAAGACACATCTAATTGCCAATGCAGATTGTTCTCAATGCCCCAGTGCGAGCGAACAGCTTTGCCAATTACTTCAGCATTTTTTTTGGAAGAAGTGATATAGAGTCGCGTTTCTTTTTCCTCTTTCCCATTGGATTTAAAGTAGCGTGTGGCTTCTATTTTGACTACTGCGTGCAAGTCTTTCCATGCCTCAGCGTTGCCTACAGACGACAGATTGTTGTAGAGTGTGCATTTCCGCTGCTCAATGCGACCATGACCAAAACTATCTTCTACCCATTCTGATTCCGGCTTGGTAAGGCGGACGGTTAGTTTAACATCTTCTTCCAAGCAACCCTGATTGCCTTTGACGGCTAAAATGTAATCGGCTCCTTTTTCCCTTATCTTGGCGGCAATTTCCCGCTGACAGCCCATTGCATCTATGGTGACAATGCAGCCGTGTAGAGCCAAAACTTCCAACAGCTTAGGTATAGCCGTGATTTCATTCGACTTTTCATCCACTTTGATTTGCCCTAAACTCAGCTGGTTGGCTTTTGACCACGCACTGACGATATGAATCGCGCGTTTGGAATCGCCGTCTCGCGAGCCGCAAATGGTCTTTCCATCTATGCTGACTACATCGCCGTCTGTGAGTTCTGAAATGTCTTTTATCCATGACAGGAAAGCCCGCTCAAATTCATCAGGGTCTAATGCACTGAAAAATCGGTTGAATGTGTCGTGACAGGGGATGCCATTGGGTAATTTCAAATATTGCCGTAACCAAGGTTCTTTGGCTTTGCCATAATCTTCAATATCATTCCACGTTTCTGCCCCACAAATAACCGCAGCAATGGTAAGAAAGATAATGTCCTCCAGTAAATGCGCTTTTGTCCTCTCCACGCGCGGGTCTGTCAACCCTGTAAAATAACTAATCGCTGTTTGCATCTCTTTTTTATTCAATGAAACGCAACACCCTGATTTTTATTGTTTAAATCCACCCGACAACGATTATTTGAGAGGCAACCGCTTTAACGCAATTTTATCAAATTATTTAAATCATGTTAAATTAAGATGCGTTTGCCCTG
>BNTU01000279.1 GCA_025996835.1 Bacteroidia bacterium
ACCTCGTACCTTTGCAGCGAGAAATGTTGAGGAGTCGATTATTCACAAATTTTGTATTTTTGTGAGCTAATCGGGAAAGGGTAGAACGATAGAGACAACCAGATACGTTTTTTACGATATCGTTACTGAGATCATATCTTCTACCCTTTATTCTCCAACAAGCTTGGACGAAGTATTTAGGGATGCGACTTTTAGTTGTAATCTCGTGTAAATTAGACGAGGAAAAGCTGTGTGGAAATTCCGATAAAACAAACAAGTTAAATTAAAAATTAAAAATTAAAAGGTTATGAAAAAGGAAATTATCAAGCAAAATGTTGGCATAGACATTGCCAAAGGTGATTTTAAGGTCAATTATTCTGTGCTGACACAGAATTTGGACGTAGTGGTAAAAGGGTCGAAAACGCTAAAGAACGACCGGAAAGGATTTGAGGAGTTGGCGTCTTGGTTATCTGCCAAACTTGTTCCGGCACTCGATGTTCATTTCACGATGGAAGCCACAGGCGTTTATTACGAGGGTTTGGCGTACTTTTTGCAGGAGCGCGGTCATTCTGTTCACGTAGTTCTTCCCAATCAGGCGAAGAACTACGGACAAAGTTTGGGCATCGAAATTAAGACCGACAAGATCGATGCCAAAATCTTAGCTCGAATGGGTTTGGAAAGAAAACTCAGAAATTGGGAGCCATTTTCAACTGTCTTTCGAGAGCTCAAGCAATTAGGTAGAGAACGCGATGCGCTCATTCAAGCCCGTACAGCTGCGTTAAATCAGCAACATGCCTACACTCATCAGGGAAAACCGGTAGCAACATCGCTGGGCAGAATTCAAGAAGTGGTTGAATTTTTAAGTGAACGGATTGCTGAAATTGAACAGGAGATTAAGTCAACAGTCAATAGCGATGCAGCCCTGGCAAAGCGTCTGGGGTATGTAATGAGCATCAAAGGCGTGGGGTTGATTACGGCTGTGTGCATCGTGTCGGAAACAAATGGATTTGCCGCAATCCACAGCATTAAGCAACTGACAAGTTATGCCGGGTTGGATATAAAAATCAGAGAATCAGGCAAATGGAAAGGAAAAGCCAAAATCAGCAAAAAAGGAAACAAGTTTATCCGTAAAGCCCTGTATTTCCCCACTTTTTCCAAGATACAACACGATGAGGCAACGAAAAAAAAGTATCAGCGTTTACGAGATAAAAAAGGAATTCCTATGGTGGCAGCAGTTGCACAGCAAAGAAAATTATTAGGTTTAATTTACACGTTGTGGAACAAACAGGAAAATTTTTCATCGGTCGTCTGAACAGATAAATATCAGGTAAAGAGGAGCATAAGTCTTCCTTTGGATATATAAAAAAGGTAGTGGAAACTGCTTAACAGTCCACTACACAAGATAAACTTCAGTACAAAGTATCGCATGAAGTCTTCCTTTGGATGCACAAAGGTAAGTATATTTTATTAGAAATTGAACAATTGTTGATAAGTTGTTGATAAAAAAGTGGCTGAAAATTTGGATTGTAACACAGTATCT
>BNTU01000280.1 GCA_025996835.1 Bacteroidia bacterium
ATGCGGCTTTGTGGACAAAGGCGTTACATCAATGCATCAGGAATTGGGGCGTGAAGTGGATATGGAGGCGTTGAAACGGCGTTTTCAAGCCATTTTTGAGGCCGCATTCAGTCAATGAACGAATTGTTCCATTCTTCGGCAACCACGCACAAATTGTTGTACCACTCCTGCCCAAATGCGCGTATAAGTGGCTCTTTTAGAAACTGATAGACTTTGATGCCGCGCTGTGTGCCGCAAGGACCGGCAGCTTCGCAAAGTGACCATTTATGGTAATTGACAGCCGTGAAAGTATCATATTTTCGGAGGCGAACAGGATATAAATGGCATGAAATGGGCTTGGAAAAATCCGTTTCACCGGCGCGAAAAGCTTGCTCAATGGCGCACAAACAAGTCCCTTTGTCATCGTAGCAAGTAAACACACAATCCTCGCCGTCCACAATGGAGGTAACAAACTCGCCATCCGAATCCACATACACGGGACCAAATTCATTAATGACCTTCTTCGCTTTGTCCGAAAGCCTGTCCCAAACAACAGGCACAACGGCTTCCAACTGCGGTATTTCGTCTATTGCAACGGGTGCCCCCACATCGCCCTCAACGCAGCAACAGCCTTTGCAAACGGCGAGGTCGCAGCAAAAAAACTGTTCGAGAACGTCTAAACTAACAACTTTGTCATCTATTTGTATCATCTTTCCATCTTTCATCCGTCATTGCGGGCTTGACCCGCAATCCCCCGTGTTTTAACTCTCTTCCGCGAAAACTCTCATCAAATGTGCCGTTATCATACACCAAAGTGCCGTTTACGAATGTTTTTACTACTTTGTGGGAGAAAGTGGTGCCTTCGAGGGGCGACCAGCCGCATTTGTAAAGTAGATTGTCCGGCGTGACTGTCCACGACTGGTTGGGGGCAACCAGCACTAAATCAGCGTAATAGCCTTCGCGGATGTAGCCCCGGTCTTGCAATCCAAACAGCAGTGCAGGGTTGTGGCACATCTTTTCGACTACCAATTCGCGGGTGAATACGCCTTGTCGGCAGAGTTCGAGCATCGCGGTGAGTGCGTGTTGCACCATTGGACCGCCGGAGGCGGCTGTGAGGCATGTGCCTTGTTTTTCGTCCCATGTGTGGGGTGCGTGGTCGGTGGCGACAACGTCAATTTTGCCGTCAATCAGTGCTTGGCGAAGTGCATCGCGGTCGGCAGCCGTTTTCACGGCGGGATTCCACTTGATGCGATTGCCTAAGCGGGCATAATCTTCGTCTGTGAACCAGAGGTGATGCACACAGACTTCTCCGGTTATTCGCTTGTTAAACAGGGGATTGCGGGTCAAGCCCGCAATGACGTCATTGCGCCCCTCCAACAACGCCATCTCTTGCGCAGTCGAAAGGTGAAAAAGATGCAACCGTGCATGATGCTTTTTAGCCAACTCAACTGCCTGATTGGCAGAAGCATAACACGCTTCACTGCTACGGATTTTTGAATGAAAGGAAATATCCAAATTTTCGCCCAATTGGTTGATGT
>BNTU01000281.1 GCA_025996835.1 Bacteroidia bacterium
AGTGGATAAAAAGACCTTAAAAGGAAGTATAATTAAGCGTTCACATAAGACCTATCAAGGTAAAACTGTTTACAACAATTGTTAATAATGACTAATAATTTGCCATAACAGCAACAATAGCAAGCATTTTTGAGTTTAGCGTTATTTGTCAGTTTTTCGAAAGAAGGCTTTTAAGGCATTGTTGGATTTAATAGCAACCAAAGCGCACATAAACAGCATTCGTTTAACAAGTGTCGTCCAAGAGAAGTTCTACGCCTTTTGAAAGTCTTACCACTTTCATTTGCGCAAAGGAGCAATTTCTCTTGCGATAGTTTTGTAATTCTGGCATTACTGCTAATAAGGTCATTAGACCTCCTGCAAACCTTAAGTATTAAACTTTAGAATTACAAATACCTGCACTCAGGGTTAGATTGCAGTCCAAAAAGGTCTTTTGTAATTACTATATCTATTCTTTTGAGACTATTTTGAACCTTTTAACAAATACTTTTGACATTTTCCACTATAATCATCTGATGAAATCTCTCTATTTAACTCCTTATCTTCTTTTGTCAGTGAGTGCTTCTTTGATCTCTTTTTTAGGGTTAGTGTGTTTGTATGTATTTTGCCTAAGTCCTACTAAATAGTATCTGCCATGCGTCTTACGTCTTTCTTTGCACAAATCCACATCTATTTTCAAACAAACTAAAATCTTCCTTGTCCTATTATCTATGCACATATTACTTGCTTGTCTTTAATTGCCACTACTACCAACGGTTATTGTATGTCTATTATTCTTTTAGCTTTTGCCACTTTTGCTGTTTTTGAAGTCTTTGATCAATTGTAGCATAATCACTGCTACTTCTACTCTAGCGCTTTGTTTAACAATAGACCTCTTAATAATCAACACATAAAAGTACAATAGAAGTACTATGAAACAAAAAAGAAAGCAGTTAGGTCAGATGTAATGGATTTAGTATTAATGGGAGTAAAGAAAGCATTTGATAAAAGAGCCAAGGATAGCAAGGAGAAAAGAAAAGATAGGGCAAGTAGGCAAGCAAAGAGAAAATTGAGTATAGAAAAGATAGTAAAGATGATGTTTGAATACTTTAGGGGCAATACCCAAACATAATATCACTTAAATACAGTTACAACGTCAGCAAAAGTTGTTACAGCATCTCGTTGTAAAACAAAATAAGTATCAAAATAAATTCAGAATAGGCGGTGTATCGCGGATAAATCATTTTATATCAAGGAGAAAAAAGATGATAAAAATTGATCAGATCAAAAAAAGCAGTACAAGGAGATGCCCCAGCCCAAAATAACTTGGGCGTGACTGTATTACAAGGAGAAGGAGTAGAACAAGATTACAAAGTAGCATTTAACTGGTTTAAAAAAGCAGCAGAACAAGGGCATCCTGTCGTCAAAACAGCATTGACAAAAGCTCTTGAAAGTAAGTAATTTTACCGTTTTTGCGATTTCTGTAATTTATGCCAAAGGGCAAAATAATCAAACAAG
>BNTU01000282.1 GCA_025996835.1 Bacteroidia bacterium
AACCAGGATTCAATTTTCCTACCATTTTGATATAACAATGTGTTGCCAAATTTTTCTTTTGACAGGCAGGGAAAAGCAGTTTTGTCGGTATATGCTTTGATAAAATGTCCCAAATAATTGGACAGTTCCGATTTATAGGCAGTATCAACATCGTGGTCTCTTGTCCAATAATCTTTCGCCCCGCGTACAATTTTTGGTTTTAGCCGTGGAGTTCCGCGCCCTAAATCAAAGCTGAAAATCGTAGCCAATTTTTGGTCAATCCAAATATTGCAGATTTCTTTGACCTGTTCGTATATTGGATTGCTTGATTTTACTTTGCTTTTGATTTCTGTCAATCGTTTAGTTAATAAAGTTGCCATCAAGGCAATCGTGGATATCCGTTGCTGTCCATCAATAAGTTTTTCTATTTTAGAAGGGACTGCCTGTATATCAACAGGATAGATATTCTGTCTGTTTGGTTCAATTACAGTAATAATAGTGCCAAGAAATCGAATTTCTTTGTTGTCATTATTAGTAACTTCGCCAGTGGCAATGCGTTGAATACCTCTTGTCAGGTCTTCCAAGAGTTGTTCGATATTATCGCTGTCCCAACTGTAATCACGTTGATACAGTGGAATGTACAACCCTTGTCCGGGCTGATTGAGAAACGTGTAAACACTACGGTTTTCCGTTAAAAATGAATTTTCTACGTTTAATACTGCCATTTTCTATATTTTTAAATAAAACAATTTGCACATAAAACATCGCTATCATCTGCGAATATATCAACCAACAAAGAGTTTGATTCTTTTTTTGCTCTTTGTTCCTGCCGTTTGATAGCATCTAATTTTATTTGTCGGACACGTTCGGGTTTTATTAAATCTGACAAACTTTCATTTTGATTCCAAGTGTATCCGTCTTTTTCAAACTCCATTGCTTTTTGGTATAGGTATGGATGTTGCTCGTATAACCAAATCCATTCTATTTTTTGTTGAAAAAAACAGAAATAGCAACCGGAACGGCTTCTATTGTATGTTCCCTTTTTACCATCTACTTCAAATTCTATTGGTTTGTAGTAGGCAGGGATTCCAACTCCGCTATTTTCCAAAATCTGATAGATATCATTTATATCTAAAACATCGTCATTTTCAACCAACGGGAAATAGTCCAATTTTCCAACAGGATAATCTGTTGTTTTTAGAAAAGCTAAAACCGCCCTATTAAATATTTTTACATCCAAATCTAATAAGGCATTAAGTTTTTTACTATAATAAAACTGCTTTGTCAATGGTATCTTTATTATTTTAGTTGCCTGTTCTAAAATTTTATTTGCACAAACCATCTCATAAATATCAATAAGCCTTTCAATGTTATCATTATGCAAGAATTTATTGATAACTTCCATACTCCAAATATTCCTGCGGAATGGAAAAATTGCCTGAATATTCGGCTTTGTAGAAACATATCCTTCGCGTTCTTCATCGCCACGAATACCAACGTATGAAATAGTC
>BNTU01000283.1 GCA_025996835.1 Bacteroidia bacterium
GGTGCCGGAGTTATCGCTACCCCGTGAACAACGAGCGGATTTATCCAATAATTGTCTTTCTGTGCGCCAATGAGCGTAACGGTAAAGCGAACCGGAGGTGTGCCTCTATCTTTGCTGTCAAAAGCGGAGGTAAAGTTACCTATGCGGACATCATCACTCCCAATCACCCCACTGAGAACAGGCGTGCCGCTGTAAGGGGCTGCTGTGGTGCCATCATACACCTTGCTTTGTGGGGAAATGCCGGTCAGCGTAACGCGAATGGGGCTAATGGTGAAGGTTGGTGTTTGAACAGTACTGTTGGCATAGTCATTTATGCCGGTTACGGTGATAGTGGCTGTACCTGCGTTTATGTTGTTGGCATAGCTCAGAGTGTAGTCTACATCTTTGGTAAGCACTGCGGTGCCATCTTTTACCTCCGGCGTGGGGGTATAGACGCCGGCATTGTAGTCAACAGGTTCAATATTACTAACCGTCAGGGTTGCCGGTTTGAAGTGAGCTGTGAGCGTAACATTCCTTGCCGGCATACTGAACGTCCCACTGACGGCATTGGGAATGGTTATGCCCTCTGTGGTCCAATGTGACAACTGCTGACCGCGAGGCGGATTGGCAGTATATGTAATGATGTCCCGGTAGTGCTTGGTGACTGTGGTTGTGCCGGTGCCGGTGTTGACCGTCAATGTGTAGGGCACCAAATAGGTTGCTGCGGTCAATGACACTGCCCCTTTTATACGCGTGGTGTAGGCTTGAGCGGTTGATAATATGGCAGTACCGTTAGACCAGCCTTCAAAACCGTAACCGGTAGCAAGGGATGCCGTTAACGCTACTTCGGAGCCTTCGCCCGTGACACTTCCGTTGGACAAGAAAGTGAGTGCAACCCCTGCGCCGGCAGTCAATGTTAACTGGTTTGAGCCGAATAATAGATAAGTCGCGCTCGTTCCTGCAGCCATAGGCCTGATAGGGTAAATGCAAGTGCCATTTGTATTAACATACGCTTGACCCTCGGTTTGAAGGGCGGCTCGTGCTTGAGCGTCGGCATCGGATTGGCTAATGGTGGAAGAAAAGCGACCCGCAGCAACGGTATAATCCAGGGATGAACCAACACCGCCGGGGCCACAATATTGTTTTGTAAAGGTACCACTCTGCGTTACATTGTAGTAAGTGCAAATCCCGATAGCATTGGCTCGCGCCTGACCTTCGACCAAAAGTCTTGCGCGTGCTATCGCATCAGCGTCGGCTTGACTGACGGAGGAAGAATCCCTTCTCGCAATAACAGTATATGGGATTCTCGAACCGGTGCCTCCGGGTTCACAATTATTCCTCTGGAATGTGTCGGTTTGTGCGGTATTGTAATACCGGCAAATTCCGTTCGCATTGGCATACGCCTGACCTTCGGACGAAAGTCTTGCTTGTGCTTTCGCATCGGCGTCGGCTTGACTGACGGTGGACGAATCCACTCTCGCAGGAACAGTATATGGGATGCCTTCAGCAA
>BNTU01000284.1 GCA_025996835.1 Bacteroidia bacterium
AACCGGAAATCATCGCACAAGGGCTTGCAGGCAAAGAAGACTACGAACAATTGGAACGCTATACGCAGGCTTTGTTTCAGCGAGGTACCGAAATAGCCGCTCAAAAGGGCTTAATTCTCGTGGATACGAAATACGAATTTGGCAAAAAAGACGGTAAAATCTATCTGATTGACGAAATTCACACCCCCGACTCATCGCGCTATTTCTATGCAGAAGGCTACGAGCAGCGGTTTGCACAGGGCGAAGAACAAAAGCAACTCTCCAAAGAATTTGTTCGCAAGTGGCTGATGGAAAACGGCTTCCAAGGACACACCGGACAAAAAGTGCCGGAAATGACCGCCGCCTATTGCGAAAGCGTATCGGAACGCTACATCGAATTGTTTGAAAAAATAACCGGCGAAAAATTCATCAAAGCAGATGCCAACGATGTTGCCGACCGCATCAAAAAGAACGTGGAGGCATATCTAAAATGAAAGATTTATATGGACTGATAGGGTACCCGCTGAAACACTCCTTTTCGAGGAACTATTTCAATGATAAGTTTGCGGCTGAGAAAATTGATGCAGAATATGTCAATTTTGAAATCCCTGCTATTCAGGACTTTAAGTTGGTGATTAAAAATAATCCTAATTTGAAGGGGCTGAATGTTACTATTCCGTATAAAGAGCAAGTTATCCCGCTTTTGGATGGTTTGGACAGCAATGCGAAAGCCATTGGTGCCGTCAATGTGATTAAATTTGACCGCAGTCAGAAAGGCAAACTCAAATTGATTGGTTACAATTCGGATGTCATCGGCTTCAAAGAGTCCATCGCGACGGAAATCAAATATGGCAATCACCAACAAGCCCTGATTTTGGGCTCCGGTGGGGCGGCGAAAGCGGTGTTTCACGGATTAAAGCAGTTGGGCGTTACCTCAACTTTTGTGTCACGGGGAAAAACGCCATGTCTTTGCGGACTTGACCCGCATTCCCCCCCTGACATACAGCGAATTGACCCCCGAAGTGATGGCTTCGCACACGGTGATTGTGAATTGCACGCCGGTTGGTATGTGGCCCGATGTGGACGAGTGCCCGGATATTCCATACAATTTGCTGACTGACAAGCATTTGATGTATGACCTGCTTTACAATCCGAACGAAACACAGTTTATGAAGCACGGGCAAACGTGCGGTGCCACCGTCAAAAACGGTTTGGAAATGTTGCTGCTACAAGCCTTCGCGGGCTGGGAGATTTGGCAGAAATAAATTTGTTTGAAAAATATTAAAAATTTAAGAAAATATAAGACGTTATGGCAAAGCAAGTTACAGACGACAATTTCAACGAGTTGTTGCATGGTGACAAATCATTAGTAGTGGATTTTTGGGCGGAATGGTGCGGACCGTGCAAAATGATTAGTCCAATCATCGAGGAATTGGAAACAGAGTATGCCGGCAAAGTGGAAATAGGCAAATGCAATGTGGATGATAA
>BNTU01000285.1 GCA_025996835.1 Bacteroidia bacterium
TCGCCCTGAAAGGTGGGGTGGCAGAAATCGCTTCATTTAAAGAAAAATCAACCAACCAACTCCATATTATAAAACTTATTTCGCTTGACAGATAAGGAGTCACAGAGGTTATCTTTTTGCCATTGCTTTATCTGTTTTACCGTACTCCCGTCTATTACTTTCATGATTTCTTCTTCATTTAAGTTGGACGTCATTGCCGGTATTATCAGTGCCATATCGGTTATTCCATTCATCGGATTTTGATTTGGTTCGTTTTTGTATCTTCCAAACATAGTTTCAATAATATCATCGCAACACATTAAAGTTTCTTTTTTTCTCGTCCTTTGCTGCATGTTATTATTCAGATACTCAATAAATAAGGTGTTAAACAATTCTTGCTTCGTACTGTTGGGTGTTGATTTTAAAATCTTCAGACATGCTTTATAAGTTTGCTGATTTAACCCGTTATGCTTTAACAAAACAGACAGTTTCTCAATAGCACTCATTATATTTTGCATTTCTAAAATGAACGGTTTTAACTCACCTACCCATCCCAATAAATCTCTCTCTTCTTTCTCTATTTGCTTGTTATCCAATACATTAATTACACGCACTCCCCATTTAGAGATTATATCTAAATTTAAGAACCTTGATTTTGAACGTTGATTGGGTGGTATAATATGTGCATATTGACCACAGCATAATTTCAAACGCATTTTACCCATATCGCTGGTTAATTTCTTAAATATCTCATCATTTTTATACAGTTTTTCAAGCATGATGGCTATTGCATGCGTCACATCGTAAACATGCGGTATGTTGGCTAAGCGAAGTGCTTTTTTCAACGTGCTGCTACCATCGGTGGTGGCATAAATGATACTGCCTAATTGTTCTTTGCAGTACTCTATTTCGTCAAAAATAGCTTCTCCGGTCCAACTTTCTTTCGATTTTACAACTAATGGCGTCATATCTTGCGTAGTCAGCGGACGGGTAAAATCTATTTGGCTGCGACGTATCGCCAAAATGAGCAACAGCGTTTCTTTGCCTATCCCGATACTTTCATCAAAAATCAATATCCAATCATCTGCTTTCTCTTTCTCTGCGGTAAGACAATAATAACCCAACTTCTTGACCCACAGCATTCCCGTGCTGCGCGACGGAGTTCTAACGTCTTTCAAATCAATGCTTAATGTCAGTATCACAATTGACAAAGCACTGCTGATACTTCTAAATCGGCAAGAGGTAAGAAGTTTCGATTTCAAAAAAAGCATGATAATCGTTATGCTGTAATGAGATAACTTCGGCTTCTCTTTCTTTACAAAAGGTCTATTTGATGAAGTTTTTTTTTTATAACCTCAATACTCTTTTTAAGAATTACGTTCTCCGCTTGGGCAGTCATTGCTTTTGCTTTCCATTTGTCACGCCCATCTGTTACTTCAACCATCCGGGCTTTTAATGCCTTATTCTCCAATCTTCG
>BNTU01000286.1 GCA_025996835.1 Bacteroidia bacterium
CGAAAATCATTGCGAAGGCATGGTACCGGTGCGCGAATTAGACGACGACTTCTACGAATACGACGACAAAACCTACAGCCTCATCGGCAAGCGCAACAAAAAACGCTACTGCCTCGGCGACGCCGTCCGCATCAAAGTGGCACGCGCCAATCTGGAACGCAAAATACTGGATTATACGCTGGTATCTACCCACACAAAAAAACAGGCTTAACGGTGGGTGGGTTAAGCCTGCTTTTGCTATTGCAATTTATAATTTATGTGTCAATTCGAGGACGCTTGAAAATACCAATTCAAACCACTAACTGCAGAGGGTGAAGTTTGCGTCCCAGTCTGTGTGATGGTTACCGTTTTCCCTGCCAGGGCAACATTGACACTACTCACAGTATAGCGAAAATTCCATCCTGTTTTGTAAGAAAGATCAATCGTGCTGTTTTCAATATTAATCCTGGTATAAGCCTCGCTTTCGACATAATCATCCTGATATTCATAATACTCATTACCGTTTTTGTAACAAACCTTAACAGTATCCCTCTTATCGGTCACTGTTCTGCTTATGGTAACATCTTTGTCCACATACACAAAAAAAGCAGATGCGTTCGATTCTGAGTATGTTGGATACTGCCCTGCGAGCATTTCTGCCATTACAGTATTCCAATTTTTCCCAGAAGGGGCTGTGCTATACATAAAGTAGCCTGTACGTTGGGTGCCGGTGGTGGTGCCCTTATAATAAGACGCAGGTACCGAGGAAATCGTCAGACTTTTGACAGTGGGATCACTTACCGTGTAACCCTGCTGCGAATAATTCTGAAAATCGGAATAGAGAGAACCACTCGCAACCGTCTCCGGCAAATTGAGTGATAGTTTGCCTCCTTCAAACGTTGGCGAAATTCCATTCGTATACAACACACTACCAACAGTTACACTGTCAGGAAGAACTACCGGTGCATCCGTAGTAGCACCATCAACACTTATTGGTGCCGGACCATCATCATCACTGCACCCACTAAAAACACCCACACTTGCTGCCAGAGCAGCCATTAAAAACACTTTTTTGTTCATAACATTTATATTTTAAAAATTTATAATTTCAACCTAATGCACATAAAAACAGCCATATCAAGGCATAAGCCTCGATACAGCTTTAATAAAACCACCTAACTTGCTGATTATCAGTCGATAGGGGGGGGGGGGATAACCTGTTGATAACTTTGTTCATAACTTTTCTTTTGAAATCGGGCGCAAAGGTACGCATTATTTTTTTAACTACCAAATTTTTTTGAATTTTTTTTTCTAAAATCGTTTTTTATTGGCAAAATGTGACACACCCTCATTACCACATTTTTTTGCTGTATAAAAATGCGGTAATGAGGTTGAGGGATGGGAGGCATTCTGTGCTTTCTACTGCGGTTGTTTTGTTAAGAAAATTAGGTGAAAATGAGGTTTAAGAACCAT
>BNTU01000287.1 GCA_025996835.1 Bacteroidia bacterium
TCGGGATGGACTAATTTTTGAATTCCTATTCCTGTCCAAAAACGTCTGGTTGCATGGGTAGAAGCTCCGGGAGTTCCAAGATAGAACATGGTTTCGACCCGAGTATTATGCGAACGCCAATATCCGCCGGTGATGCCCATATCGGCATAGAAGCGCGGTTCGCGGTGCATATACATTTTCAATGTTTCCGCGCCCGGCTGTAGATAACCACGAAAGTCGTCATACGCAGGGTCTGTACTACCCGGAGTAATTACCACGTCATGCATGGTTGTCCGGTTAAAGGTTGTGTCCTCATCTATCGGGAGTCCGTTCTTCGTATAAAATCGTTCCAGCATGCCATAAGGTGCGAATAACCAAGAATAAGCCCCTCCTATATTGCCTTGACCATCTCCGGTACCGGGCAGTTGAATCTGGACACCGGTTGTCAGAGCATAATCCCAAACAATAGTTATCTCCTTCGTGTTTCCCCAAAGCAGTTCCTCGTTCCATGGGTCAGGGAATAGCAGGCTTAAATCGTATAATGTCTGCATTCTGATTGGGTGTTTCACAAAATCATCCCGGTCGTAAGAATATGGCGGTTTGGTGCTGTGATATAAGTCCTTTCCGTTTTGTTTTGCCAAGTCAATCGCCACCTCTATGGCATCAATGGCATCTTTCCATTTCTCCTTATCGTAGGTTTGCGGGAAAAAGTGCTCATTTTCGTGATTGAGAAAACCGCTGTAAAACTCGCTATTGCCATTGTAAAACGGACTTGCCCTGTAAACAAGCACTCTTGCCTTTATGGCGGCAGCACCTACGCGGTCAATCTGGCCATAGTCTGTAACAGGTCGTTGTTCTACCAAATTGGGGATAGCCGCATCCATATAACGGAGGATAAAATCAAAACAATCCTCTATTTTGGCGCGGTGCGGAAAAAGTTCCTCGCCCATGGCGGTTGACTTTGTTTCGTGCTCTTTCAGCACAATAGGTCCCGATTGTTGCATCAACAAGAAACTGTAATAGCCAAGCAAGAATTGCGCTTGTGCTTTCCAGTCGGCTTTTTCCGCCTCGTCCATATCCTGCACCCTATCGATATTGGCGATAAAGATATGTGCGCTGTTAATTGCCCTGTACATGGAATATGTGCCGTCTGAATTTCCCACAGCACCAGTCCAATAACCTGACCAATACCCCATGATGGGAGATGTGGCACTATTCTGTCCTAACATTATCTTCTGGTATAAAGTGTAAGGACCGCCCATGAGATCGAGAGCCGGCACTATTTCATCTCCGAGATAATAGGTGGTAGAATTAAAGTGTGGATCTCTCGGCATATAATAATATAACTTTGCCAGTGCATTATACGCTTCGTTTTTTACCGAGAAAATATCCTCCAACGTCATAGTATTGTCGGGGACAATGTCTAAATAATCCGAGCACGTCGGCATGACGAACATCGC
>BNTU01000288.1 GCA_025996835.1 Bacteroidia bacterium
CGAGATATTCGTTTCGCTGGCACTTTGCGCCAGTGCGATGGTGCTAATGCCGCTACGCCCCAGTGTGCCAAACAATTTGCCGGCGATGCCCGGCACATGTTTCATATTTTCGCCTACGATAGCCACTGTTGCCAACCCTTTTTCGACTTTGAAATTGTTGATTTCGCCCTGCCGCAACTCCTGTTCAAATTCCTTGCGCAGAGCCTCCACCGCCAACTCGGCATCGGCATCGCGCACGCCCAGCGTAGAAGTGTTTTCGGAAGCCGTTTGCGACACCATAAACACGCTCACGCCAATTTTTGATAAAGCCTTGAAAATCCGATAGTTAACCCCCAGCACGCCCACCATACCAAGCCCCTGCACGGTAATCAAACTCGTGTCGTTGATAGACGAAATGCCGCGAATGGGCTTGTCGTCGCGGAGGTGGTCGCGCGTGATATAAGTGCCCGCAGCATCGGGGTTGAACGTATTTTTAATTAAAATCGGGATATTCTCGTGATAGGCGGGGTAAATCGTTGGCGGATAGACGACTTTCGCGCCGAAATTGCTCAACTCCATCGCCTCCACGTAGGTCATTTTTTCGATGACGTAGGCATTGGTGATGATACGCGGGTCGGCGGTCATAAAGCCGTCCACATCCGTCCAAATTTCGAGGATGCGCGCTTTGAGTGTCGCCGCCAAAATCGCCGCTGTGTAGTCGGAGCCGCCTCTTCCGAGGTTGGTAACATCGCCCGTTGCTTTGTCTGCCGCGATAAATCCGGGCACGACAGAGATTTTCGGCAAATCCACAAACGCCTGCTCAATCAGTAGGTTAGTAGCCTTGAAACCCATAATATGCGTGGAAAATTGCCTGTCCGTTCGGATAAACGCGCGGGAATCAAACAGCCGCGCACCGTCCAAAACAGCCGCCACAATCAGCGAACTGAGCCGTTCGCCATAACTCACGATGCTGTCGGAGGTCTTTTGCGACAATTCTTTGACCAGGAACACTCCTTTGAGGATGTTTTTTAATTCGTCCAACAAAACGGCACTGCTCGCACTGTCATTGCGGGCTTGACCCGCAATCCCCTCCGCAGAACAGCCATTGCGAGCCAAACCCGCAACAACATCCGTATGCCGCTGCTCCACAAGCGCAAGTTCATGCTCGTAGGCACTGTCGCCCGCCGCCGCGAGGCGAGCGGTTGTCAACAACTTGTCAGTAATCCCGCCGAGCGCAGACACAACCACGATGACCGGTTCTTCGACCGCTTCAACGATTTTTTTGACCTTCAATATACTTTCTGCGGAGCCAACGGAGGTGCCGCCAAATTTCATTACACGCATAATCAATTATCAGTTACCAGTTACCAGTTTCCATTTATCAGTAATTGGGGTGCAAAGTTACTACTTATTTTTGAATTTTTGTGCCTCTTCACAAAGGAGGCTGCCCAAAAGATT
>BNTU01000289.1 GCA_025996835.1 Bacteroidia bacterium
TGAAGAAACTGCAATAAATTCCCCTGTTTCCGACTACAAAGATAAGCGATTAATTTCAATTCTCCAAACAAATTATCAAAAACCCACCAATAATCAAGCATAACTCACTGAATATCAGTAAAATATTCTTTTGCCAAAAAACAAAATCACCCTCCGAAGCAACACGGTTAGGAGGATGCACTGAAAAAACTATTGCTTTTAATTTTAAAATGTATATCTTTGCAGCTCATTTGAAAAGACAATGAAAGCAAAACGTATTGAAAAGTTGAAAAATAGTATGCCAATTGAGATAACCGGCAATGAAATTACTCCAAGCGATGACTTGAAAGAGTACAAGAAAAATGCGCTTGAATATGGCAAGTCTTTGCGTGGTAAATACACAAATAAAGACACGGGAGATATTACAAAATTATCCAAGACAGGTTTAGAGGAAGTATTGCACCACGACAGCTTCTATAAGGCTCATCTACAATCCATTGCTGCTATTCCCAAACTTATAGAAAATGGAATTTACATTGATACTGTAGAGAATGAGGATATAGAAAAACATCCTAATATAAAGGAGTACAGATATTATGTTTCAGGGCTAAAAATTAGGGGCATAGATTACACGGTAAAAGCAGTTATTGCTATTGACAAAGATGGAAATCGCTATTATGACCACGCATTGACACAAATAGAAAAATCAAAACTCCTTGCTGTGGTAGAAGGGATAACAAGCCCAGCACGACAACAAGAAGTTTCGGAAGACAAAAACACTAACGAAAGTGTTTCTCTATCCGACTGCAAAGATAAGCGATTAATTTCAATTCTCCAAACAAATTATCAAAAGCCCACCAATAATCAATCATAACTTGCTGAATATCAGCAAAATATTTTTTTTATTTTGCGCGTTATCTATCAAGGAAAATTGCGTTGCTTCTTTTGTTATGAACAATACCGATAACGACTATTTGTTCTTTCTCGTCATCTACATAGAAATGAACATTGTACGGAAATATTTTTGTATGGGCTATCCGCACATTTTTATAACGCACGGCATACGCAAACGGCATTTTCAATATATTGGCAATCGCTGCCTTCAACGACAACTCAAACTTTTCGTCCAAACCCGATTGCTGTTCTTTATACCATGTTTTTGCGGTTTGGATGTCGTTTTTGACTTCGTCAAAGTAAAGTGCCGTGTACATAATTCAATTACAGATTTTGAAAAAGAGTTTCAATTGGCTTTAATCTATCGGGATTCTGATGAACGGCATTTAGACGGGCATCTATAAAGCCTTTTTCCCACAGAGGCAATGGAATATCATAATTTTCAATATCAGGATATTGAATTTTCACCTCTTCCCACAATGGCATCGGGATAAAAACACCCATTGGAATGCCCGTAACGTCTTCTAATACTTGTGCTTGTAACATAATTTCATTGCT
>BNTU01000290.1 GCA_025996835.1 Bacteroidia bacterium
TGTTCACAGTTACGGTGCGAGTTACCGGAGCCACGACAGTGTAATTCTCCTCACCCGCTACCGTTGCTGTGATGTGAGCCGTACCTGCTTTGCGAATGGAAACATAACTCCCACCGCAACTTGCCACATCTTCATTGTCGCTGGTATAGGTGATATACTGCCCCTTGTCGGTCGCATACGGTAATTCTAAACTCAAAACTTCGCCGTAGGTAAACGTTGTATCATTTCCCCAAAAATCAATGACTCCTGCATCAATTTTGTTCACAGTCAGGGTGCGAGTTACCGGTGTTACATTGTAATTGGCTGTATCCGCCTCTATCGTTGCTGTGATATGAGCCGTACCTGCTTTGTTAATGTAAATGTACATGTAACTATGCCAATAAGAATTGTCGCAACTTGCCACATCTTCATTGTCGCTGGTATAGGTGATAGACCACCCCTTGTCTGTTGTGCTCGGTAATTCTAAACTCCAAACTTCGCCGTAGGTAACCGTTGTATCGTTTTCCCAAAAGTCAATGACTCCTGCACTGCCTTTGTTTACAATCAGGGTGCGAGTTACCGGTGTTATATTGTAATTGGCTGTATCCACATCTATCGTTGCTGTGATGTGAGCCGTACCTGCTTTGTCAATGTAAATATCAACATAGTCCCCCCACGGATAAACATCGTCATTGTCGCTGGTATAAGTGATATAATGCCCCTTGTCTGTCGTAGGCGGTAACCTTAATGAAACTTCGCCGAAGGTAACCGTTGTATCATTTTCCCAAAAGTCAATGACGCCTGCATTGCCTTTGTTCACAGTCAGGGTGCGAGTTACCGTATCCACGGCAGTGTAATTTCCATTAACCGCTACTGTTGCTGTGATATGAGCCGTTCCTGCTTTGTTAATGAAAAGGTAATAACCGTAAGTACCGGAATAATCGGAATAACCGTAATTGTAACTTGCCACATCTTCATTGTCGCTGGTATAGGTGATATACCGCCCCTTGTCTGTTGTGCTCGGTAAGTCAAAACTCCAAACTTCGCCGTAGGTAACCGTTGTATCATTTTCCCAAAAATCAATGACTTCTGCATTGGCTTTGTTTACTGTCAATGTTCCGTTCTGATAGGAGAACTGATAATTACCAGCCTCAGCCTCATGATACCACAAATGTACAATGTCATAGTAGCCTACATTGCTGTATGAATGAACAGAACAATCAAATGTTGGCAATGAGGTCAATACATCTTCTGTTTCACCATTCAGAAAGCCGGAATATCGGTATGTAAATGAAGGCACGGCATCGCCGTAAAACATTGAGGTGTCATTGGCGGTAATTGTTACAGGGGCTTTGTCGATGGTTAATACGCGAGTGAGCGTTGCCACACCACCGGCTTGAGATGCCGTAATATAAACCGAGCCTGCCTTGTGTATGGTTGCCGTAGTATCCG
>BNTU01000291.1 GCA_025996835.1 Bacteroidia bacterium
GGGTGGCTAATATGATGCTGACCTTGATAAAGCAGCCGGTCCTTATCCATCCGTATTCAAAATGACGCCCAATGTTTGGTCGCGCGTGATGTACACCGTTGACCTCAATGGCAACGCAATAAAATATTATGTGAATGGTATCTTATTGGCGACCGAAGCGGCTTTCAATGCTACTACTGATAGGCAATATTTTAATTTCGCCGGTTATTCTAACCACAAAGGATTTAGCCTTGACCCTGCCGGAGTGCTTCTCTTTGCGGGAGGTACCGGAACCATTGACGTGGCTAATGTTCAGTTTTATGATGGCATTCCAACCGATTGGGAAATGTATCGTCTTGGCGGTGTAGGCACCCGACAAATAACAAATAACAGAGCGGCAGACTGGGCATTTGGCGATAATTATAATATGGATAAACAGTCGGGCAATCCACCGTCAATGGCTCTTGATGGCAATCCCGGCACTTGGATGCACTCGGTATGGCCACCGCCAGCTCCGTACAACGTTACCCCGGATACGTACTGGTTCGTTCTTGATTTAAAGAAACGACAGACATTAGCATCCTATACCATGCAAGGACGTTGGTCTTGGTGGAATTGGGGGGCGTCACATACGGGTGTAGGTCCCTATAATTTGGAAATCAGCGATGACAATACAAACTGGACTCTAATCGGCCAAAACACCACAGCGAACGGTGTTGGCGGTGATGTCACAGAAGTCTATTTTGACCCCACCAACCTGCCTTCCGGTCGCTACCTGAAGGTGACACAACCCGCAAACCCGAGTCGAGGTGAGAATGCCTTAGCATTCCTGGTAGGCGAGATATTCATCTTTGGTCCGAAATAAAAGTAGTTTTGAAAAATGCTGTCTCAAAAAAAATGTTTGAGGCAGCATTTTTTTTTGAAAAAAAATGCAGAAACATTTGCTAATTCAATAATTTGCATTATCTTTGCAGATATTTTTAGAAATGAGAAGTCATGAAGAAGTTACCAATAGGTATTCAGTCGTTTGAAAAGTTACGCGATGAAGGTTGTTTGTATGTGGACAAAACGAAAGAAATACTCCAACTTACAAGTTCAAACATCGTGTTTCTCTCACGCCCGCGCCGTTTCGGGAAGTCGCTCCTTGTGAGCACCTTGGAGGAACTTTACACAGGCAGTCAGCATTTGTTTGAAGGTCTCTATATCTATGATAAATGGGACTGGACGCAGCGCTATCCTGTTATACGGATAGATTGGACAACTATCAAGCATGATAGTAAAGAAGAGATGGAGCGAGACATGTCAGATTATTTGCAATCAATAGCTACTGTCAACGACATAATACTTACCCGTCAGTTTGCATCCGGTCGGTTTGCCGAATTGATAGAGTCATTGCACCGCAAAGACGGCAATAAAGTGGTTGTGCTTATTGACGAGTACGACA
>BNTU01000292.1 GCA_025996835.1 Bacteroidia bacterium
TTTGCAACATACGGTCGCATCCCTACGGGATGCGGGGGTGGTGGGGGTACGCTGTTTTCTACCGAGCGATGCATCCCTACGGGATGCGAGCAGAACGACAAGAGGTTTCTTGGCTGTGGAAGTGATACACACAAGATATCTTTCCACACAATTCCCAGTAGAACCTTATTTTTAATATCCAAATTTACAACATACAAAAAAAAATCCGGAACAGGCAATCAGCCCATTCCGACTTCGCATTTGCGTTGCCGCCGCAGCAATCCATTCACTAATTAAAAATAAAAATTGATGCTGAGGTGTCCGCTTGGTGCATTTTGCAAAGAAAAAGCAGAACTACTGCTATCACCGTCTGTCGTTTTTTCTGTTACTTTGGTGCCATCCGCGATTTTGTCTACTGTAGAACCCTGACCGGTGCTTGAATAACTCAAGCCCCAACCAAATTCTCCGCCAATAGAAATACGCGGAGCAACAAAGTATTCTACACCGGCAAAGGCACCAACACCAAAGGAAAACGTTGTGCCATTGTTGTCTTCGAGTCTCTGAGTCCCGGTGTCAGTACTCTTAAGGGCGTTGCCGTAAGTGTAGGCTTTGTCACCGTTCCAGCCAATGCCCAATCCGAGCTCTGCACCGTAGAAAAATTGCAAGCGACTGTTGCCCAAACGTTTTTCTAACCCTGCACCCAAGCCGAAACCAAGAGAACTTGTGGTCGTTTCGTCTTCTACTTTCGGACGATCAGCCTCAGTCTGATCACCGGTAGCTGTCCAATCACTGTTGCCTACATAGTCCACATCTGTGTCTGAAGAATAGTTGAACTTCAGTTTGGCACGCACGGCTGTTTTGTCGTCCAAAAAATACTTGCCGGAAACGGTGAATCCGTCCTTAACCTGCAAGACCGGGGCTGTCGCACCCGCGTTGCTGAACAATTTACCCACATAATTCAAAAACGGGTCGGCATCAATACCAACTGCAAAGTCGCCTTGCTTCGGAAGAATGGGCACTCCTGCTTTGTTTGTCAACTCTTGAGCAAACACTGTGGTGGCAGCAAACAGTGCCACACTCATTGTAATAAAAACTTTTTTCATTGTTTTAAAAATTTAATTTAGAAAATAATACTAACTTTTTTGTTCCTTCTACTCGTAAGGCTTTTCGTAGGAAATAAACCGCCCGTGTTTAGGAGTTTCTGCTCTCCCTGCGCAATTTTTTGAGTGTTGACGGCAGTTTCACTTCGCCAATTTGTTAAGAACAGTAGCGATTCTGCTGACCTGACCATGCAGTCAGGGTATATATAGTAGCGGCTGTCACCCGCATAAGTGCATTTCTCAAAATTGGATAACAAAAAAAAGCCGCACAAGGATAAAAATATCCTTATACAGCTGATAATCAAACAATTATGGCTTAGGTCAAGAGGAAAGCACGCATAA
>BNTU01000293.1 GCA_025996835.1 Bacteroidia bacterium
ATTCCGGTATATAACGAGGCTGGCAATATCACGACTGCCATCAACAGGATTGAGGCGGAAGTAACAGTGCCGCATGAAATCTATGTCGTGTATGATATGGACGCGGACACGACTGTCCCTGTTGTTCGCGAAATCGCCGACAATTACAAAAATCCTATTTCTTTGGTGAAAAACAAATACGGGCGGGGCGTTTTGAATGCCATCAAAACCGGATTGGAAGAGGCGAAGACCGAATTTGTTATTGTAACGATGGCGGATTTGTCCGACCCGCCGGAAGTGATGAATGCGATGCTCCAAAAAGCCCAAACCGAAAAAGCAGACTTGGTGTGCGGCTCCCGTTATATGAAAGGCGGCAAACAAATTGGAGGTCCCTTTTTGAAAGGCTTGTTTTCGCGTGCAGCCGGCGTGTCGCTGCATTGGCTCACACGTATCCCCACGCACGATATTTCCAACAGTTTTAAGATGTACCGAAAATCCATGCTCGACACTATCGCCATCGAAAGCAAGGGCGGCTTTGAAATCGGCATGGAAATCACGGTCAAAGCCTATCTTGCAGGCTATAAAATCACGGAAGTGCCCACTACTTGGCGCGACCGCACCGATGGCGAATCAAATTTCAAACTGTGGGCTTGGTTGCCCAATTATTTGCACTGGTATTGGTTGTGTATAAAATCGAAAAGGAATAAAAAATAATTTATGAAAAAGCGACTCTCTTATTTCGGAATTGCCGCTATTCCTGCGGTGTTGTGTTTAATCTTTATCTGTTATTTTGGCGTAAATTTGATATTTTGGGATGAGTGGGAAATGGTGGATTTGGCAAAAAAAATCAATGATTCCGGCTTGAATTTTGCAGATTTATTTGTTCAACATAACGAACATAGGATATTTTTCCCGCGTTTGCTTTATTTAGTAGTCGCCTATTTGTCGGATTTTAATTCGGTTGCTCAGATGATAGCCTCTTTTGCAATGTTGTCTGTAATTGCTTTTGTTATAGTCAATTATATTGCCAACATGAAAGGTGTTAGTGATAAGAAAAAACAGTTGTTTATTGCTATCGTATCTTTTTTTATCTATAACTGGATGCAGTGGGACAATTTACTGTGGGGATTTCAAGTGGGATTTTTCATGGTATTATTATTTCCTGTATTATCGTTCTATTTTTTGTATTTGATGTTTCATGCGAAGAATAGGAGAAGAAGGAATTTTTGTTTTATAGCAGCATTATTGGCAGCATTTATTGCTTCTTTTTCTTCCATTCAAGGATTATTGTCTTGGATTGTGGGTGTAATTTTAATGTTTATCATGTTTCGGAAGAAAACAGTCACATCGCCTTATTTTATCATCTGGATGATTTTCGCCGTATTTGCATGGATTGCCTATTTCTACGACTATAATTCCTCATCTCAGTCTATTGTTGCAG
>BNTU01000294.1 GCA_025996835.1 Bacteroidia bacterium
ATCTTTCACTTTAATGTCCCGATTTATTCCTGCTTCCAACAGGATTTTGTTCGAGGAACTGCGACCCAATCCGTAGATGTAGGTCAACGCTATTTCGCCTCTCTTGTTTTGGGGTAAATCCACCCCGACTATTCTTATTGCCATTTAGTAAAAATTTTTTTTTCAACGGTAAATAACTTAACCCTGACGTTGTTTAAACTTCGGATTTTTCTTATCAATCACATACAAACGCCCTTGTCGGCGCACGATTTTACTCTCGGGACCGCGCTTCTTAATAGATGCTCTTACTTTCATACTTTATATTTTTTAATTTTTAATTTTCTTTTTCTACCCCCAACCCCCTCAAGGGGGCTTTCCACTCCCCCCTTGGGGGGCTGGGGGGCGTTTATTTATATCTAAACGAAATTCGTCCTTTTGACAAGTCGTAGGGCGACATTTCAACTTTCACCTTATCACCCGGGAGGATTTTGATGTAGTGCATTCGCATCTTCCCCGAGATGTGAGCCGTAATCTCGTGCCCATTCTCCAACTCTACGTGAAACATTGCGTTCGACAACGCTTCCACGATTACTCCATCCTGTTCTATAGCAGACTGTTTAGCCATATCATTTATTTAATACTTTTTCAATCATTTCAAACGACGATAAAATGTCGGCTCCTGTGGGGCGAATGGCTATCGTGTGCTCGTAGTGCGCAGATGGGCGACCGTCGGCTGTGCGAACGGTCCAACCGTCCTTTTCAAATTTCACATTCTTCCTTCCCAAGTTTATCATCGGCTCTATCGCGATGCACATCCCGTTTTTTAGCAGTGGTCCTGCGCCTCGCTTCCCGTAATTGGGGACTTCAGGGTCTTCGTGCATCTCTTTACCGATGCCATGTCCTGTCAAGTCGCGTACTACGCTGAAACCTCGTGACTGGCAGTAAACCTGAATTGCATTGCCTACATCTCCGATGCGTTTGCCCTCAATGGCGGCTGCTATTCCCGCATACAGCGATTCCTTTGTTGTTTGAAGCAACTTTTTAACTTCCGGCTTCACCTCCCCCACTTCAAACGTGTAGGCTGAGTCGCCACAATAACCGTTAAGTTTTACTCCGCAATCGACCGAAACGATGTCGCCATCTTTCAACCGATAATCGCCCGGAATGCCGTGTACCACATTTTCATTCACCGAAATACAAAGAGCGTTTGGAAATCCTTTATACCCTTTGAACAAGGGAACTCCCTTGTTGTCAAGGATATACGTTTCCGCTATTTCATCTAATTCGCGTGTGGTAACCCCTACTTTGATGACTTTCGCCACCTCTGCTAAGGTTGTGCCTACCATCAGGTTTGCCACCCGCATCAATTCTATTTCTTCATCTGTTTTAAGAAATATCATTTCCTTTCAAACATCAATACATATTGCCCTGGCGACCTTTG
>BNTU01000295.1 GCA_025996835.1 Bacteroidia bacterium
TAACTGCCAACCGGTAACTGGTAACTGCTAACTGGTAACTGGTAACTGCCAAGGATATTGGAGGCGTAATTGACCAGCGTGGTAGCCTGATTGGGGTCAGTGGCATCGGCGAGCAACTGCACGGAAAGTTCGCCGGTGTGCAGCAGGTTGCTATGAAATTCGCTGCCAAAAATCATCGCCAGAGTAGCCTCGCCGCGCTTGAAAACAGCATCAATCTCGGCAGGACTGTACACCTCGTGAACGGTAAAATAGTCGCTCGCCTGAAACTGCGCAATAATACGCTGCGAGGCAACATCGTGCGACAAATCAAGCACCGCCACATTGGCATTCCGCACCTCAGTAGTGATGGCAAACCCAAACAGAACAATCTGAATAACAGGCATCACCAAAAGAATAAGTATCGTGCGCGTATCACGAAAAATGTGGTAAAATTCCTTTCGGACGAATGATAAAAACTGTTTCATATATCTTTTATTTGTTGTAAACTTAATCATATCAACTAATTGCAAAAAAAATAATTTGTTGACCTAATATTCATCACTTCATTGCTTATTTCTTCAGGTTTAATTCCGTCAAAAGAAGTTTGTAAATTTCTTCCCATGATTTGTTGCAAAGTTCTGTCTTTTCGTCAATCAATTGTTTGTATGTTTTTGATTCAAAATACACATCAATGGCTTGATTTACAGGCATATTAAAATCAGCCACAAGTGATTGAGTAATGGTGTCATCTATGTTGCTTGTGCGTTTTTTTTTCTTGATATATTCAAGCATTTGCAAAGATTCTATCGTACAAAGGGCTATTTGGTGCGTTGGACGGTGAAATTTCAACTCTTCAAGAAAATCGGTTTTGGATATGATACCATCCAAATAGTCATCAATGCGTTGCGTTATATCATCATCAGCGACAGGTCCTTCAACAATATCAAAATCGTGTGCTTTGCTTCCCTTTTTGCGGTTAGACACCACAAAATCTAACCATGCTTCGCTATACTCGTCAAAGCGGAGTACCTGTAAATCACTGTCCTCAAAAGCATCTTCGTCAAAATCAAATTCTGTTACAAAGCCTTCTGTATCATTATCTTTTCCTATTCTTTTCGCCCAAAAATCTGCTTGTTCAAAGATATTGGTCACATAAAATCCACGTCCAAAATCTTTGCGAGGTTTACATTTCGCTAAGTCTATTTTGTCTATCAAAATATAACTTCCGTGATATACTTTCATCGCAAACCTCCGTTTTTATAGCATATTTTGTACATACTGCGAACTGCCCAAAAAGGGTTATCGGTGTGTAGTGCCCACCAACATTCGTAAAGGTAATCAAGCCCGCCGTACTTTTTCAGGTATCGGTAGGCTTCCTGCCTGTCCATCTTGTAAGCATCGGCAAATTTGGGTATGAT
>BNTU01000296.1 GCA_025996835.1 Bacteroidia bacterium
CGTGTGGAGCGTTGTTCGGGGTTCAGTTTTTCTGCCTGTTTCAGTTGGTCGAGTTTATATTGGCGGACATTTTTTTCTGACAATGCCAGCAGTTGTTTCTTATCGCCGCGCTGCGGAACTATGAAAGAGATACCCTGCAACTCTATATCCGGCAAAAACGGCACAACAATTTCGCGCGCGGAACTCTCAAACCGATTTCGCAACTCAATAATTCCCATACCCAGCAGATTTTCTTTTGACTCGTTTAAACGTTTTTTGTACTCAATCGTGTAGCCCTGCACAATGGAGCCTTTCACAATGTGGAGGTAATTGATGTAGGCAGAATTGCCGCTCGAATCCTCCTGATTGTCGCCCGAGTCCTCAAAAGAAAAGACATCCACATTATAGACACTTGGGCTGGCAACGATGGATTTTGATGAATAGTTTTCCAACAACTCATAGCGTTCTTTCAGCAGTGCGGCTTCCTCAAATTTCAATTCTGCCGCGCAATCCTGCATCTCTTTGTAAATCATTTTGCAGATTTCTTTAGAGTTTCCCTTCAGGATTTCCTCGATGGATGCGATGTTTTTTTGATATTCTGCCTCCGCTTGTTTGCCAACGCAAGGAGCCAAACACTTCTTGATATGGTACTGCAAACAAACGCGAAACTTCTCTTTTTCAATTTTCATCGGCTCCAAAAAATGCCGGCAAGTGCGAATCGGGTAGAGCGTAGTAAGCAAGCGAAGCAGATACTTCACATTCGTCACAGCGGGATAAGGACCGTAATAGTGCGCCGTTTTGTCATTTTTTTGGCGCGTGAGAAAGATGCGTGGAAACGGCTCGTTAGTCACAACCAGCCAAGGGTACGTCTTGTCGTCCCTCAACATGATGTTATAACGCGGCTGGTGTTCTTTGATAAGATTGTTTTCCAGCAGGAAGGCATCCTCTTCCGACTCCACCACCAAATATTTAAGGTCGCGAATTTTGCGCACCATAACGATGGTCTTCGCGTCAATCAGCGTCTTATTGAAATAGGAAGACACTCGTTTTTTCAGGTTTTTTGCCTTACCCACATAGATAATTTTACCGCTTTCATCGAAATACATATAAACGCCGGGGTTTTCGGGCACAATTGAAATTTTGTCCGAAAGAGTAGCGGTTACCGCATCTGTTTGTTTGTTTTCTGTTGTCATATATTTAAATTTTATTCGTATTTACATTCTACCGGGAATTGTGTGGAAAATATTTTGTGTGTGTCATTATCCACAGCCAAGAAACCTTGTGCCGTTCTGCTCGCATCCCGTAGGGATGCATCGCTCGGTAGAAAATCAAATATCCCCCCATACCCTGCATCCCGTAGGGATGCAACCATGCCAATAGAAAAGGTTGCATCCCTACGGGATGCAGGGGTGG
>BNTU01000297.1 GCA_025996835.1 Bacteroidia bacterium
TGCTGTTCATCTCCGTAGCAGGCGATGCAGACGAGCCGCTCACGTTCCGTGTGTATGACACGGCAAAGGGCATAGTGCGCGAGGTAATGCAGGAAGAGAGGTATCAGAGCGATGCAATACGCGGCACAGTGCGCACACCGCACGTGATAGAATTGCATTCGCTAAGCACAGGCGAAAATATCCGCATCTACCCCACGAAAGTGAAAGATATCCTGAATGTGGAGTCAGCAAACGGCAAAACGCTACGCAGCATCAGCATCTACGACACAGGCGGCCGTTTGGAGCAGCGTGAGGAGGAGGTGAATGCTGTTCGCAAGGAGGTGAATGTCGCAAGCTTGGTGCCGGGTGTGCATCTGGTGGCGGTGGAGACTGTTGATGGGGATAGATTAATGGCAAGGATTATGAAAGAATAGTGGACAGTGACCAGTTACCAGTGACCAGTGACCAGTTAATTTGGTCACTGGTCACTGGTAACTGATAACTGGTCACTGGTAACTGATAAGATTATGTTGCAGAAATTGCCCATAGGGATACAGACGTTTGCGAATTGGCGCAACGATGATTGCTTGTATGTAGATAAGACGGAGATTATTCACCGTCTTATTACATCCTGTAGGGTTTTCTTTTTTTTAAACAGCAAGCCGTCATTTTAATTGACGAATACAACAAACCCGGTTATGATTTTTAGAAATTAAAAAAAATAGAGTTATGATAAAGAGATTACTGTTAGGGATTATGTTATTGGCAACGTGTAGCGTGCAGAGTGTGTCGGCGGATCTGCTGGACGCACTGGAAGCAAAAGCGAAGGCTCACTTTGGGGTGTACGACGGGCGGACTGCTGATAATCATATTGTCATTAAGTTTGTGCACCTAAACGCTCCGCATGGAGTGGTAAGGGATGGTGGTGTCATCGTAGAATACTCGGAGGATGATGGTGCTACGTGGACAATACTTGCTGGATTTGACTATATGGATACGGGAGGTTCTTCTTATTTGATTGGTGAAGTAAGAAATCAGAATCCCGATGAGGCGATGATATGCTGGCCGTCACAAATGCACAACTTGAGGCAACATCTCACCCCCGCAGTACCCATGGTGGGGATTGTGCATGAGGTGTATGGGGATCATGATGGATTTGACTATGGTGTTATTGAATGGGACCCCCAAAGAGATATTCCCAATCTTAGAATCAGAGTGAGAGGTCTGGTAGAAGTAGGCGTGGGTGGTGGTGAAACTAGACGCGTATCCGGTGTGATACGGGGTGGCGATGTTTCTCTTGAGCCATTTGTTTGGAAACCAAAGCAGCCGACCTTGCACCAGCCGAAAATAAGTAAATTTGAGCCCCAGAAGGATGGGAAGGTTGAGTTAAAAGCCATTATCC
>BNTU01000298.1 GCA_025996835.1 Bacteroidia bacterium
GGATAAGGCATCCACATTGCTTTTGATGTACGAACTCATCTCCCTGAGCAGCGTTTGTGCGATGGGATGACCGGTCATGCCGTAGGCTTCCACAAAGAGTCTGAGGTCGTAATAGGCTTTTTCAACTTGCTTGTAGAGAGCCACATAAGCCACTCGGCGCATCCGGGCAGAACTCGCCGATTTCCACCGGATTTTGTCCCTGTCGGAACGAAAAATGCCGGTCCCTCCATCCTGATGCACCCAGCCATTAGCATTGTCCAGCGTATCAGCCCAATAGCGGTCAAGAGCCAGCACCAAACTTTCGGCATCGTGCCCACTGTTGATGCGCCACTGTCCGCTGCCGACATCATACTGCCACCCGTCATACACATTCTTTTCCCCATCATGCTTGTAGTCGCGCAACATGCTGTTGTTGCCTCTATCGTAGACATAAGGTCGTGGCTCAATTTGCCACTGAAATGCGTTCCACGCAGCCTGATAGACTCGCAGGAAGTTCTCGTCCGGCACAACGGGGTTCACCGTACCCGGATTCACCCAGCCCTCGCCGCCCGCAGGAGCATAAGCAGCAGTCCGCATAAGCCCATCCAAACTCGGAACAGCAGCAGGGTCGGCCCAGCAAACACCCACACCAACCAGCACCGCCTCCGGATGCGGATAACGCGCCCCACCGGAGCCTTCATCCAAATAGTGCGTCTCGCACGAAGCCGTGCCCAAAAGCACCCCAAGCACCGCCGCAATAACCCGCAAACCTCTATCTTGCATCATCTTTGCCATTTTCGGCTGCAAAGGTACGAAAAAGTTATGAGTTATGAGTTATGAGTTATTAAGGCAACCGCATCAAAATTTTACGGTGACCAGTCACCCCGTATGGGGTAGATTGAAGACCTTACGGTCTTCCTTATCATCATAAATTTGGTGCGGTTGCCCTGCGTGGCGGTTATAGGGCACCGATGCTTTTCAATTCTTCGGGGGAGAGTCCTGTTATTCTAATGACTAAGTCAAGGGATATACCCTCCTGAATGCACTTTTGCGCGATTTCATACGTGGTTTGTTGCATGCCCGCTTGCAGTCCCTCTTCACGGCCCTCTTCACGGCCCTCTTGCAGTCCCGCTTCGTGGCCATCTTCACGGGCACACTCGTATTCATTTCGTACATCGTTGTACTTTAACAGATTTTTTGTGTACGTTGTCATATCTTCTTCTTTTAAATTTTCAAATTCTGCTAATTCAAACAGTTCGTCGAATATCTCGCCTTGTATTGCCGCCGGTTGCTCGTGCAACTCGGCTAAGTGTTTTAGGCAATATATCCATTTATCGTCGTCTGTCACTAATTCGTTTTCCAATTTGTTGAATTTTTTCAATTCTACTATGACGAACT
>BNTU01000299.1 GCA_025996835.1 Bacteroidia bacterium
GATAAGGAAGAAGACCGCATGAAGCACGTGCGCGTGAATAATGCCAACATCGAGCCGGTGTTTTTCGCCTATCCCGACAATCACGAGCTGGATATCATTGTGAAGGCGGAAACGAGAAAGACTCCCGAATACGATTTTGTGTCCGCTGACGGCATTAGGCACACGTTTTGGATAATTGACTACACCGGAGTCATCGATCGCATCACAGAACTTTTTGCAGATATACCGTATTTATATATCGCAGACGGACATCACCGTTCGGCGGCGGCGGCACTGGTAGGCGCAGAAAAGGCGAAGCAAAACCCCGACCACACGGGCAAGGAGGAATACAACTATTTCATGGCGGTGTGTTTCCCGGCAAACCAACTTAAAATCATGGATTACAACCGTTTAGTGAAAGATTTAAACGGACTGTCGAATGCCGATTTTTTGACGGAATTGGCAAAAAATTTCACCGTCACGGACAAAGGCGAAAAAATTTACCACCCGACACACCTCCACAATTTTGCGCTGTATCTCAACAACAAGCACTGGTATTCGCTGGAAGCAAAGCCCGGCACATACAACGACAGCGACCCGATTGGCGTGCTGGACGTAACGATTTCGTCCAACCTCATACTCGACAAGTTGCTGGGAATGAAAGATTTGCGCACCGACAAGCGCGTAGATTTCGTTGGCGGGTTGCGCGGACTTGGCGAACTCAAAAAGCGCGTAAACAGCGGCGAAATGGCAGCCGCCCTCGCCCTCTACCCCGTATCAATGAAGCAACTGATTGACATAGCCGATTCGGGCAACATCATGCCGCCAAAAACAACATGGTTTGAACCAAAGTTGCGCTCAGGGCTGGTAATCCACTCGTTGGCGTAGGTCGGGATGTCATTGCGGGCTTGACCCGCAATCCCCCGCCAAAAAACAGAAATAATGAAAATTTTAGAAATTTAAGAATTTAGAAATAAAATTATGTGTAAAACGTTTCGTGTATTGTTTGCTGTTGTGTTGCTGAGTTTTTTTTCTGTTTTGCCGGTTTTAGGGCAAATACAAGAGGCTATTCGGTGGAGTTATTCTATCAATGACAAGGCTGAGATTGTCTTCAGAACCTCTATTGACCGCGGTTGGCACCTCTACGACATAGACCAGCCCGAAGGCGGACCCAACCCGACTGTGTTTCATTTTGAAAAAATCAGCGGGGTGGAACGGCTTGGCAAAGTAACCACTGCTGCCAGAATAACGACCAAATTTGACGAAACGTTTGAGATGAATGTGAGTTGGTACAACGGCAATCCCACGTTTGTGCAGCGGTTGCGCGTGACGGATGCCGAGAAATTCGCCATCACGGGCTATGTGGAGTACATGACGTGCAACGATGA
>BNTU01000300.1 GCA_025996835.1 Bacteroidia bacterium
CCTGAATTGAGAATTACTTTGGGGCGGGTGAATGGCACAATCGTCCCTAATGTATCCGAAGTTTCTTCGTATTTAATACCTGATTTATCTAATTTGATTTTATACCCCACATTGCGTCTGAAATTTATTTGTATCGGAGAACTTGATTTAGATAAAACCGTTAAACCACTGTCAATTTCCTTTTTGCTTACATAAACGGCAGCGATTGCACAACAAGTTGAAAGACTAATGTTTACAACTACCAACGCATATATTATTTTTCTAAAAATAGTAACAAAAGTATTGTTTTTGTCACATTCGGTATATAACAGCATAATCAAAGGGAACGCATAAAAAAATGGAAAATACCTTGCCCACCAGCTGTATGGCAGAATAAAAAGCGAAACAAAAAGTATTAATAAAACTGCATTATATTTTTTTCTTTGTTTATTTCTAATGGTGTTTTTGTTGAAATACAAGAAGCCCGATAACACAAGAATCCAACTAAAAAACAAACCAAACCCTCCAAGTCTGGCATTTGTAATTCCTATAGGCACTATGTCCTCTTTTGCAAATTTTAAGAGGTTGGAGGGAAATGCAAATTTGGGCGACTCGTCATAAGTGGTTGGAAACGCAAACAGTGATATCATCACGGCTGCTTCTCGCGATTTTTCTTTTAAAATTGGCGGTGTAGTAAATGATATAAAATCAACTTTCCCATTCCCCAGCAATGGATAAAAAGGATTTTGATGGTCGATAGTGTTGGTAATATAAGGGTTAAATCCAACAAGAAAAATACCCAACAATGTGCCGACTGAAGATGTGAAAATTAATCGTTGCAATAATTTGGTATTTCTCAAAACAATGGCATAAACCACGAAACAAAAGTATTATTCAAAGATTCCTTTTACAGTCGGTGTGGGACTGCTTGCTATTCCTGCGTTTGCACTGCTGATTTCTTCATTGTTGTTTGTATGTGGCGCGTCGATTAATCCGTTCATTTTCCCGCTGTCAATTGTTTTGGCAATGACGGTTATGTCTGTGGTGTCGAAAAACAATATCCGGCAACTGCTTATTTCTGTCGCTATATGTATTGTGATTGTATCTGTTTCATTTTTGCTGGCTTCAGTGTTTTATGATTATACCAATGATGGAAATACTTATCATCAGGATATTATTCTTCAATTAAAGAATGGATGGAATCCCGTTTATGAGCATCATTCCCCCAACGCACTTCACGGGCAGTGGGTTAATCATTATGGCAAGGGAATGGAAATTATTTCAGCAACAATTTATAGCACCACGGGGGCAATAGAATTAGGGAAGGCGATAAATTTTATTTTGCCGATTTCTTCTATTTTCCTTTTTTTTAACTTTTTAAGTTGTC
>BNTU01000301.1 GCA_025996835.1 Bacteroidia bacterium
TACCACGCTGCCTTTTATTGTTAAAAATGAAATTTTATAAACGATTGATAGTAATAATTTATACAGTAATAATTTAAAAATTATAAACAGATGAAAGCAGAAAAGCTAATTAAAGCCTCTTTGGAGGAACTTGTGAGAATTGACAGTGAAGGTGGCGAGCCTCCTACGTCAAGCAGTAGTAGGCTCATTTTCCCAATAACAAGGAATAAAGAGCGAAGAGTAAGCGAACAAGAGGCAAAATTTCTTTTTGCAAAACAGTTGGAAAATCAAACCGATTTTTATTATTCGGTGGAAACGCCAACGGAAGAAACGTATCGTTTCAGTGGTGTACCTGAACCACAGATAGATCCTGACGGATTGTCTGCGAGGATTGACATTTGTCTGTACAAAAAGGTAGGCAGCAAATACGAAAGAGAACATCTTATCGAATTTAAGGCTCATAACGTGGATGTGGCTGATTTCAAAAAGGATTTTTTGAAGCTGTTTCTTGAAAAATCCACAGGAACAAATTACTTTGTTCATGTCATTAAATCATTTAATAATAATACTATAGATAGTTTGAAAAAGAAGTATAAATCAGCTTTTAAGTTTGGCGCAAAAGAGAAAAACAGAAATGATGTCAAAGTTTATTTATGTGTTCTGGAGCCGATGAATATAATTTATTTTGATGCAAATGAGAGAGATTGTGAAACGGAATTAAACAAATTAAGAAAAATATAAATTATGGCACTAATAAATTGTTTAGAATGCGGAAAACAAGTTTCCGACAAAGCAAAGAAATGTCCACAATGTGGATGTCCGATTAGAGAGACTGTTGATGACGGTCAAGTTCCCAATTCAACAATTCAGATAGGATTGGGGTATCCCAAAGCCTCTTTGGGAAAGCGATTTGTAGCATCATTTTTAGATGGACTAATTGTAGTTGCCTTATTCATACCTGCAATGCTCTATTTTGTAAATGTTTTGCATGGGTCTTTTTATGATATAAGTTATTTTGCAACTCATTTAGCGCGTTTATTTGGAAGTGGTGAAATGTTTTTCTTCGTTATTCTTTGTTTATTACCATTTGAATATGCTTTGACTAAAGATAGATACTATTTTTCAATTATCAAAATGATTTTGGAAATTACCGGCAATCGCAGCAAATTTACGGTGACCAACTACCCCATACGGGCATAGCCGTCAGTTTAAGGCTGAAAGCCTTGTAGCAATAGCGTAGGGCATCGCCCTACGGATAGGATATGGCATTGAATGCAAGCCCTGAAAGGGCGATAGCAATGGCTGATGCCCTTTCAGGGCGAAACGAGAGGGAGAGGGCATCTTTCGTAGGGCGATGCCCTACGCTATTGCTACAAGGCTTTCA
>BNTU01000302.1 GCA_025996835.1 Bacteroidia bacterium
TCAATCACTCAACTTTGCACTCAAAAAAGAGCGATTCATCCGCGCTATATTGCTAATGTTCACGCCTTTGGGACATTCAAGTTCGCAGGCACGGGTGTTGGTGCAATTGCCAAAGCCGAGTTCGTCCATTTTGGCGACCATCTTTTTGGCGCGATTTTTGGCTTCCACTTTGCCTTGTGGCAAGAGTGCCAACTGGCTCACTTTTGCCGACACGAAGAGCATCGCCGAACCATTCTTACAAGCCGCGACACAGGCTCCACAACCAATACAACTGGCTGCATCCATCGCTTCGTCGGCAGCAAGTTTGGAAATTGGAATCGCGTTGGCATCGGGCACACCGCCCGTATTCACGCTCACGAAGCCTCCGGCTTGCATGATTTTGTCGAATGCCTGACGGTCAACCATCAAGTCGCGCACCACAGGGAACGCCGCCGAACGCCACGGCTCCACCGTAATCGTCTCGCCATTTTTGAAATGGCGCATGTGCAACTGACAAGTCGTTATCAGGTCGTCGGGACCGTGCGGATGCCCGTTGACATACAGCGAGCACATCCCGCAAATACCTTCGCGGCAGTCGTTGTCAAACACCACCGGCTCTTGCTTGTCGCGAATCAACTGTTCGTTCAAGATGTCAAGCATCTCCAAAAAGGACGTGCCACCGGAGATATTCTCCAATTTGTAAGTCTCAAAATGCCCCTTCGCCTTGGGACCCGGCTGACGCCAAATGCGCACTTTTACATTTATGTCTTTATCCATAACCTTAAAATGTTTATTTTTTATTTTTATTTGTAGTCTTTTTGTTCCGTTTTGCAGCCGTTTCGATGGCTAATTTCAGATTTTTACCTGTAAATTTGTATTTATCAAGCAATTTTATATTTGCTTGTTTGATGTGGAATTGTCCTTCTCCCGTATTTCCTCGATGCTGTTTGGCGGAATAAGTAGGCAATTCTACAACTTCCTTTGAATTGAGTATCCACAGTAAAATATCATTTCTGAAAGCAGCAATAAAAACTACAACATCACAACAATTTGGCTTAATCTGCTCCAAAATCACATCAAAATTCTTTGCAGTATTGAGTGAGAGTGCCTTTTTAAACCATGGCTCTTTGCTGTCTTTATCAAGCGTACGTCCTGCTTTCACTTCAATTTTTATCCCATCAAGCCAAAAATCATATTCGCCACCATAACTCGCATCCAGTGCTTTTGAAGGCTTTTTTAAATCAGAACACATCGCTTGAAAATACAATTCCATCGTTCCTCCAAAAGTCTTACCTGCCAATTCATACGGCATATTTTGCGGAAAATACAGCGTTTAAGGAGGATACATATCTTGAATTTTTGAAAATTGAAAAGAAAAATGGA
>BNTU01000303.1 GCA_025996835.1 Bacteroidia bacterium
TGAAACGCAACACCCTGATTTTTATTGTTTAAATCCACCCGACAACGATTATTTGAGAGGCAACCGCTTTAACGCAATTTTATCAAATTATTTAAATCATGTTAAATTAAGATGCGTTTGCCCTGCCCCCTCGGGCAATAACTTTTACTTTTGTCCTATTTTTTTGTACTTTTGCCACAAATTTCATTAAAATTAAGAATTACATTAAAATATGACTTACGATTTGGCAATTATTGGTGGCGGTCCTGCGGGCTATACGGCTGCCGAATTAGCGGGCAAAAATGGCTTGAAGACCATTCTGTTTGAGAAAAATGCCTTGGGTGGCGTGTGTTTGAACGAGGGTTGCATCCCTACAAAAACCCTTTTGTACTCCGCAAAAGTGTATAACACGGCGAAAACGGCGGATAAATATGGTGTTTCGTGCGAAAATACGGCGTTTGATTTGCCTAAAATCATCGCCCGAAAAGCAAAGGTGGTGCGCAAGTTGGTGGCAGGCATCCGCGCCAAAATGACGGAGGCGGGGGTTGAGGTGGTTGTTGGAGAGGCTCACGTTATTGAGGGGATTGCGGGTCAAGCCCGCAATGACAGCCCCGCCATTGCGGACTTGACCCGCAATCCCCTCCAAACCATTGAACTGCTCTGCAACGACCAAATCTACACTGCCGGAAAAGTTATCCTTTGCACAGGCTCTGAAACGGTGGTTCCGCCTATTCCCGGATTGCGCGATACGGCGTTTTGGACGAGCCGTGAAGCGTTGGAAAACAAGGAAGTGCCTGATTCTCTGGTGATTATTGGCGGCGGCGTGATTGGCATCGAATTTGCCACGTTTTTCAACACTTTGGGCACAAAAGTGACTGTCGTAGAAATGGCGGACGAAATTTTGGGCGGAATGGACAAAGAACTCTCAGCCCTGTTGCGTGCCGAATTGACAAAAAAAGGCATCGACTTCCACCTCTCCACCAAAGTGGTAGCGGTGAGCAAAAACAGTGTCGAAATTGAAAAAGACGGCGCAAAACAAAGCCTCGAAACGGCACAAATCCTGCTGAGCGTAGGTCGCCGCCCTACCCTTTCCAACGTGAAAGTCAATGAATATATGCAGACAGAAGACCCCAATATCTACGCTTGTGGCGATGTGACGGGCTTTTCGCTCTTGGCACATACGGCAGTCCGCGAGGCGGAAGTGGCTGTCAAACACATTTTAGCAGTTACCAGTTACCAGTTAGCAGTTACCAATTACCAGTTACCAGTTACCAGTTACCAGTTGCTCTGTTGCATTACAAGTCGGGCTGCTGAGGAGTGGCAGACTCCCGATGTGCGTTCCTTTTCGTTGGGC
>BNTU01000304.1 GCA_025996835.1 Bacteroidia bacterium
TTTTTTGCGCAGTTTGGTCAATGTGTTGCTGACGGTTGCCATGCTGATGGCGATAATCAATTTTTTAGGCATCAGCACCACCTCATTTGTGGCTTTGCTGGCATCGTTTGGCGTGGCGGCTGGTATGGCAATGAGCGGCACGCTGCAAAATTTGGCGGGTGGCGTGATGATTTTGCTGTTTCGTCCGTATGACGTGGGCGATTACATTGCTGCACAGAGTTTTGAGGGCACGGTCAAAGCCATTCAGATATTCAATACGGTCATTATCACGTCCGACAACCGCACAGTGTTTATCCCCAACGGCATTCTAAGTGCCAATACGATAGTGAATTACACCCAACGGGAAAATCGCCGCGTGGAGTGGACGATTGGTGTGGATTACGGCACCGATTATGATGAAGCCAAGACAATTGTGCAAGCCATTTTGAGGGGCGACAAACGCATCTTGAACGACCCTGCCCCAATGGTTGTACTTAAACAACTGAACGACAGCTCCGTAGATATGCTAATTCGCGTATGGGTAGCCAAAGACGACTATTGGGATGTTTTTTACCACATCAACGAACAAATATATAAAACATTCACAGCCAAGCACATAAACATCCCATTCCCGCAAATGACGGTGCATTTGGCGGAGAAAGGTTAAATCGGTGTCTGAACAATCACTATTCCGACATCCAATACCGAACGCCTACTTCAAATGTCATAGAGCCACTCGTGCCAATATTTGGAGCCCAAGCCCCAAAAACCTCCAATTTTTTCTCATAAATCCATGATAAGCCTATTGGCACGCGGATTCCTCCGCTAAATTTAGACCAACTATCTTTGCCAACACCACCATGTGTAAACCCCGCGTAGGCACCAATCCCCAGATACCAGCCCAGATTTATCTCTTCCACAAAAGTTTTGTCCAGCAAATAATAGTCGCCGGAAACACCCACATTCAGCCAGTTGTGCTCTTTAAGCCCTAAACTGACTTCCCAAAAGATGGGAATTTTAGGGGCTTTAAAACTAATGCCGGGACCACCAAAACTCTCAAAGCCATCCCAAGCAAAACCATCGCGCCCATGCACCCCAACACCCCAAACATCCGTCTGATGGTGCGATTGAGCCAAAAGCACAACCGGACAAAACACCAAACTCAAAACCAAAAAACCTGCAAAAATCCGTCTAACTTGCATAATGTATATAATTTATAAATTTGTATAATTTTGTAAATTTCTCATCCTGTCAATCCTAAAATCCGGTAAATCCTGCTCAAAACTCACCGAATAAAACTCATAAACACCTTCTCCTCCCCCTTAGGCTCAATCCCTTTGCCTTGCTCCCGCA
>BNTU01000305.1 GCA_025996835.1 Bacteroidia bacterium
TTTTATCTGAATGGCGCACCGTTGAAGGTAAATGCGCAAAATTCGCACATGCAACATCCGAAAACCGGACATGCCATGGACGAAGCCACCATCCGAAAAGATATGGAACTGCTGAAACAATTCAATTTCAATGCTGTGCGCACTTCTCATTATCCGCCGGTCAATAAATACCTCGAACTTGCCGACGAATATGGATTGTATATTATTGATGAAGTAGGCGACGAAGCGCATGCCACCGAGTGGATTTCCAACAAACCGGAATATGCGGAGATGTATAAGGAACGCAGTCGGCAGATGGTGCTGCGCGACCGAAATCATCCCAGCGTGCTGTTTTGGAGTGCCGGAAATGAAAGCGGGAACGGCGACAATATCGCAGAAGTAGTCAAAGAAGGCAAAAAATACGACCCTACACGCTATTGGATGTATGGCGGCAATGACTTTTCCCATCCTGCCGAAGACATCATCGGACCACGCTACCCGACGCCCACCGAATTGGAGATGCAGATTGGTTTGCCGTCGAATGTGCCCGGTTCCGACCGTCGCCCTTCGTTTATGGACGAATACCTCTCTGTTGCCGGCAATGGCGGCGGCGCATTAGACGAGTTTTGGAAAGTGATTTACGCCTACCCCCGTTTGATGGGTGGCGCGATATGGGATTTTGTCAGTCCGGGACTCACGGAAAAAATTCGCTCGCTGACGGATATTTCCACCTACCATACCCCGGCTCATTTGATGGGTAACGCCACACTCGTGAAAGAGGGCGGCAATACGGTGCTTGATTTGAACGGACACGACCAATGGGTGGAGGTTTACCGGCAAGACAATGTCGAAATCACCTCCAACCAATTGACACTCACGCTTCGGGTCTATCCTCGCAAACTAAGCAGCAGTTGCGGTTCATACCTGACCAAAGGCAATTACCAGTTCGGCATACAGCAAAAAGGCAAAGAATCTCTGGAATTTTACCTTTATACAAATAAGAAACACGCCATTTTCGCCCCGCTTCCTGCGGATTGGGAGTATCATTGGCACGACATCAATGCGGTTTACGATGGGAAAGAGATAAGCCTGTACATTGATGGGGAGAAAAAAGCAAGCGGCGAAGTTTCCGGCAACATTCGCAATTTCCCTTTTCCGATAAATATTGGTCGCAATGTGGAATGGCATGGACAGGAAACATCGGTCTATATCTGCGATGCCTTGCTGGATAATGTCGGCATCTTCACCGAGGCTGTGGACATCAAACGGCTCCCCTCCCCCACCCCACTCGACCCGCAAAAAGCCGTACTCTGGTTGGATTTTGAAAAGGAACAGAACGAAGGTACTTTCTT
>BNTU01000306.1 GCA_025996835.1 Bacteroidia bacterium
TATTCGTCCCGTTAATTGCTGACGGAAAACCTGAATAAACCGCCATTTGCAAAATCACTTCGTTCACTTCGTTAATACTGCTTCCTGTGTTCAAAGCTCCATTGATATGCACTTTAAGTTGCGGTTGGGCAGTTCCCATTGCGGTCAAAGCAGCGACAACGGCAATTTCTTTGAGTTTTTCCCAACCTTGTTTGTATCTGTCTGATTGTTCCATTTTCGTTTGTCCATTAGTTTTCTGTCCGTAACAAAGTTGTCCGAAAAGAAAGAGTAAAATGATGTTTAGTGTCATTACTTTCATTTATTGACTGCAAAGGTAATGATATTTTTTTTAATGAAAGGCTGCAAATTGGGAAAAATGACCGAGAATTTCGCATGGCTGGTTGTTAATTTCGATAAAAGTTGTACCTTTGCCAAAGTTTTCAAGACATAAAAAATAGGAAAGAAATGAAATTTACAGAACGGATTAAACAGTTACGAGAAGAACGCCAAATGCCGCAGCGACAATTTGCGGCAGCGTTAGAAATTGACACGGCTACCTATTGCAAAATAGAGAAAGGAGAACGCCGTGCCAAATGCGAACAGGTTGTGATTATCGCCAAACTATTAAACACCGACAAAGACGCACTTTTAAGCCTTTGGCTTGCCGACCACATAACAGTAGAGGTGGCAAATGAAAAGAAGATTGCAGATAAAGTGTTGGATGTTGCAAAAGGAATTATAAAAAGTAAAATATGAACCCAAAAGTAATAATTCTGATACTTAATACCATTTATTTAATAGCAACAATTGTTTGGGCAATAATTGATAAATCATTTGAACCAGTTGTTGCAATTATAGGTGGACTTGTTTCATTTGTTACTTTTTTTGTAATAAACAACAATTCATTTTCCGTAAGTAACAAACAAAAAATCGTTCAAAACGGAGATAATCCTATTTCTGTTGTAGGAGATGTAAAAAGCAGCCATATTGGGCATACAACTTAATAAGGGCAAACAATGAAATTATTTAGTAAATTATGTACTAAGTCAAAAGAGCAGGCAACGGCAAGCACTTCTGTTGAGCAGCAAGGCGGAAGTCCTATATCTGTCATCGGTAATGTTTCAGATAGCTTTATTGGGTGTACTATTATCAACGATGATATAGCACCATTATGGAAAGATAGACTTGATACATATATTGCTACTTTACAACGATTTAAGCCTCAAACGGCAAAGTAGATAAACTCGAAGGCATGAAAGAAAACGTCATCTGCGGCAATCTGATTCCGGCAGGGACAGGCTTGAAGGAGTACAGCAAGCTCATTGTGGGCAGCAGGGCTGATTTTGAGGCAG
>BNTU01000307.1 GCA_025996835.1 Bacteroidia bacterium
ACCTTGAGCACCAACGAATCCACCCCGATATTGTTGTTGCCCCAGCCAAAGCCGGTAGGCACACCGTCTTCTGTTTTCCCGCCTGTGATATGCCCAATCAACTTCACCCGCGTCAGGTCATGAAAATTCACTCCGGAGCGATTAGCCTGATAATCAAGATTTTGACCGGTAATCTGCGACAGGGCTTTGCCATCGTTGACAAACCAATGCCCTACTTTCTCCACCTTAAACTCGTGGACGCCAACAGGCACTTCCAGTGAGTAGGTGCCGTCTGCAGCAGACTTTATCGGCTGCCCGTCGGACAAACAACGGTTGCCGTCTACCATGAACGTGCAACCCTCCACCGGGTAATTGCCGCCCTCGTACATTACGCGACCTGATACTTTGAATGATGATTTATCTTCAAAATCAGCCCCATTATAAATGTGTTTGGAGGCACTGAAAAAGAACGCATGGGTGCTCGGCGTAAACAAATGCGCACTCGAGCCTTCGCCCAAACTCGGCGTCAGCGTAAACGAACTGCCATCGCCCGTGTAGGGTATCGTGTTGATGATATAGGAGCCTGTCGCATCGGTGATGGCTTTGTTTGCCAGCAGTGCCCGACTTGGAGCATCCGAAGTATGAAAATCGTGTTTGGCATTGTCTGCGGTGCGGACTGAGCCGTGATTTTCGTTGAACGAGGTGCCGGTGGCGGTTGCCGAGGCATCATACACCTCATCATCGCTCCATTCGTCGAAGCGATAATAGACCATCAAGTCTGCCTCTTTGCCCGCTATAAACCGGTCGTAATCCTGCTTTATTTTGGTGCCCGACAATGCTTTTTTCCAGATGCGGACTTCGTCCATGATGCCGGTAAATCCGGTTGCAGAAGCTGTGCTTTTGCCCAAATAAATGGTGTCCGCAGTCTCGGCGGCGGCAACGGCGGTCGCGGTGGCGGTGGCGGCTGCCACCGAATCTCCATTGAGATATAACAGGGCGGTGTTGTTCGCAAACGTGACTGTAACATGCGTATATTGATTTGCTTGCAGCTGTGCCGTTTCGGGCAGGTTCAGGAGCAAGTCGGTGGTGCCGACGGTGAGCGTGAAACTTGTAGCATCGTTGGCTCGCACGGCATAACGTCCGGGGCTATCGAACAGAGAGGCAGCATTTTGCGTGCTGTACGGCTTCACCCATGCTTGAAACGTGAATGCAGTGGGCGACAAAGTGCTCGCCTTACAAGGCGTTTGGATATAATTGCGGACGTCGCTACTGAACTCAAACGCCTTGTTAGGTGCTTCCGAAGTGCTCTCAGCACTCACCGTGGCTCCTGCAACAGAGG
>BNTU01000308.1 GCA_025996835.1 Bacteroidia bacterium
GCTATTGCCGAGTTATTTGTTGGATTGGAGTTGATAAAAGGGACTTCGTGCTACGACCCCATCCGACTTTATTGCTGGCAACGGGAAAAAAAACAAAGCAGTGCGCAGATTGATTTTCTGATTCAACAAAATACACAAATTGTCCCAATCAAAGTGAAAGCAGGCACAAAGGGTGCCATGCAAAGTTTGAGGTGGTTTATGACAGAAAAAAATATTGACAAGGGTGTACGAACCTCTTTGGAAAATTTTGCGCAATACGAAAATATCGCCGTTTATCCGCTGTATGCCATTTCCAATTTGTTGTGAAATTTTATTTTTTGCCTGCATTGTAAGCCTTTGCCACGCCTTCGCCTTCGCGGATGCCTGATTGGACGATGATGTTGATGCCATCGTTGATGCCTGTTTCAATCGCGCGTTGCTCCGCTTTGCCATTCATCGCAATCATCACGGAGCGGCGGTCGGCAGACAGTGCCTCAATCGGTATTGTAATTCCCTTTTGCACGTCCACCTCCACCGAGATGTTCGCCGTCATACCGGGGAAAAGTTTGCCTTCGAGGTTGGGGGCATCCACAATCACGGTGTATGTGACCACGCCGTTGGTCACTTTCGGCTGAAGGCGTATCTGGCTGACCGTTCCTTCAAACGTGAGGTCGGTGTAGGCATCCACCGCAAAAGAGACCCGCTGCCCAAGTTTTACCTTCCCCATATCGGCTTCGTCCACGTCGGCTTCCACCTGCATTTTGGTGAGGTCTTTGGCGATGGTGAACAGTGTGGGGGTGGCAAACATCGCCGCCACAGTCTGACCGGTATTCACCGCCCGATGGAGCACCACGCCGTCGATGGGCGAGTAAATGTAGGCGTAGGACAGGTCCACTTTTGCCTGATGGTAGGTGGCGCGGGCGTTGTCCAGCGTTGTCTGCGCCTGCGTCAGCTTGTTGGTCGCCTCTTCGTAACTCGCCTTTGTGGCGGCATTGCCCTCATAGAGTTGCTTGGTGCGTTCAAAAACCGACCGCGCATAGTCCAGTTCGCTCTGTGCGCTGTGCAGCGAGGCGGTAGCCTGATTAAGTTTTTCCTGCAAGGTGAGTTTATCCAGCTCGGCAAGCAACTGTCCTTTTTTCACGTGCGCATTGAAATCCGTGTAGATTTTCTCAATCACGCCCGACACCTGCGTGCCCACCTCCACCACTTCCACCGGCTGAATATACCCGGTAGCCGTAACGCTGATTTCCACCACGCCCTCTTCGGCAGCAAACGTATCCATCTGCCCCTCCTTCGAGCCACAACTCATCCCAAACACTGCCGGCATAAT
>BNTU01000309.1 GCA_025996835.1 Bacteroidia bacterium
GCGGCGAATGATGTCCTCAATCGACCCCATAGCCAGCAATTTTTGCGTAGAAAGCTTGTACAGAGCGATTTCCTGATGAATCAAATCCTTGTCGGCATGAAAATAACACTTCACAATGCCCACCCGTTTGTCAATTTGCTTAACCACTTTTTTCATCGTCTCCTCATCGGCGAAAGACGTGATAGTGAACTTGTGAATACCTGCAATGGCAGATGGCGACACCGAAAGCGTCTCAATATTCAACCCGCGCCGCGTGAAAACAATCGTCACCTGATTCAACAGCCCAACTATATTTTCAGAAAAAATCGTGATTGTATATAATGTTGTTTCCATATTATTCATCTCCAAGTAAAATATCAGTGATTGCTGCTCCTCCCGGCACCATTGGATAGACCATGCCTTTTTGGATTACGTGGGCATCCAGGAGGTAGGGTCCGGGTGTTGCGAGCATTTCTTTTATGGCGGCATCCAATTCTTCGCGGGTTTCTACTGCCTTTGCGGGGATGTTGTATGCCTGCGCGATTTGGACAAAATTGGGGTTGACCATTTCCGTGTGAGAATAGCGTTCCTCGTAGAATAATTCTTGCCACTGGCGCACCATACCGAGGAAATCGTTGTTCAGGAGGATGATTTTCACCGGCGTGTGGTATTGCATGATGGTGCCGAGTTCTTGAATCGTCATTTGCAGCCCGCCATCGCCCACAAATGCACAAACGGTGCGGTCGGGTGCGCCAAACGCTGCGCCAATCGCTGCCGGCAGACCGAAGCCCATCGTGCCCAAACCGCCTGATGTGACCACGCTCTTGCTGTGTTTGTACTTGAAATAGCGCAATGCCATCATCTGATTTTGCCCTACATCAGTCACCAAAACGGCATCGTGGTTGGTGGCTTCGGACACTCTTCTGACCACTTCGCCCATTTTCAATGGGCCCGTTTGCGGAGCAATTTCTGTGTCTATTACCACTTTAACTTCCTTAGCCTTAGGCGATTGGAATGATTCTATCCAGTCGGTATGCTTCGTTTCTTCTAATCGTTTGGTGACTTCTGCCAATGTTTCTTTGGCATCGCCCAACACTGCTATATCGACTTTCACGGTTTTGTTTATTTCCGAAGGGTCGATGTCGAAATGGATGATTTTTGCTTGCTTGGCGTAACGTGCCAAATCGCCCGTCACACGGTCGGCAAAGCGCATCCCGATGGCAATCAGCACATCACATTCGTTGGTTTTCAGGTTGGGTGCCACATTGCCGTGCATGCCCACGATGCCCACATTCAACGGCTCGTCAGACGGCAACGCAGAAAGTCCCA
>BNTU01000310.1 GCA_025996835.1 Bacteroidia bacterium
ATGTCAAAATAGGCCTGACTGTTTCTGCTTCCTTTTTAACTTTTAGTGAATTGCTTTTATTTCTATTGGATATAAAGTTTAACAATATGAAAGAATCAATTCTTGGTGAAAGATTTGCTAACGATAACAAAACTATTGAATCTCTTAATAATGAATTTGAAGATTTGGCGCGACACAATCGTAGTATATTATATGTGCGAACACATTATACGACAGCAGACGCTCTATCTATAATTGAAAGTAAAATTACAAAAGACTTCTTTGGAAACCCCGTAAATATTGACAATGAGTATATTATCATATATGTTATAACAAATGCAAATACAGTAGAACTTGATGATTTTTCAACTGTAATACACGACAATATATTAGAGGACTGTCAATATGTTTACATGACTAATTTGTCGGATGATGAGTTCATAACACAACTACAAAAACGGGTATTTAAGAATGACAATAATGATGGTATAACAAATCATTTGTTGAATGCTGCTTTTGCAAAAAATATTCACCACATTAGTAATCCGTCTTTTTTCGTGGGGCGTCCAGATTATTCTGATATTATTATATATGCAAAATATCAACAGAAACGGCTCGTTGCTAATGACACAATATACGGTTATTATTGCTATCAAAATGGAGCTATAGAAGAAGAAATTAAGGGAATGCGTAGAAATAGAGACAAAAAAGAAATAGCAGAACATTACTATTATTATGATTTACTGAAAGAGAATATTGATGAAATACTTTCCACTTTTTTTAAAGACAAATTTTGGAATAGTGTTTTGAAATCGTGGAGTTCAGATAAGATTGAACTGAAAGATAGTTCCATAAAGGGGAAAGGGCTATTCGCAAAATGTTTAATCAATAAAGACGAAGAAATATTCAAAATGGGCGGATATTTCGAGTCAATAACAGTGGAACGAAAAGCAGGTAATACATATCTTCAGATTAACAATAAAATGTTACTTTGTGGTACTGATACCGAAGATAAAAATGTTAAATTTTATGCTAATCACAGTTGTACAACACCGAATTGTAGATTGAAAGACGAAATTACATTTGTTGCATTAAAAGATATTAGCATAGGAGAAGAAATATTAGTTGATTATGAGAGATTGGGAGATAAATATTGTTTAGCATTTGATTGTGCGAACAACCAATGTGATTTACATAATGGTTGTTCGCATAACATAAAACAATCAGAGAAACATAAAATGGAATCTGTTGAATCGGATATACCATTCATAAAAACAAAAAACAATAAAATATGAAAACAGCATTAGTAACAGGAGTATCTCGAA
>BNTU01000311.1 GCA_025996835.1 Bacteroidia bacterium
TGATTTTCTCTATTGTTTGCTGTTTGGTCAGTTCTTCCTTTTGGCTCATCTGTGCAATATAGGGGTCAAAATAAGACTCCAACTCCGCCTGTGTATAGCCGCAAATGGTGGCAAATCGGGCATCAAGCGTAATGTCGCGCAAATGATTTAGCCCCGAAAAGATGGATACTTTGGAAAATTTGGATACGCCCGTCAAAAATACGAAGTGCAGATGCTCATCGGCGGCTTTCATCACCTGATAGAATGCGTGAAGAATGGCGCGATTGGCATCTGCGACCGCAAAATCAGAGAAATTATCAATGATGGGTTTGTCATATTCGTCAACTAAAATGACGACTTGCTTATTCGTGGACTGATGTAATTTTTCTATCAATTCCTTAAATTTACCGGCGTATGTATCGCCAACTAACGAAATTTGATTATTGCTTGCATACAAATCCAAAAAAGTATTGAGCGATGATTTTAACTCATCCGCCGTTTGAAAAGCCATTCCCCCAAAATCCACGCGAATCACAGGATGAGTCGTAGTCCAATCCCAATTATTCTCAATCCAAAGCCCCTTAAACAAGGCTTTGTTACCTTTAAAGATTTCTTCCATCGTGCTCACCAGCAGCGACTTTCCAAACCGACGCGGGCGCGACAAAAAGAACGTGGTGCCGGAAGTGATAAGACGATGTATTTCCTTCGTTTTATCAACATACAAGCAATCATTCGTACGCAATTTCGCAAACGACTGTATTCCAATAGGTAATTCTTGTAACATAGTGCTTTTTAATTATTTGATAATTCTTCCATCCGACAAACAATCTCTTTCCCCACAAATGCCACTCCCAGCAGTGCAATACGCTTGTTTTCGCCTGCATAACGTTCATAATAGCGGACTTCGCGAATTTGTGCCAATGCTGTGTTTAATAATTGGGCTATTGTAGCGGCGTTGCCTGCAGCATCTTTACCACCGTCACTTGCAGCATATTTCACTTCGGCAATCACTACCCGCTCTTGCCATGTCCACACGGCATCTATACGCCCTTTGTCGGTGCACATTTCGGCATCCGGCTTGAAACCTAATGCATTCAGCCACAGCAGCAACATGGAATGATAATATTTTTCATCGTTGCCCCACAATTGGTAGGGAATGCGCGCAAACATGGCTTGCAGGCTACGCTCAAACTGTTGCGAATCGCCCGACACAAGTTGCCGCATCATTTGCCGACATCCTTCGTTTATCTCCGGCAAAGAAGTTTCGGCATAATTGGCTAATAAATGGCGCGTTAATGCCTGATTGACCTCCTCGTTGGGAA
>BNTU01000312.1 GCA_025996835.1 Bacteroidia bacterium
TGCTATGGACATTTTGCTGCTTGGTGACAATGGTGCTGCCACGCAATATCTGCATAGGGAAACCTATATGGAACTTACCAATTTATTTGCGGATATAATTGATAATTCACTCAACACAGTGAAAGTAGGTGGATTATCCACGGTTGATATATGGGCTTCGCTGACATCTCAATATAATACAGTGGCAAATAATCCTTTGTTAGGAGGGATTTTAGGTTTAACCCCCATAAATCCTGATTTAGGTGTGTATGTTACTCAAAAAGCCTTGGATGCTTTGTTTTACGAAATCGGCGAAAAGGAAGTCGAAATCCGCACCAAGTTTGGCGTTGGAGAAAGTCCGCTGATTCAACGGGTCTTCGGGCAATTGAAAAATCCGCCAGCCAATCATTAGAAATTTTTTCGCAGCCGTGCAACGGGAATATTGAGCATCTCACGGTATTTGGCAACGGTGCGCCGTGCTACATCGTAGCCTTTTTCTACCAGCAGTTGTTGCAGCGCATCGTCTGACAGTGGTTTGGACTTGTCTTCTGCTTCTACGCAGTTTTTGAGAATTGCCTTTATTTCGCGGGTGGACACTCTTTCGCCTTGTTCGTTCGTCAATCCTTCTGCGAAGAAGTATTTTAGCCGATACACGCCCCAGTTTGTTTGCACATATTTGCTGTTTACTACGCGCGACACGGTTGAAATGTCGCATTCAGTGCGTTTTGCCACGTCTTTGAGAATCATTGGCTTGAGGTTGCTTTCTTCGCCCGTCAGGAAAAACGCCTCTTGGATGCTCATTATTGCTTCCATCGTGTTGCGGAGGGTGTTTTGACGTTGTTTGATGGCATCTATAAACCAGCGGGCAGCCTCTGTTTTTTGTTTGACAAAAGCCGCCGCATCCGCGTTGGAGGCATATTGCGTGAGCATTTCTTGAAAATCGCGACTGATGTGCAGTTCGGGAACGTTTTGTTCCAACATGCTCAGAACCGGTTTGCCGTTGATGGTTTCCACCGTGAAATCGGGTGTGATATGCGCCATTTTCGTTTCTGTGGCACTCTCCCACGCACTTCCGGGCTTTGGATTGAGGGCGGTGATTTCGCTCACTGCCCGTTTGAGTTGGGCTTTGGAAATGTTTAATGTCTGCATAATTTTGTCGTATTGCTTCTTTGCAAACGCCTCAAAGCAGGTTTCTAACAGCGCAATGGCATTTTGGCGTTCGGGCGTGGCTTCTTTGCGTTGCAGTTGCAGCAACAGGCACTGTTGCAAATCCGTTGCGCCCAACCCGGCAGGGTCTAAGGTCTGCACCAAAGTCAAAAC
>BNTU01000313.1 GCA_025996835.1 Bacteroidia bacterium
CCCTACGGGTGGGGTGTAAAAAAGAATGTAAAATTTCATTATTTATTCGTTCTAAATATGTATCTTTGCAGCCAAAAAGAATAATAAAAATGGATACAAAAGAGCAACAAAGTATTGAATTATGGAAAGCCAAATCGATTGAGCGTTCCAAAGCGATTAAGCAACTAAAAAAGCGAGGTAAAGAACTTGAACACAGTCGCGACAGTTGGAAAAAAAAATCTTTTGCAAATAAAGAGCGTGCAGACAGGTTTGAAAATGATTTGTCGCAGATAAAAAAAAAACTGAACGCGATAACAGAGTAGTATTATTGCCTTGTAAAAATCGTCCAAAATATCATCGTTATGACGATTTTATAATACAACTTGCATTATCGTTAGTATTGCGTGTTGGTGTTAGTTTCAGGGCTGCGAGTAAGATATTTTGCGAGCTTCATCTTTGCTTGCATTTAAATCTTGGGACTCCAACACATACTACCATACTGCTTTGGACTAAAAAACAAGGTGTAGGAAATTTTCGGGAAAAGGAATATTTTAACACCCAAAAATGGATTTTGATAGCCGATGAAAGTATTCAATTTGGCAACAAAAAATTATTGTTTGTAATAGCCGTTCCTGTTTCAATGGAAAACAAGGGTAGTTATTTGCAATACAATGATATAATTCCGTTGAAAATAAAAGTATCAACGTCTTGGAAAGCTGAAGAGATTGCAGAAGTAATAAAAAACGCCATAGATATTAAGCAGGTTGAATATGCTGTATCCGACCTCGGAAGCAATCTGACAAAGGCATTTAGTATTTTGAATATCAAACATATAGAAGATATAAATCACAAATTTTCATGGATGATGCAGCATCTTTTTGAGGAAGACGAAACATTTAAGAATTACACAAAAGAACTATCTGATATGCGTGCAAAACTTTCGATGAGTAAATATGCTCGCATTGTGCCTCCCAATCAACGAATAATGTCCCGATACATGAACCTGACACCACTTTTCAAGTGGGGAGTAAAGATGCTTAAACTTTTGGAAAACAATTATTTAACAGAAGAAGAATGCGAAAAATTAAAATTTTTGCCTCAATACAAAACCTTTATATTAGAGACTTATGAATTGCTTTGCAGCATGAATCAGATACAAAAAATAATGAAGAAAAATGGCATGAGTAAAGCAAGTATAAACGAAGCTTTGCAATTATTTGACACACAGAACAATGCTAACGCAGAGATTATCAAATCAAAATTTATAGAGTATGTTCATCAAATGCAGCTAAGGGTGAGCGGACGGGAGTGTGTA
>BNTU01000314.1 GCA_025996835.1 Bacteroidia bacterium
GATAACTTGTTGATAACTTTGTTCATTTCTTTTTCTTTGAAATCGGGCGCAAAGGTACGCATTATTTTTTAATTACCAAACTTTTTTGTGATTTTTTTTCGTCATGGCGGATTTACTTCGTTAAGTAGCGTTTAATTTTTCTTTTCACAGATGCCGAATTTATTAAACACGCCCGTATCAAATCAAATTCTTTTGCTGATAGATTGCTCAATTTGATATAGTCTTTGTTTTCTATTTGATACCGACTACTCAGCAAACTTTTACTCATCACATCCACTTGCTCGCCGTATATATATGTGTCAAGTGGAAAAGAAAATGTGTTGCATTCCGATATTACGACCCCTTTTTCAAAGTAATAGCAATTGAAATTAGACGTAGGGTCTTCGATACAACCGTGTTTTTTCGGCAAATAGTTTGGAGTGTGGTCTTTGCTCGTTGGGAGGCTTGCAACAATCAAATCATCGCCGGAGCCTCCCAAAACAATAAAATACTTATTCTTGGGTGTGTTGCCATTTTTGAAAAAGAACGGGGTGAAATAAAGTATTGAACCGGCGGTGTACATTCGTTCAGTATTTTAATGATTCAAACATTTCTGATGTTTCTTTGTTTTCCAAATACCTTTCAGCGGAACATCCGTTAAGATAATAGGTAAAATCTATCTCCTTGTCGGAGTGGTTTTTCTTTCCGTTAGTGAAATCATCTAACAGCTCATTGTCTTTAGCGATGCAATACCACGCGGAATTTTCATTATGTGTCAATTCAACCAGTTGTGTTGCTGTTTTGTTTCCAAACTTCCGTATCACCTCGTCCAGCAATTCAATGTCATTGTCTGAAAATTCATCGTCACAAAACGGCGTTTTTGAATGAATATATGTAGAGCCGCTTTCGTCTGTTTTTGTGATAAAATTGCGCAACAAAACAGGCTCATCGTCCGATAAATCAATGTAAAAATCTTTTGCAACCGGACCGGCTTGCCACACTTCAAAGTTTATCCCAAAAAATGGAGTGTTGTTTTTTATTGCCGAGTGCTCCTCTATCAAATAGAGCAATTTGAGTATTTTTGTTTTACTCAAATTGGGTATTCTCTCCGATAAATACACGACAGTATTACCAATCTTGCTGATAGTGTCTTTTGAGTAGTGTTTCATAACCATTTACATTTTTAATTAGTGGAGTATAGCGGACTTGAACCGCTCACCTCGACACTGCCAGTGTCGCGCTCTACCGGATGAGCTAATACCCCTTGTTTGATTTACACCAGTTTTGCCAATGTGGCTTTTACTCGCTT
>BNTU01000315.1 GCA_025996835.1 Bacteroidia bacterium
TTGGCGGAGACAACGGCAACAACATTGACGGCGACCCGCAGTTTGAGAATTGGATTGACCCCGAAACGGAAACTATGCCCAACACCTTGGGCAACTATCGCCTGAAAGAGGGCAGCCCCTGTATCGGCACCGGCGATACGGCTACCTACAAAGCCGCCCGCAACATTCCCAACTTTGCGGGTGAAAAAGATTTGGCAGGCACCGACCGGCTACAGGCAGGTTTTATTGACATGGGTGCGTATGAATCATCCTACAAAATCACGGTGCAACGGGCAACGGTAGTCATTGCCCCCACAATAGTGTACGGCACGCCACTTGCGCCCACCCTCACCAACGGCACCAACCCCGCAGGCGTGGACACCTTATATATATACGCCACTTCGGAAACCGACGAGTATGTGCCAATCCCCGTACCTGTGGATACAGGCACGTATTGGGTCAAAGGCGTGCTTGCGGGAACGCCTGCCTCTTATGCCGACACCACGGCGGCGGTGAGTTTCAAAATCACGCCCAAAGATATTGTCGTAAGTATCACTGCCAACAGCAAGGAGTATGACGGCACCATCGCCGCCACGCTCAACGACAGCACCCTTGCAGGGAAACTCACAGCCGACGACCTGTCGCTCACGGGCGGCACCATCACCTTTGCGGACAAAAACGTGAACACCGGCATACAGGTAACGTACAGCGAGTACGCTTTGGACGGTGCACAAAAGGATAACTACGTGCTGACAAACACCAGCGCAACGGATAATGCAGACATCACGGTTGCAACGCTCACCATCACGCCCGATGCCGGACAAAGCAAGGAATATGGTGCCGCTGACCCCGCCGAATACACCTACACGGTAAGTGGCTGGCAGGGCAGTGATGAAACGCTCAATCTGCTCACCGGCAACCTTGACCGCGACCCGGGCGAGGCTGTGGATTTCTATGAAATTAAGAATGGCGATTTGGCAGTAACGAGCACTAACTATACGCTCAAAGTCATAGAGGACGTAATGTTTGAGATAAAGACGAATACGGGCGACGGCGCAGGCGGCAGCGCGGGCGACGGCGACGGCGATGGCGATGGCGATGGCGATGGCGACGGTGACGGTGATGGCGATGGAGACGGAGACGGAGACGGAGACGGTGACGGTGACGGTGACGGTGATGGCGACGGCGACGGTGACGGCGACAGCGACAGCGACGGTGATGGCGACGGTGAAGGTGACGGCGACGGTGACGGCGACGGCGACGGTGACGGCGACGGCGACGGTGACGGCGACGGCGACGGCGACGG
>BNTU01000316.1 GCA_025996835.1 Bacteroidia bacterium
ACCCTGACCATAGACATTGGTGACACATTCACCCTGCTTGCGGATGTGCATCCGTTTGATGCCGCCAATAAGGAAGTGACTTGGACATCCAGCAATCCCGCCATTGCCACGGTGGACCAGAACGGCGAAGTGACCGGTATAAACCGGGACATGGGTGCGGGGGTGGTGATTACCGTCACCACGGCGGATGGCAGCTTCACAGCCAGTTGTACGGTCACGGTGCTTGCCAAGTATCCGGTCTTTGACTACACCATTAATTGGATCCAGTCGACAGGAATAGCATTGACGACGACGAAACCAAGGCTCTTCTACAAGTGGTTGGAACCCACGCTCTCCCTAAGCTGGACATCGGATCCCGCCGTTGTGACCAACGCAGACTTTGAAGCTAAGATAACGGCAGCCCAAATCAGACTCGTCCATAATGAAAACGGCGTTATCGACGGCTTTGCAAAAGATCTTCAGCCCGTGCCTACTGCCTCCGGAGGTTACCCTTTAAATAGTTTTGGGAATCCGCATTCTGCAAGGGATGTCACCATCACACGCTATTGGCCCGCAAGCGGCGGCAATCCCCCGACAACCGTAGACGGGTGGAAATCATCTCTTGACGACAGGAAGGCGGCGTATACGGTGCTGGTGGACCAGATACTCGACTGGATGGATAAAATGGATGACTCCCCCTTGTGGAACGACCTGGGGAACAATTCCACGAATCCCCTCCGGATTCTTCATGAAACAATGGAGGAATATATTTCCTCCCCCGCCGCTTTGGATGACCGTACGGCGTTTTCCTTAGACCCCGCCAGTCGATACATTGCGACAGTCACTAATACTCCTGATACGAGCCTTCTGTATGAGCACTTTTTTGGGTGGCTGGGGCAATAGCCCAGCGGGGGCTTCATGTGATACTCGCGAGGGGGGCGGAGAGCTGAAATGGCAGGATGTGCCGGTTCAATGCGGGGGGGGTGGGGGAGATGGGTGTTGTGTGAGTATAATGCGGCGGTGTTATTTCAGCCCCATATTTCTCAACTGCTCGGGACTCAGTCCGGTTGCTGTTACAATGAGTTCCAAGTCCATCCCGTTTTCTTTCATCCGCTTTGCGGTGTAGAGAATGCCATGTTGCATACCCTCTTGTATGCCCCTTTCACGACCCTCTTGCAGTCCCGCTTCGTGGCCATCTTCACGGGCACACTCGTATTCATTTCGCACATCGTTGTACTTTAACAGATTTTTTGTGTACGTTGTCATATCTTCTTCTTTTAAATTTTCAAATTCTG
>BNTU01000317.1 GCA_025996835.1 Bacteroidia bacterium
TGGTAGGCAGCAAAAATGTGAACAAAGACATTCCGGTAGAATGAAATGAAAAACCTGTTAGGTCTTTAAGACCTAACAGGTTTAGTTTACGGTTTAGTGCACTGAAATTGCGGATGAAACTTTGTTTTTGTCCGCAATTTCATTCAAAAGGTTCCGCAATACATGCGTCTTTTCGGTGTTTTGCTTACGCCGGTGGCAATATAGTAAGCTCAACTTGCTTCAAACCGATAGACATTGGTTTCTCGCTTTGATAACCCCATTTTTTGATACAAAGTATTGGCTGCAAGTCTATTAGGGTTAGATGTCAGGTCGATTTTTTGAATGCCCATTCCTTGTGCAAAATCCAATACAAACTGCACCAACATCCGCCCAATACCTCTACCGTGTTGGCTTTCATCCACAATCACATCTTCAATCCATGCCTTCATCCCGGAAAGTGTCTGATAGGTAGCCAAAGTAACCGTACCAAATATTTGTTCATCTTCTTCGGCGACAAATAAAAATACATTGTCGGAATTGATAATTGCCTCTAACTCAGCCATTGCAGGCACAGCACGAGCGTGTGTCAATTGAGGTAGTAGCCGTTCAAAAGCCGCTACGATGTCTTGTGTGATGTTTGATAGCTGTCTTATTTTCATATTTCAAAGTAGAGATATTCATAAGCAGGTATCACTTTAATTTGCAGACCATCTTGCATATAAGCATCTTTCTGATTGTAAGTTATGATTAAGCCTTTATCTGTATGAAAAAAATTCATTGCCTCCCGCAACCCTCGCTGTTCGCGCTCGCGGTTTTCGGGCGATAAATCATAACACACTTGTATAAGTTGCTCAATTCTATCATTTTTGGTAACAACAAAATCACATTCCGCTCCATTTTCATTGAAATAGTAAATATCGTTTCCCGATTGTCGAAGATGCCAATATATCATATTTTCGAGCAAATGACCCAAATCTTTTGTAAATGAATTGGACGCAATTTTTATTATTCCGGGGTCTATGACATAAACCTTGCGCGGATTAATAGCCTGAACTTTAAGCGAATAGCTGAATTTGGGCACAAAGTTTATCAAATACGAATCTGCCAAATAAGAAAAATACTCCAATATGGTATTTGTATTTATTCCTAACGGCTGTTGCAACTTATTGGCTGTAACCAAATTACCGGCATTAGAGATTAAATAAACGGCAAGTCGCTTAAACGAGAGTACATCACGAATGCCATATCTCACGATGATGTCGCGATTCAGAATATCTTG
>BNTU01000318.1 GCA_025996835.1 Bacteroidia bacterium
AGAATTGTACGGACAACATACTGCGGAAACAGGGCAGGTGTTTGAACAAGAAGCTATCGACTTGGTTATCAAGCAAACGCAGGGACAGCCATGGTTGGTTAATGCCATTGCATGCGAGGTGATTGAAGAAACGCTCCAATCCGATTATACCAAGCCGGTAACTGCCGAATTGGTGGAACAAGCCATCCAAACCATCATCCTGCGGCGCGACACACATATCGACAGTCTGCTGGAGCGGCTTAAAGAGGAGCGCGTGCGGCGAGTGATGGAGCCGGTCATCATTGGCGACATAGAGAAAATACGTAGGCAATCGGACGACTATCTCTACACCAAAGACCTTGGTCTGATTCGGGAAGCTCCGGGGTTGGTAGCTCCGGCAAATCCTATTTATGCCGAAGTAATTCTCCGCACTTTAAGTGCCGATTCACAACAAGATTTGTGTAGCGAGAAGTATCCCTACCAAATGCCGCGCTATCTGAAAAACGGGCGTATCGACATGATTTATCTCATGCAGGATTTTCAAGCCTTTTGGCGCGAAAACAGCGAGATATGGGTAGAGCGTTTCGACTATAAAGAAGCAGCACCTCACCTGATTTTACAGGCTTTTCTGCAACGGATTGTCAACGGCGGCGGGCAGATTATCCGCGAATTTGCCGCCGGTCGCGACCGTTTGGACTTGTGCGTAGAATATGAAGGACAAAAATACCCCATCGAACTGAAACTCCGATACAGCTCCAAAACCGAAGAAAAAAGCTACGCTCAACTCATCAACTATATGGACACAGTGGGCACCAAAGAGGGTTGGCTGATTATCTTCGACCGCCGCCCCGATATAGATTGGGATGCTAAAATTTATCTCAAAACAGAAACGGTGGAGGAGAAAACCGTTACAATAGTAGGGTGTTAGTTAAAAAAAATATTTCAACTTGGTTAACATCAACGAAACTTAAATAAAAAAGGTTAAAATTTTGACAAAGCCATTGTCATTTTAAAAACATCCCTTACCTTTGCCGCCGAGTTGTCATGTTGGCAATTCACAAAAAAAAATGTTACACATTGAAAGTTATTTTTATGAAGAAAAAGTGCAAAAATAAAAAGTTTGCAAAGTTTGCGAAACCTTTGCTGTTAAGTAGCATTCTCTTGGGGGGGGGGGGGTCCGAAATTTTCCCGCTGAAGCCTGGATTAAATTAAGTTAAGTTATGAAAGATAAATTTATAAAAGATAAAGTTATGAAAGATAAAGTTAT
>BNTU01000319.1 GCA_025996835.1 Bacteroidia bacterium
GCTTGACGACCGGTCTTCTGTTCCCAATTGGAAATAGCCGATTTAAGCAACTTGCTCACGCGAAGGGCAGCCTCTTTATTAGAGAACTTCAAAACGCCCAATGCCCTGAATGCCTCCATTCCGCGAATCATATCCGCCACGAGGCGCATTTTTCGAGGAGAAGTAGGCACATCATTCAGCTTGGCGAAATACATGTTCTGCTTCGCTTCCTTCCTTTTTTCTGCTGATATTCTTTTTCTAACACCCATAATTTTTAATTTTTACTTTTTCTTATTTCCTGCGTGACCACGGAACTGACGGGTAGGCGAAAACTCACCTAATTTATGCCCCACTCTATCGCGATGTTCGTTTCTCTCGCGACGTTCGCCACCGCCTCTATCTCCGCGGTCGCCTCTATCGTCGCGACGGTCGCGGCGGTCGCCTCTCTGGTCGCTGCCCACGCGGTTGGGTCCGTCTTTGGTGGATGCGAATTGCGGTGCGAGGTCGCGTTTGCCATACACTTCACCTCTGCATATCCACACTTTCACTCCAAGCAAGCCCACCTTCGTCAACGCTTCGCCAAGGGCATAGTCAATGTCCGCGCGGAGGGTATGTAACGGCGTTTTGCCCGGCGTATCCATTTCCGAACGCGGTATTTAGGCACCGTTCAGACGACCGGAGATTTGAATTTTTATACCTTCCGCACCCATACGCATCGTGGACGCAATCGCTGTTTTGATTGCACGACGGTATGCCATTTTGCCTTCCAACTGACGTGCGATATTGTCTGCCACTATCACAGCATCCAATTCGGGACGCTTCACTTCAAAGATATTGATTTGAATTTCCTTATCGGTCACTTTCTTCAATTCTTCTTTCAAAGTGTCCACGTCCTTACCACCTTTGCCGATGATAAGTCCCGGACGAGCCGAGCAGACGGTGATAGTCACCAATTTCAAAGTACGCTCAATCACAATGCGCGATATGCTTGCCTTAGCCAGACGGGCAGCCAGATATTTGCGTATCTTGCTGTCTTCGAGCAAAGTGTCGCCATACTTGTTGCCACCATACCAATTGGAATCCCATCCGCGGATGATACCCAAACGATTACTTACCGGATTTGTTTTCTGTCCCATTGCAATTAATTTTGTGTTTCTGTTTTTGTATCTACAAACAAAGTCACGTGGTTGGAGCGTTTCCGCACGCGATAGCCTCTCCCTTGTGGAGCTTCATATCGGTTATGAATGGCATAAGGGTAAGGGTA
>BNTU01000320.1 GCA_025996835.1 Bacteroidia bacterium
ATACGGGGTGGCGATGTTTCTCTTGAGCCATTTGTTTGGAAACCAAAGCAGCCGACCTTGCACCAGCCGAAAATAAGTAAATTTGAGCCCCAGAAGGATGGGAAGGTTGAGTTAAAAGCCATTATCCCCAATTTCAGAACAGCTGATGATTTTGGCTTCGGCAACACGACGATGAAATTGTCTAGAAGCATCTTTGTAGTTAAATCGGCTTTAGTAGAGGAGAGCAATACCGTATTGTTTGTTTGGGGTCCTCTCGCGCGGTCGGAGTATAATTCGGGCAGCGGTCCGTATCGAGTTCGTACAGAGCGCACGGTTTATTACAGGCCCTTCGAGGATGATTTTTATGAAGATAAGCAAAACGCAACAGACAAAAAGGTGACTGTAAAGTCAGACTATTCAGAGTACACTATTCCGCCATACCCCTGTCCGGAGAATTTGACAATATCTACATCTGCGGCGAAAGAGGAAGTCACTTTGAGATGGACGATGCCTTCCGGCACTGCTGAGTCCCCAATAGACAAATATCAGATTAAGTGGCGGCGAAAAGGGGGCACATGGGACGATGTCGTCGGTGTCACGAAAACGTACAACCACTTGGAAACCAACCCTACTGTCACTTTTCTTTATCCGGCAATGGACGAGGGTCCCCGCGAGTGTGAATTTCTCGTTGCGCGAGGTGCGTTTGACCACACCAACACCGAGTACAATGCAATAAAGTCAGCTACGATTAACACCAATAAGGTGAAACTGCTCTCAACCCAAATGGCAGTCTTGGATGACAATCAGACCATCAAAGTGTCATGGACCTTGGATAACGGTCGCTTTAACGGTGGCTACCGGTGCCGCATCAAGAGAAAAGTGGGCACCAAACAGCCTGTGCAAGTCTATGAGGGCACGGTCGGTACTGCTACGGAGTGGCGAGATACGTCCACAGTGGACTGTACCCCCATTTCTTATGAAGTTTGTCTGCTTGATGATGTGTCCGATGTGGTATACGACTATTCTACGACTAATGACACTGTTCTGGAATTGCGCTTGGAATCGGTTGGCAAAATCGCCTCTTGCAGTGCCTCCAAAGGCTATTACGACGACAAAGTATTGCTTCGCTGGGACATGACGCCGGGGCACCGCTTTCAAAGTTTCCGCCTGTCGCGCACGGTTAAAGACCTTGCCGGAGCGCAGCCGGAGTTTATCGCCGAAGTGCCCTCAAGCAGTGTCACGACCTATATGTATGAAGACAAA
>BNTU01000321.1 GCA_025996835.1 Bacteroidia bacterium
GCGATTGTAGGGCAGGAGCAGATTTTTCAGGTTCAACATATAATCAGCGGTAAATAACAGATAGCTTTGGGTCGTATCTATGGCACTGCCGTTTTGTTCAAAAGCTTGCACTGTGCCATAAGAGCCGGAAAAACGCCATCCGGACACCGGAGAAGTCCACCGACCGAATGAGCCGCCGAAAGTAGGTCGCCAAAAAGCACCGAAATTGGGTTCTTCCGCTGCAGGCTCAGCAAGAAAACTCATAAATCCCGTCATATCAGCGTCTTGGCTTAAAATGCCTCCCAAACCACCTTGCACCGAAAAGAACCAGTTGCTACTTGAACCATCGGTCAGCCATGTAACGCCTGAGGCGGGGATTTTTAAGCGCGGGTCAGCCATTTGTTTTGCCACAGCACCATTATACATCGTTTTTGCGTGCGCATCGGATGGATATTGGTTTTCAACAGCCAAAGGGTTTTCGCTCTGTGCAAAGACACCCAAAGCAAAAAGCAAAAATCCAGTTGTTAAAAATATTTTTTTCATTCCGATAACTAAATTAACCAAATTCGCTGCAAAAGTAATGTATTTAAATGAAACCACCAAATTTTTTGATTTGGATACGCAAAACTACTTGGTGCTGAACACTTTCGATGACGACAATTTTGTTACCTTGCCGTATTTCTCCAACGCTTTTTCGTCAATCATTTTGGGATTGCCGACAATGGCTATTGCGATGGGGCGACCTTTGATGTGGTCGTTGTAGAATTTCACAATGTCGGCGAACGTGAGGGCTTCAATCGCTGCCTGATTGGTTTCTGCCGGCGATTTTGTGTAGCCGCGTTGCCTCCAGCGTTCATACGTTTGACTGGCTTCGCGGTAGTGTGGCTTCGCGATAGAGGCTTCGCCTTTCAGGAAATTTTTGATGTCGGTGAAGCGTTCGGGGTGTTGCGGCATATTGGTCAGCAAATCCATAAACACGTCAACGGCTTCTTGTGTTTTATCTGCCTGCGTACCCACCATACCAATGAAACGGGCTTTCTTATTTTCCACCGGCGGTGTCTGATAGCCCCCTCCCGCCGAATAAGCCAGCGAACGATATTCGCGAATTTCCGACAAAACCAAACCGGTGAATCCTCCGTTAAAATAGGCGTTAAAAGCATCTGCATAAGGGTCTTTTTCTTTCTTGTAATCATCGCCTTCAACGTAAAAATAGATTGTGCTTTGCTTGGCATCATTGTCGGGCAAGAAGAA
>BNTU01000322.1 GCA_025996835.1 Bacteroidia bacterium
TGCACCCACTGCAAGCGAGAGCGTGCCCTTGTTGAGCGTTACGCCCGTTACATAAACGTCATATTTCGCATAGAGGGTGATGTTGGTGCTTACCACATCGGTGGCGAAGTTCCAAGCATTGGTTAAACCTGCATCTTTGTACCAAGCCACAAAGGTGGAGCCGGCTTTGGTAGGCGGTGTGGGGGCGGCGATGATTGAGCCATCCGCCACATCAGTGAATGCAGCAACCGCACTGCCGCCATCGGTGTTGAAGGTGACCGTATAGAGATTGAGCCATTTGGCATACAGCGTGATGTTGGCTGTTACCACATCGGTCGCGAAGTCCCAAGCAGTGGTTAAACCTGCCTCTTTGTACCAGCCGAGAAAGGTGGAGCCGACTTTGGTAGGTGGGGAGGGTGCGGCAAAGGTTGAGCCACTTTCCACATTGATGGGACTTCTCGCTGTGCCGCCATCCGAGTTAAATGTTACCGTATAGGAGTCATACGTCGTGATGCTGACGTTGTCAATGGCAACAAGTTCTTCGCGCCTATTCGAAAATCCCAGCCGCTTCACCGTACCGGCGTATTGAGCGGCGGATAAGTCGATGGTAGCCGTTAACCAATCGCCGCCTGTCCAATAGTCGATGGCAGCAATATCACCGAAATTATGTTCATTATTAGCATAGATATACGGCACTCTCACTCTGCTCGTATCATCCAGCCAACAAGAGGGACCGGCACGATCATTTTTGTAGTCAAACGTCAATCGGAAGTTAGTGTTACTACCGACGGTGGGGAACTCTACATCAAAAAAGAGGTAAGAGGGATAAGAATTGTTTCCGTCCAAAGTGGCACCTGCGCCACCATCTTTACCCCCCGTGCTGCTTTGCTCCCACGCGTTCGCGTTGCTGTAGTTCACGGCAACCCATTGGGCGGGGGCAAAAGTATCCTCTGTGAAAGGAACTGTCTGCTTGGGCACCGTTAGTGCAGCACCGTCCACCACAAAGGTGTAGGTTGAACCTATAGCCACATAGTTGGTAGAGGCACTTTGCTCCCTTAGTATTACCGAATATACGCCGGGCTGGTTGAAGGTAATGCTGCCGCTACTATACGTGTAGTCGGTGCTGGGAGTTGCTGCTGCGCTATTTTCCAGCGGCTTGATAACATCGGGAGTAGTGGGGGAAGCGCGGTTATCTATCACTTGCGCCACGCCAGTGCTCACCCTTTGTGTGGGCATCGTCTGTGGGGCTAC
>BNTU01000323.1 GCA_025996835.1 Bacteroidia bacterium
ACAACTGTTTGACAAGTCCCGACTTGCGCCCTTCGGCAAATGGCAAAATCGTGTTGATAGACTCCTCCTTGGCAGCATCAATAAAGCCACAAGTGTTGATGACCACGATATTGCCGCGACATTTTTCGGGTTCGTGGGCAACAGAATAGCCATTGGCGGCAAACAAGCGCATCAACTGCTCGCTATCCACCAAATTTTTGGAACATCCCAAAGAGATTATATCCACTGCCTGTATGTCATCCGTGTCTTTGCCCATAAATGTGAAATGTTGCGCCGCAAAGGTACGAAAAAATTATGAGTTATGAGTTATGAGTTATGAGTTTTTTCTTTTTTTTCAAACTCATAACTCATAATTATTTTGTACTTTTGCCCCCTCAATCAATAAAAAACAAAGCAAATGAGCAGGCTTGAAGAACTTTTAAAGGAGCGCATCCTTGTGTTGGATGGCGGCATGGGGTCGATGATTCAGCGTTTCGGACTTTCGGAGGCGGATTATCGCGGTACACAATTTGCGGTGGCGGATTTTCCAAAACCGTTGTTTGGCAACAATGAGTTGCTGGTGCTCACCCGTCCGGACGTGATACAGTCCATCCACCGCCAATATCTGGAAGCCGGTGCCGACATTATCGAAACCAATTCGCTCAGCCTGACCACTATTTCGATGGCTGACTATGGCGTGGAAGCATTCGTGCGCGACGGCAACCGCGCCGCCGCCCGAATCGCCCGCGAAGTGGCAGACGAATACACCCGCAAAAACCCCAACAAGCCGCGCTTCGTGGCAGGCTCCATCGGTCCAAGCAACAAAATGGCATCCATTTCGCCCGACGTGAACAACCCCGCCTTCCGCAACGTAACCTTCGACGAACTGCACACAGCCTACATAGAACAAATGCTCGCCCTGCTCGAAGGCGGCGTAGATGCGTTTTTAATAGAAACCTCATTCGACACACTCAACGTGAAAGCAGCTCTCATGGCAGCGGAAGACGCAATGCAAAAACATGGCAAGCAAATCCCGCTGATGCTCTCCTACACCCTCGCAGGAAAAGACGGGCGCATCCTGTCGGGACAAACCTTAGAGGCGGCGTTGGCATCGGTGTCACACGCCAACTTGCTAAGCATCGGGCTAAACTGCTCATTCGGTGCCAGCGACATGAAGCCTTTCCTGCGAGGGTGTAGGAGAGCATCAGCGGGATTTGCTTGCCATGTTTTTGCATTGCGTCTT
>BNTU01000324.1 GCA_025996835.1 Bacteroidia bacterium
GGTTGTATATCTTCACGCCGGAGATGCCCTGAAAAAACAGCCCGAAATCAAGCCCTTTCCACGCGATACTACCACCAAGCAGGCGAGAGAGGGCAAAGTGAAAGTGGAGTTCAATGTGTCGCACAGTTTTCAAAATGCGTGGAAGTTGCCAACAGTCTTGAACTCCGAGCAATACAACATGGTGTGGAAAGACGTAACAGACAAATCCACCGTCATGAAGCTGCCCGAAGCAAGCAATCCGGCCATATATCCGGACGGTGCATTAACCCGCACCGACTGGTTGGACGAAATTCTCCGCACCGGCGAGTTGCAGCACTACGCCGTGTCGCTGTCGGGCGGGTCGGAAGTGATGAAAGGCTTTTTCTCCTTTGCCTACGACCGCACCGACGGGCTGCTCATCAACACCTACCGCGAACAAATCGGCGGAAAAGCAGGGCTGGACTTTCAACTGTCCAAAAATCTGAAATTTAGCGAAACGGTTAATTTTCAACACAGCAACGGGCAGGGAGGCATCAACACCAATTCGCACGAAAGTTATATCGTGGAGGCGATTATGTATCCGCGCTCGGCATACGTTTACGAGCACGACCAGGCGGGCAATCTCGTTTACGACGGCGACGGCAAACCGCTTTACAGCGGCACCATTCCCCGCTGGGCAAAGGAGGTCTATGGTCTGACTGCCGGCTATGGCAGCATCCGCAATCCGGTGGCCTCGCTGAACAGGCTGCGGCAAAACCGCCCTGCCTCTAATTTGCATTCCACCTCTGTGTTGGAATGGAAGCCGGTCAAAGAGTTGGCTCTTCGGTCGAGCCTCTCGGCTGCTTATTATCAGAGTATGAGCGATGATTTTAGCAGCAGTATTCCCGAAATCGGTCGTCCGGACCCCCAAAATCAGCGCTCGACATCTGCTTACACGTCAACCAGATGGCTGTGGGAAAGCACCGCGACATACGCGAATGTGTTTGCCGAACACCACATCATGCCTTAGCCGGCTACACTATGCAGGCGACGAATGAACACTCCATCAACGCGACGGAGTATAACTTCACCAACGAAAATGAACACGCTACCATTATTGGCGAGGGTGGCGACTACACGTCATCCCGACCGTGGGAAGGCATCAGCGAGGAGCACATGATTTCGGCTTTGGTACGGCTCGGCTATTCCTACGCCGACCGCTATTTTGCCGTGGCATCGCGGCGTATGCTGGCAGTGGC
>BNTU01000325.1 GCA_025996835.1 Bacteroidia bacterium
ACCGTTCTAACAAATTAAAACTCACAAAGAAAATTCTCAATTTAGATGATGATAAAGCTGTTGAAGTTTTAGAAAATTATTGGAAGTATGTGTTGGTTGAAACTCAGAACACATTCAAACTGGGAACAGAAGACGGTAAAGGGTATTTTATGCCTGCAAATAATTTTAAAATCAATTTAGGCAAAAATGCTACTCTTTGGAAATGCAACAAATGTGGAAAAGTAACACAATTCAATATTGGAGGCAATTGTATTCAACAAATAAATGGTTGTGAAGGAAAGTTGGAAAAATTAAACTCCGAAGATTTTTGCAAAGACAACCATTTTGCAAATTTATATCAGAGCGAAAAAATAACACCATTATTTGTAAAAGAACATACCGCACAACTTGCCAAAAAAGAAGCATTAGAATATCAACAACAATTTATTCGCAAAGAAATCAATGCTTTATCATGTTCTACCACTTTTGAAATGGGTGTTGATGTTGGTGACTTGGAAACAGTATTTTTACGCAATATTCCGCCACTCGCCTCAAATTACGCACAAAGAGTTGGGCGTGCAGGTAGAAGTATCGATGCTGCCGCTTTTGCACTGACTTTTGCAAGATTGAGTTCTCACGATTTCACATTTTTCGACAGACCAGAAGAAATGATAAACGGAACTATTTCTCCGCCAAACTTTGCTTTGGAAAATGAAAAAATCTTAAAACGACACATTTACGCAGTTGCTATAAGCTTATATTTGCGGCTAAACCCTAATTTATATGCAGGCAACAATGCAAAAGCATTTATCAACGAAAAGGGCTACAAGGTTTTTATTGAGTGGTTAAAATCCAAGCCACAAGATTTATCTGATTTATTAAGAGATTCAATATCAATCACTAACCCGCAACTAAAAGACAAATATATAAACAGTTACGATTGGCTCGATGAATTTTGTGGAGAACAAGGTACATTTTCAAAAATAATAAATGAGTTTGAACAAAATGTTGATTATTTGAAAAAAGAATACGACAGCGCAATGGAAGCAAGAGATGATAGAACAGCTGCTGCTTTTAAACGCAATTTAGAGCGGTATCAAAAAAATGATTTGATTGATTTCCTTGTGCGTGGCAATATTTTGCCTAAATATGGATTTCCAATTGACTCTGTGGAATTAACTCAAAATATTGCTGCAAACAATTTCAAATCACTGAATTTAAGTCGCGATTTGTC
>BNTU01000326.1 GCA_025996835.1 Bacteroidia bacterium
TCGCACGCGGCGTATGTGGTGCAGGGGCGTGTCGCGCTCCAAAAGGGCTGTCATACCTACAAACTGCTGTACATCGAAGACTACGAGGGCGAAAGTTTTGAATGGGGGTGGCGAAAGCCCTCGGCAGAGAAATTGGAGCCGGTGCCCGCATCCATATTATATACACGATGAAAATGAAAACTAAATATTTTGCTTTTTTGCTGTTTTTCGTAACTGCCTCCTGCTGTTCGGCTAAGACGGGCAAAGGGGACGCTTCCGAAAAACAGACGTTTGTCTATTCCATTCAGGGAACGGACACCTTGCGCCTCGACAAATACGACGCTCAAACGGGCGGGTCGGCTGTTGAGAACAAGCCGTGTGTGATTTTTGTTTTTGGCGGCGGCTTTGCGAATGGCACGCGCGACGGTGCGGACTATCTGCCGTTCTATCGCCGGCTGGTCGAGAATGGCTATGTGGTGGTTGCTATTGATTATCGCTTGGGGCTGAAAGATTCGAAGACCCAAATAGACCTGTCGCGGGCTACGGAGAGCGAACTCGCGCAGTTTATTCCCGCTTTTGGTCGTGCCCTGTCGCTCGCGGTAGAAGACCTTTTCGATGCGAGCCGCTATGTGGTGGCGCACGCCGAAGAATGGCACGTCAATCCCCAACGGATTTTTTCCTGCGGGTCGAGTGCCGGTGCCATCACGGTGTTGCAGGGCGAATATGAACTGTGCAACCGCACGCCGTTGGCTAAGTCCCTGCCGCAGGCGTTTAACTATGCGGGGGTCATAGCCTTTGCCGGTGCCATCTTCACCACCAACGGCACGCTGGCGTGGGCTGCCCCACCTGCCCCGACATTGCTTTTTCACGGCAGTGCCGACCGTGAAGTGCCTTACGGCATGCTCAAAATGGGCGCGATTGGGATGTATGGCTCCGAATACATTGCCGGACAACTCACTGCAAGGGATGCTCCCTGCACTTTCTACCCCTTTAAAAATGCAGGACACGAAATTTCTAACTCGCCCATGACCAAAAATTGGGACGAAATAGCCACTTTTCTGAAAAAGTAACGATGCCGCGAATCATCTTTCTCTCTGATTTGTCGGAGGAATATGCGAAAAATCTTTTGAAGGGCATTGTCCGCTATTCCAGGGAACCGACGCACGAGCCGTGGGTGTTGTGCAAAATGCCGCCGTCGTATCCTGCCAAACACGGTATAGAAGGCGTGCTGC
>BNTU01000327.1 GCA_025996835.1 Bacteroidia bacterium
TGATTTTGCCCTTTAACTGAATGTAGGGCATCGAATTGTCATTGCGTTCCTGCCCTGAAATGCGTTGTAATTCTCTGATTGTGAATATTTTACTGCGATCGATGTACTTGTACGGAAAATAATACAGCATATCCTCCCAAGTAACGACCTGGATTTCTTTCTGCAAAGTTTCCGCCTTTTTCGGACCCACACCCAGCAGATATTTGATATGTGACTGATTTATTTCCTGCATTTCGGATACAAAGTTACGTTTTTTTGCCGTATTTTCACTGTGCTGCCAACAAATCTTTCGCCGGATTGACCAAGTAAAGCCGCTCCGTTGGGCGCGTGAAGGCGGTGTAGAGCCAGCGGTAGAAGTCCAAGCCGAGATACTCTTCGGGCACGTAGGAGATGTCGAGGAAGACGTTTTTCCACTGCCCGCCTTGCGCTTTGTGGCAGGTGACGGCGTAGGCGTATTTGACCTGCACCACATTGTAGAACGGGTCTGTTTTGAGTTTTGCCATGCGCTCCTTTTTTGAGGGGAGGTCGGCATAGTCTGCTAAAATGGCTTGAAAAAGTTGCTCGCTTTGCTCTTTGGGTAGCGACGGCGAATCGGAATGGAGGCTTTCGAGGAGAATTTTTACACCCAACTCCACATCGTAATCGGGGAAATAAACCGTCACATCGCAGAAGCGGAAGCCGTAGAGTTCCTGCGTGCGCCCAATGTGTTTCACCTCCATGATGTCGCCATTGGCAATAAAATCCATTTCTTTTACCTCTTTCGACCAGAAATAGTTGTTTTTGGCTACCATCAGCAAATCGCCCGACGACAGCTCCTCCTCGCGCCACAAAATGCGGTTGCGAATGCCGTTGTTAAACAGATTGGCGCGCTTGTTGGAACGCGAAATCACCATCGTTTCCTCCATTCCCTCGCGTTGATAGGCATTTTCGATGGTTTCAATCAATTCATCGCCGCGAATAATTAGCACATCTGTGAACTTTTTTGTGTGGATTTTGGGAAAAGCTTGAACTGCCTCTTTTTCAATGGCTTTGCGCAACAAAGTGGCATTGTGCAAAATACCCGATTGCCGAGCTTGACGAACCACCTGCGTCAGTGTCACCGTGTGCACAAGCAAGTTGTGAGCAGCCAACACATCAGGGTCAAGTGCCGGACTGGCAGTCTGCCCAACGGGTGGCAACTGCGCCGAATCGCCCAACAAAATCT
>BNTU01000328.1 GCA_025996835.1 Bacteroidia bacterium
CGCGTGGCATTGCCCCGCATCCGCGACTTCAGGGGCGTCGAAAGCAAGTTGGACGGCAAAGGCAATTACACGCTGGGCATCACGGAGCAGATTATTTTCCCTGATTTTTTAGCAAAACGTATTAACACTCCCTTTGCTCCCACCTTGCGACCTATGCGCGTAGGTTTACCCGATTTCGGGTCCACCACGTTCAAATTTGAAATATGAACAGGAGCTTCCTTCTTCGTGAATCCTCCTTGAGGACTCTTCGCATTCGGTTTGGTGCTCTTCGTCACCAAGTTAATGCCATCTACAAGAGCACGTTGCTTGTCGATATACACTTTCAGCACTCGACCCGTCTTGCCCTTGTCTTCGCCGGCATTCACAAAAACCGTATCACCTTTTTTTATGTGTAATTTACTCATAATCTTTAATATTATAAAACTTCCGGTGCTAACGACACGATTTTCATATTCACCGCACGCAATTCGCGGGCAACCGGTCCGAAGATACGGCTACCACGAAGTTCTCCCGCATTGTTGAGCAACACACAGGCGTTGTCGTCAAAACGGATGTAGGAGCCGTCACTGCGACGGAGTTCCTTTGTCGTGCGCACAATAATCGCTTTCGATACTGCACCTTTTTTAATATCACTCGATGGGATAACATGTTTCACTGCTACGACAATTATGTCCCCAACTGAAGCGTAGCGTCTTCTCGTTCCGCCTAACACCCTGATACAAAGCACTTCCTTTGCACCTGAATTGTCGGCTACTGCTAATCTTGATTCTTGTTGTATCATAATTATTTCGCTTTTTCAATGATTTCCACTAAACGCCATCTCTTTGTTTTGCTCAACGGGCGAGTTTCCATGATGCGCACCGTGTCACCGATGGTACATTCATTTTTCTCGTCGTGGGCATGGAATTTCTTCGTCTTGTTGACGAACTTCCCATAGATTGGGTGTTTTTCCTTCCACTTCACAGCAACAGTGATGGATTTATCCATTTTATTACTGGAAACGACACCAATCCGTTCTTTTCTTAAATTTCTTGTTTCCATTTCACTGCTTTTCTGTTTGTGTTTGTAACTCTCTACTGCGCAACTCTGTTTTCATGCGCGCAATCTCCTTCCGCGACCGTGTGATAGTCGAAGGATTGTCCAGAGGTGAGATACTGTGATTGATTTTCTGTTGCTCGTATGCTTTCATATCCGCTTCCAAT
>BNTU01000329.1 GCA_025996835.1 Bacteroidia bacterium
CACTCGTGGAGTGGCGACCGACTTGGATGGTTCATTCAAAATAGACGTTTCGCCGACGGATGTTTTGGAAGTTTCTTTTTTGGGCTATGACACCTACACTGTGACGGTGGGTGACAAGGCGAGTTTTTGCCATTTTTGTTGGTTTTGTCATTGCGGGCTTGCCCCGCAGGTTAAGGGCGAAGCCCTTCGAGCAATAGCGTAGGGCATCGCCCTACGGACAGGATATGGCATTGAATGCAAGCCCTGAAAGGGCGATAGCGCAGTAAAAATCAAACCTCAGATATTCTGTATTTATTTTTGCCGATGAAAACAATGACTGCGGCTTTCAGGTCGGGGCGGCTTCCCAAGCGGTGCGAACCAACGTATTGCTGCATCTGTTCCTCACCTTTTTTCTGCTGTTGAACAATTTCGGCTTCGGTGGCATCCGTTTTGCAGTATTTCAACTCAAACAGCCATTCATATTTTATCTGCGGCAACCGCGGGCTGCGTTGCAAAAATATATCTACCCGCCCCGGAACGGCTTCGTATTCGCTCATCGGAACGTAAACCTTACTCATAAACAGATATGCCAGCAGCAGGGTTTTAATATATTTTTCATCGTAACGCTGCAGGTCATAGTCGGAGAATTTGCTAAAAGCATTCTCCGAAACATAGCTGATGAACTGCTCTATATCACCCTCCATTGCCAGCGCATAAATAGCTTTGTTCAACGGTTGCGATTGAATGCTCATATCGGGGGATGTTTCTTGCATCAACTTTACCAGATATTCCCAATACAATGTTTTGATGGAATAGTTGGGAATCCCCAATTTAAGTTGAAACTCATGCTGACCTTTGATGGTAAGCAACCCCATATAAAACAGCAGGGAGACAAAATAACTGTCGTCTTCCAGCATATCAATGGAGAACTTGGGCAGAATTTCCGACACGATACCATCCTCTTTTATGATGCGAATCAGTATTTCGCGGTTATGTTCGTTTTGGGTCAGTTTTTTCAACCGCCCGTAGTCCGTTTGCAGGTTCAGGTCAATAATATATTCGGGCGGTTTTTTAAATTTTAATATCTGACTGAAAAAATACAGCACCATAGCCGGATTATAGACACTGTGTGCACCCTCCTCATTGAACAGATACCCATCGTAATAGGCTTTCATATCCACATTTATCAGTGCAGGGTCAACAC
>BNTU01000330.1 GCA_025996835.1 Bacteroidia bacterium
TCCAATTGGGAAATGCAGGGCTATGGCACGCCCATTTATACGAATATCGCCTATCCGTTTAAGAACGAGCCGCCTTTTATTTTACCTCAAAAAGGATATACTAATGAAACAGAACCAAATCCGGTGGGTTCCTATCGCCGCGACTTTACTATTCCTCCAACTTGGGATGGGCGGGAGATTTTTCTCCATTTCGACGGCGTGTATAGCGGTATCTATGTCTGGATAAACGGGCGAAAAGTCGGTTACAGCGAAGGTGCCAACAACGATGCCGAATTTAATATCACCCGATATGTGCAAAAGGGGAATAATACCATCGCCGCGCAGGTTTTCCGCTGGACAGATGCGAGTTATATCGAAGACCAGGATATGTTTCGTTTGAGCGGCATTCATCGCGATGTTTATTTGTATGCAACGCCCAAACTGCGCGTGCGCGATTATACGCTCAATGCTGAATTTGTCAGCGACAACTTTGAGGCTTCCACATTGAAAATCAACGCCGCGATAAAAAATCAGGATGGGAAAGCATCGCAACCCGGCAAATTGAATATCACATTGCTTGCGCCTGATGGACGGACGGTAACGACTCTCACGCAACCGCTCGAAGCGCTCTCCGGCGGCAGCGAAAAAGAATATGCGCTGCAAATGCCGGTCGCTAAACCTTTGTTATGGTCTGCCGAAACGCCCGATTTATATACGGTTATCGTTGCATTGGAAGACCAAAACGGCAAAGAAACTGAGGCGATGTCGTCCAAGTTTGGCTTTCGCAAGATAGAGATAAAGAACAAACGGGTCTATATCAACAATCAGCCCGTTTTCTTCAAGGGCGTAAACCGGCACGATATACATCCGCAATACGGAAAAGCGGTGCCTGTGGAATCGATGCTTGAGGATATTCTGTTGATGAAGCGGCACAATATCAACACCGTGCGCACGAGCCACTATCCCAACAGTCCCAAGATGTACGCTATGTATGATTATTTCGGCTTGTATGTGGTGGGCGAATGCGACCTCGAAAACCACGGGGAGCACTCCATCAGCGATATGCCGAGTTGGCTTCCGGCTTACGTCGACCGCATCGAGCGCGAAGTGCAACGCGACAGAAACCATCCGGCGGTTATATTTTGGTCGCTGGGAAATGAAGGGGGCGATGGTGCCAATTTCGATGCCATGTACAAAAAAG
>BNTU01000331.1 GCA_025996835.1 Bacteroidia bacterium
CATCTGTGCATCAAACAGTAACTGCAACAAATCAGTGAACTTAACTCCTAAACACTCCGCGATGGCTCTCAGACGGCTATTATTGATAGTCGAACTGCTCAAGATGCGATTGATACCATTTTCGTGAACGCCAAGCCGCGCAGCCAAATCCCGCTTGGTAACGTGTTTTTCTATCAACAGTTTCTCAAAACCTGTCAACTGAATATCAGAACTTTCACTCATATATATTATATTTTTTATAAAGTTTCACTATTTAATAATTAATTTATATCATTCTGCATATAGTTTTAATTATTTCATGATATGTTTGAAATAATTTTTAAAATAATTTGCAAAATCTATGCTGCAAAGGTAACATTTTATTTGATATGCACCAAACTTTTTTGAAGTTTTTTTTTTGAAAGAATGAAACTTGGAGGCTCATTATTGGAATTGATTGTTCCTAATTTCAAACATATCTTTGGTTGACAACGTGTTACGGCAATTCTTACTAGCAAGTCCTGCCATTATTTTTTATCCCCTGTCCACAATTTGCACTTAAATTGCTTGGCATAAGCAATATAAACCACATCTTTAGGGTCAATGTCTGACACGAGATTGTTTGCAAACATCCAATTTTCTATAATTGATTAACAAATCACCAATTTTGCCATCTGAATTTAAGATGCCACTAAAGACAATATTTGCATCAACAACGACCGTCATTTGAGAAAACGATGTTTGTTGTTGTTCCACCAATTTGTATTTACTTCACTCGCCAAACTGTCAATGTCCGCCTGTCGAGCTTTTGATTTAGATGTGGCTTCCAAATACTTGGCATAATCAATCAACCGTTGAATGCCAAAAATATCCGTCCCCGAAGAAAACGAAATCATAATCTGATTATTTGCAACTCTCTCAATTACCATAGTTTTATCATTTTAATGGTGCAAAGTTACGCATAAAAGTTGGATTAGCAAACAAGGGATTGCGGACCAAGCCCACAAAAACGCGCAATAGAGCATACTTCAGCTACACCTACACCTTAACCATCCGCACTATAATCTGCGTCAGCTCCTCAGCACTCTGTTTCAGCACTTTGAGATTTTCAAATAGCAGCACAACATCCTCATTTGCAACAGAATCGCTCACTTTATCAATCGCAGCTGCAGGTTTTGGAACGGCGATTTGTGAATCG
>BNTU01000332.1 GCA_025996835.1 Bacteroidia bacterium
CTTTGCCGGGCGTCAAATGCGGTTTGATGCGGGGCCACACCTCGATTTGAGCGGCATCGGACAACAGATATTGCACGATGGTCGCTTTTTGCACTGCCTCTTCAATGTCGAAAAGCGTTTTGCCCGGCACCCAACCGTCCGTCACGGCTTTGTCCCATGTTTTGCCACCTTTGCGCTGTCCCACAATGACGTTGAAGCCATTGTCGCGCAAGTTCAACGACTGTCCGGGACCTTGCACACCATAACCAACCACTGCGATGGTTTCGTTTTTCATCAATTCCCGTGCTTTTTCCAACGGAAATTCTTCGCGGGTTACGACTTGCTCGTCAACGCCGCCAAAATTAATTACTGCCATTTTTATTTTATTTTTAAAATTATTTTTATTACTTCTTACTTATTCTCATTGCGGGTTTGACCCTCTCTCTCTCCGTCAAGTTAAGGCTGAAAGCCTTATGAGCAATAGCGTGGGGCAACGCCCCGTCGTGTTCGGAAGATTTTAGAGAAACTATCTATAAATCTTTCACGAACGCGGTAAAATCACTCCAGTTTTCTACTCGAAAGGCACGAATGTCGCGAACCGATTTTTTGAACCATACAATTTGCTTCAGGGCTTCAATAGCTCGGACAAGATTCACCATATCTGTACTTTCCGACAAAAGTTATAGCGAACATAGTTGCTGATGCGTTATAGGTCTAAAATAAGTTTCCGGTCCAAAAAATATCGCTCCGGAATTGTCTTTTATCGCAACTTCCATTCCAACAAACGGATTTCGACGAATATCTATCACTTCGCCTTCAACCCAACTTGGCAAGCCTGTAAAGTTGGGGTCAACTTTTGCTTTCTCTCCTGTCTTCATTTCATTTTTTTTATTATTTCCGTCCGCAAAGGTACAACATTTTTCCGAATAACCAATCTCCGGTTCGGTCGCAATCCCCTACCCTACATCGCCATGTAGCCCAACATTCGTCCCCTTTTCAGGAGATTGCGGGTCAAGCCCGCAATGATGGGTGCATTTTCTCTTCAACTGCTGCCAACATATCGCTCAGCCGCTCTACATTGGATTTTGTGATGGCAATGCGCCCCGAACGGATGAATTGCAACACCCCTATTTTCTCTTTCAACTCGTCAAACAGTGCCTGCGTATCTGCGTGATGCCCTGTTT
>BNTU01000333.1 GCA_025996835.1 Bacteroidia bacterium
ATCCTCGCTTGTTTATGTTCTCCTTTGATATTTTCCCGCTACCATAGTCTCGTTTCAGGCGTTTTACGCCCTTGTCCCTATTGTAGGCATCCTTCTTGGCACGTTTATCCGAATAGTTAATAATCAGGCGGCATGTTTTCGTTTTGTTCATTTCATAAAACTCTCCATCCTGTTTTTGTCGGGATAATATCCATCGTTTGATTTCTTCGCTCTCATTTTTTATCCTTGCTCCTATTATATATTTGTAACCGGCTGATTCCAACAGGGATATATTTTTTGCGTTCATCAACCCCGAATCTGCCACCACGACAAACTCTTTCAAATTGAATCTGACAACAAAATCATCAATTATCGGTATCATGGTGCGACCCTCATATTGCGAGCCGTTAAAAATGGAATAGTTCAACGGATAACCATCGCGGCTTACCAACAACCCCAGTACTATTTGTGGCTGATTGTGTTTGCCGTCTTTGGAATAGCCCGCTGCACGAAGGTCATCCCCATAGTCGGTCTCAAAGTAGAGCGTGGTAACATCGTAAAAAACAATGCCTATCACGCCGCCTAAAATGCGACGGGTATGTTCCACACTAATTTGCTGTATTTTTGCTTGCTGTGTGTTATATAACTTGTCCAAATATCTGTAAATTTTAGACAAATCAATATCTTCATCAAAATGCGACTTCAAATACTCAACGGTTCCCGATTTGCTCATGGGTTGACTCAAACGGGCTATGACCAATTGTCGAAGTATGGTATCTTCTATCGCATCAAAACCAACCGACCGATATACTTTTTCCAAAACCAGTTGAATGCCGTTGGGCAGTATATTCTTGATATTGGACAGTAGAAATTCTATCTGTTGTTTCGCTGACTGCGCTTCTTTTTGCGCAACAAACAAATCGCCTTGTCCTTCTCTGCCCTTAATCCAATCCTTGCCTTGGTGATACAAACTCACTATCTCGCCCTCATCCGAACTTGTACCGATGGTGACAAGGTAACGCAACTTCCCGCGTGACTTATCAACAACCACCACGCTTGTGCTGCCCGACTTGTTAGGCTTCCTGCGCACGTACATTTCCAGAACAAAGGTAATGAAATTTGGGGGCGCGACACCCAAAATGGGTGTCGCAAAATCGCTTTTTCCCTGATTAT
>BNTU01000334.1 GCA_025996835.1 Bacteroidia bacterium
AATTTACCACGCTCGAATTGACAAAGTTCAACAAATTGCTAACAGAATCGCAGACTGATTTAGACAAATGGCTGTTTTGCATGAAGCATCAGTCCGAATTGCCGGAGCAACCGGCAGAACTAAAAGGTGAGATATTCGATGAATTGTTTGAAATAACAGATTTAAAAACATTAACAGAAGAAGATATGACAGCGTACGAAAAAAGTTTTGAAAGATGCTACGGTGCCGAATTGGCAGCAGACTATGCTATGGAGAAAGGTCTGGAAAAGGGTATGAAGAAAGGTATGCAGAAAGGTATGCAGCAAGGCATCCAGAAAGGCATGCAACATGGCATTCTGTACACCGCAAAGCGGATGAAAGAAAACGGGATGGACTTGGAACTCATTGTAACAGCAACCGGACTGAGTCCCGAGCAGTTGAGAAATATGGGGCTGAAATAACACCGCCTCATTATACACACACGACACCCCATTACCCCCAACGCATCGCGCTGGGGAAATGATGATGAATAATGATGGGGCAACATGATGATATAATGCCCTTTCAGGGCGCAACACACACAACACACACAAAACCCATTACCCCAACGCGATGCGTTGGGCTGGGATATGTTGCCCTTTCAGGGCGCAAAACACACAAAACCCATTACCCCAACGCATCGCGTTGGGGGGAAATGGGGTGTCGTGTGTGTATAATGAGGCGGTGTTATTTCAGCCCCATATTTCTCAACTGCTCGGGACTCAGTCCGGTTGCTGTTACAATGAGTTCCAAGTCCATCCCGTTTTCTTTCATCCGCTTTGCGGTGTACAGAATACCATGTTGCATGCCTTTCTGGATGCCTTGCTGCATACCTTTCTGCATACCTTTCTTCATACCCTTTTCCAGACCTTTCTCCATAGCATAGTCTGCTGCCAATTCGGCACCGTAGCATCTTTCAAAACTTTTTTCGTACGCTGTCATATCTTCTTCTGTTAATGTTTTTAAATCTGTTATTTCAAACAATTCATCGAATATCTCACCTTTTAGTTCTGCCGGTTGCTCCGGCAATTCGGACTGATGCTTCATGCAAAACAGCCATTTGTCTAAATCAGTCTGCGATTCTGTTAGCAATTTGTTGAACTTTGTCAATTCGAGCGTGGTAAATT
>BNTU01000335.1 GCA_025996835.1 Bacteroidia bacterium
TTGCTCGAAGTGAAAGAGCGAATACGAGTGATTAACAGATTAAAAATAAGGAGATTAGATTATGAAAACTTAATGACGGTTGTACGCACATTTAAAATTGGGAAAAGCGTTTAGCGTTTTGTCTTGACCTCGCATCTCTCTACATAGTTGCAAAGTTAATATTCAAGAACAAACGGTAACGTTCACGCTCAGGCGTTGGACTTTACTTGTTATCTGAATATTAGGAAGTAGAGAGCCGCGAGGACAGATGGTTAAGTATTTGTTCGCGCTTTTTTTATGTGTGTATGGAACAATGTTTCCGAAGAGCAAAACAAGATAGGAATTTTTTTTGCGAAGCTATCGAAAATAAAAGAGCAGAAAACAATTTAATTTAATTATTTGTCCGTCTAAGGAGCGGACATTAAACACATTTCAAAATGAAAAAAATTATGGTATTTATGGCAGTGGCTGTATTGGCTACTGTATCTGCGAGTGCGAAGGGACGTTCTTTTGGTGTTACTGCCGGATTGAATATATCACGCATATCCATTGAAGGGCCATCTATAGAGTTCGACTCAAAAATGGGTATTTTAGTGGGTGGAGTGATTGATCATGACCTTAGCAATTCATTTTCAATTATTTCTGAATTGGCGTTTTCTCAAAAGGGCTGGAAACAAGGTGATCATGCTGCAACATTTAATTATTTGCAATTATCGCCGGCCAATGTAACGTACAAAATTCCACTTCCCGCTGACTCTAAGATGTTTGTTTTTCTTGGACCTTATTTTAGTTATCTAATAAGTGGTAGCGGAGACTATGAAGAGTCTAACAGTGTCCTCCCTGTGGACTGTGGAATAAATTTGGGTGCCGGTTATCAATTTGGCAAGATATACGGTAAATTTCAATACAGTATGGGCATGGTTAATATTGCCAGTCAGGAGAACAAGTTTAACAAATTGGAAAATTCCTCCAATGTTGGAATTTCCGTAGGGTACTTCTTTTAATCCGCAAGTTGTATGGGAAAACAGGCTTAACGGCAAAAAGTTAAGCCTGTTTTTTGGTTTTTCATACTTACCGGGCGATTATATCTTTCTACCTAAAAATGTCTCCTCTTCTGCATTGCTCTGTACCTCAATATTCGACTCTTTTTCAGGGGCTTGACCC
>BNTU01000336.1 GCA_025996835.1 Bacteroidia bacterium
CTTCCGGTCTGCTTCTTTTAATGCTTGTCTTGATATGATTAAATTATCAGTAAGGTCATTAATGCCATTTTCGATTCTTTTAATTTCAATTTTTCTCGCGTGTGTAAACAATTGTATCAATTCTCTTGGAGTATTAACTCCTTTCCCGTCTTTTGTTCTTGTTAAAACCCATTCTAATGTCTGTGGCTGTTTAGCACCTATCTCAATTTGTTGAGGGAATAATTGATAAAATAGTTGCTCTTGTTTTGCTATATCAGACAATATTTCATCTTTATTAATTTTTAACTGAGTTACTAGTGCAGAATTTTCCAAAATTCTACGAATTAATAGATTTAGAAGAGATTCTCGCGTCCATTCTAAACGTTGAAATTTTGTAATATGACTTGCCTCTCTGAAACCTTCGCTTGTTATTCTATCCCAAATATCATTTCTTAAAAATATTTTTATTTTTATTTCTGTATATTGGGATAAGTCTAAATATGTCTTGAATAATGCACGTAAAGCATTGGTTTCCAATTCCTCACTTTCGGTAAAAGCAACATCAAGTCTATCAATAATAATCCAAAGATTTATATTGTTAGTTTTTAGTGATTTTTTCAACAATTCATATACATATTCAATGGGTATTAGACCTTTATCAAAATCACTTTTTGAAGGCTCTCCAAAAGAAATTGAAAATTTTTGCCCTGAATAATTACCTATAGAGTCAAATTCGGCGGTTGTACTTATTTCTTTACTGTTTTTAAAAGATTTAACAAAATCAACACAAGTTTTCAAAAAACTTTTCAATGTATTTTGTGCAGGAATCAAATTACAATCAACAAGAATTTGTTTGACCTTTTCTGCATCCACATCTTTAATTTCCCATTCATCAAAGATTCTTGCTGTTATTACCAGAAAATATAATTTCCAAAGTCTAACAAAATCAGTTTGTGAAGTTGGAGGGTCACTTTTTAAGTTTGAAAACACCGTTTCTCCCTGAGGGTTTTCCGCCATTGATACAAGTATTCCTTCATCAAATAAAGTATCTATATCATTTGCTAAACTCATATACAAGGCACTCTTTCCTGCACCTTTAGCACCATATACAATATCATTAGCACCATTTCTAATGCTCTTCCAAAATTCAGTTTGCAAGAAAT
>BNTU01000337.1 GCA_025996835.1 Bacteroidia bacterium
TTCGGAAATAGCGTTTGATACCTACTCTGCCCGTCGCGCTTTGGATGCCTTAAACAACCATCCGGCTTTTGGATTCAACTACGACCCAAGCCATCTGGGCTACCAGGGCGTGGATTATGTCGGCTTCATCTACGAATTTGCAGACCGTATTTTCCATGTGCACATGAAAGATGTGTCTTGGAGCGATACCCCAAAAAGAGTGGGTGTTTTCGGCGGACATGTTACTTTCGGCAGCCCCGAGCGCTACTGGAATTTCCGCAGTCTGGGACGTGGAAAAATCAATTTCGAGGAAATCATCCGCGCCTTGAATGCCATCGGCTACACGGGTCCGCTATCGGTAGAATGGGAAGACAGTGCTATGGACCGCGAACAAGGTGCCATCGAATCCTGCAAATTGGTGAAATCAGTTGATTTTAAACCATCCGCCATCGCTTTCGATGCTAACTTCGGGAAATAATGAATGAACAAATTTAGAAAATTAAAATCATTATGAAGAAGAAAATAGCATATACGCTGTTTTTTCTGACAATCGGCACAGTCTGTTTCGGACAATGGACTATGCCCGATTGTTCGTGGACACGAAAGATGGGCGACCGCCCTGTTTATCCCGATTTGAAGGCTTATGATTCGCCCGGCGTTTCGCCCGAAACGATGACCAAAAAAGGGATGCCGTTGGGTGGAATCGGCGCGTTGAATGAGTTGTACTACACTACTTTCGGAGGTTCGTTTTGGGAAAACGGCTGTCTGAACCGAGAAAAGAAAATCGGAAACCGCGCGGGGCAACACATATCGGGCGTGATGGAATGCACGGCCTATTCCTATTTTGAGACCTTTGACGTGCGCCACCATGTAGCGCGCACCACGCGCGATTTATGGCCCCAAAACGAAAAGGATATTTTGCTGGCGTATTCAGACATCATCCGCTCAACCATTCTGGGCAGTTGTCCGCACGATTTTGGAGGTCCCACCTTTGACCCGTTCAATCACCCCGATTTGTATGTAACCCAATATGACGGCGGCGAAGGCAAGGAAACCACGCCCTGGTCGGAGTTCTCGCCGAAATTTATCCAGCAGGTGTTTATGTATTGGAAACAGTATAAGGACGATGCGTTTTTAGACGAATGTTGGACATCCATC
>BNTU01000338.1 GCA_025996835.1 Bacteroidia bacterium
TTGATTTATCGGCACGGTAGGTTGCCGTGAGGTTGTATTTCTCTAATAAAGTGTAGTTTACACGTCCGAGCAAAGAGTGCAGAATGCCATGTTTTGCTTTACGCAAAGTGGGATAAGGCTCGCCCGTATCAAATTTTTCAAATTTTTCTAAATGGTCAGCACTGCTGAGTATGAGATTGGTGTTAGTTGTTTGATTCGTATATCCGCCCAACAAATCGATGTAATGGGCAGGTGAAAGTTGCTTGGTGTAGGTCAGCAGATATTCCGATTGATTCACAACCGTCTGCCGGTTGCCAATAGAGCCTCGTCCCTGTATATCATCGGCAAAGCCGAGCGCGGAAGTAACAGGGGCAAAAAAGTTTTGCGTAATGTAGTTGACATTGGTTCCTGCACTGAATTTCACCGCCAAACCATCAATGTACGGTATTTTATATTTGGCATAAAAATTACCCAACAGCGACGTGCTAAGTGTTTGTCCTATACTGTTTTCCAAGTCCGACACCGGATTTACAGCCCTGCCGGAATAATTGAGATTTTGATTTAATTCAAACGGATTATAGTAATTGTAATTGCCCGTGGCATCGTGTATTGGCAACACGGGCGGCATAAACAGCGCATACACCATTGAATTTGTGATACCCGCAGCGAGAGGAGTCCCATTTCCTTTGGAGTCACCGGAACTCATAGTTGTAAGGGCATCCTGCGTACTTCTGTCGGCAGAAGCCGTAATACCAACGGAAAGGTTGGATGATAATTCTTTATCCAAGTTGATTCTCCCGCTGAAACGTTCAAATCCGGAATTGATGATAATTCCCTGCTGGTCGGTGTAATTGCCGGACAGAAGGTAACGGGTTTTGTCATCGCCACCACTGACGGACAATTCGTGCGTTTGAGTAGAGCCTGTTCGCAACACGGCATCCTGCCAATCGGTAGCGGTAATCAATCCTTGCAGTTTAGAGTCACTCCAAGTGTCATTATGAAACTCATCGCGATTTATTTTCGTCCATTGCTCTGCATTCATCAGGTTAATCTTTTTCGCCGATTTATCAATGCCAAGGGTATATTGATAGTGGATGGTGTTGCCGCCCTTTTTGCCTTTCTTGGTGGTAACGAGTATCACGCCATTGGCAC
>BNTU01000339.1 GCA_025996835.1 Bacteroidia bacterium
AATGCCGGCGATTTGCAACAATCGTTGCCGCACCGTAATCTCGGACTGTCGGGACGGGCTACCTACTCTTACAGGGGTAAGTACTTCGGGGAGTTTAATTTCGGATATAACGGGAGCGAACGGTTCCATGAATCGAAGCGTTGGGGTTTTTTCCCATCGGCAGGTGCTGCATGGACGGTGTCGAAAGAAGATTTTTGGAGCATTGATGCTATTTCAAATCTGAAATTAAGAGCCACCTACGGCTTGGTGGGGAACGATGCCATCGGCAGCGACGACGACCGTTTCTTTTATCTTTCAAGAGTCGATATGAATAGCACCGCACGCGTCGGACGGTTTGGATTTCCGGGCAGTTATCGTTCACTCAACGGCATAGAGGTTACCCGAAACGCCAATAATGATATCACTTGGGAAATAGCGCGGAAAACCAATATCGGGTTTGAACTCGGGCTGTTTGGCAAGCTTTCGATGGAAGCAGACTATTTCCATGAATACCGTACCAATATATTGATGGACAGGGCAAGTATTCCCTCCACCATGGGATTGCAAAGTACGGAAAGAGCCAATGTAGGCGAAGCCAAGGCACAGGGAGTGGACGGGTCGATTGATTACGCCATCGCCATCGGACAGGATTGGTGGATAAAGGCACGTGCAAATTTTACCTTTGCCACCAGTGAATTTTTAGTGTATGAAGAACCCGACTATGCTCAGGAATACCGCAAACATACGGGACATTCCCTCTCGCAGCAATGGGGGTTGATTGCCGAACGCTTGTTTATCGATGAGGCCGATGTAGCCAACTCGCCCGTACAACAGTTTGGAGAGTACAAGGCAGGCGACATTAAATACAGCGATGTAAACGGTGATGGGAAAATTTCTAACGAAGACTTGGTTCCCATCGGACTTCCAACCGACCCCGAAATCATATACGGCTTCGGCGTTTCTACAGGGTATAAAAACGTTGATTTTTCATGTTTCTTCCAGGGTTCTGCCCGCTCCAGTTTTTGGATTAATGCGGCTGCTACCAGTCCATTTGTGGACAATAATCAATTGCTCAAAGTGTATGCCGACAGTCACTGGTCGGAAGACAATCAAGACTTGTATGCCGTTTGGCCCCGTCTTAGTTCC
>BNTU01000340.1 GCA_025996835.1 Bacteroidia bacterium
TTATGAGCATTGGACACTTAAAAAGAAGAAGTTTAAATCAAGCAAAATTGACGGGAAGTTCAACCCGGAAGTGATACAGGGCATAAAAAAATTTCAATCAGACCTTGCTGCCAAAGGCGCAACCATGCTTGTAACCTATCCGAGTTATCAAGACAGCTCTTTTTTCAAATCACTGGCAGCCGTAAAAGAAGTTGAAGCCCAATACATCAAAACCGGCTTCACAGTTTTGGGCACTCCGGAACGGTATGTGTTTCCCGATTCGTTAATGTACGATTCGCCTTATCACTTGGGCGGCAAGGGGGTAGAACTCCGCACGCAATTGTTAATCGAAGATTTGAGAAACTATCTAAAAAATAACCAATGAAAAATTAAGTTTGGAAAATTTAAAGGATTGGCAAGATTTTCAATAATCCTGTCAATCCTCACATCCTGAAAATCCTGATTCAGACAAAGAAAGCAATTATTCCAATCCAATGCTCTTCAATTCTTCGGGAGAGAGTCCGGTTATTCTAATAACTAAATCAAGGGACATCCCTTCCTGAATGCACTTCTGCGCAATTTCATACGTGGTTTGTTGCACACCTTTTTGTATGCCTTGTTGCACACCTGTTCGGATGCCCTGCTGCACACCTTTTCGGATGCCCTGCTGCATACCTTTTTGGATGCCTTGCTGCATTCCTTGCTCCACGCCTTGCTCCCTGGCATAGTCTGCTGCTAACTCATAACCATAGCAACCTTTGTAAAATTCTTCGTACGTTTTCATATCTTCTTCTGTTAATGTGTTCAAATCTGTTATTTCAAACAACTCATCGAATATTTCGCCTTTTAGTTCTGCCGGTTGCTCCGGCAACTCGGACTGATGTTTCATGCAAAACAGCCATTTGTCTAAATCACTCTGCAATTCTGTGAGCAACTTATTAAACTTCGGTAGCTCTATCGTGATAAGTTGTATGCCATCGCTCACCTTCGTCAACGTTTTTTCATTCATTAATGAATAAAAATTGATGCAATCCGTATTGTCATTCGTCAAAACAAAATTCAGGATGGAAATGATGTATAATGGCTTCATTCCGTAATCCCATTTGCCTTTCGGGGCTTGCGCCAGAATGGAAGCAGCCGCA
>BNTU01000341.1 GCA_025996835.1 Bacteroidia bacterium
ACTAATCCTTGCGGGGAAATTCCGCTGTGTCCGTACGACAGTTGCCGACTGTTGGCAATCAATTTGTATTCTTACGTGAAAAAGCCGTTTACCAAAGAGGCTAAGTTTGATTTTAAGATGTTCAAAGAGCATGTGGCTCTGGCTCAACGAATTATGGACGATATTATCGACTTGGAGATAGAAAAAATTGATACAATTATTGCAAAAATAGACAGCGACCCCGAATCTGACGAAGTGAAACATGCCGAAGGGTTGCTGTGGGAAAAAATCCGCCGCAAGACCCTGCAAGGTCGCCGGACGGGTGTCGGCATCACCGCAGAGGGTGATATGATAGCCGCTCTGGGACTTCGCTACGGCACGCCGGAGGCAACGGATGTTGCCGAAGAGGTGCAAAAAGCCATCGCCTTGGCTGCTTACGGTTCGTCGGTAAAATTGGCTCGTGAACGTGGTGCGTTTGAAATTTATGAGGCAACGCGCGAACAAAACAACCCCTTCATCGCCCGTCTGCGCGAAGCCGACCCGCAATTGGTTGATGATATGGAAAAATATGGTCGCCGCAACATTGCCTGCTTGACGATTGCGCCCACAGGCACTACCTCGCTGATGACACAGACCACATCGGGCATCGAGCCTGTCTTTTTGCCGGTTTACAAACGCCGCCGGAAGGTCAATCCCAACGATGTGTCCTCGAAAGTGGATTTTGTGGATGAAGTGGGCGACGCGTGGGAAGAATATATCGTGTTTCACCACAAATTTGTTGATTGGATGATTGCCAATGGCTATCCGGCTGCAAAAAAATATTCACAAGAGGAGCTTGACGAATTGATTGCGAAATCGCCCTATTACAAGGCTACGTCCAATGATGTGGACTGGATGCAAAAAGTGAAGATGCAGGGGCGCGTGCAAAAATGGGTTGACCATTCGATAAGTGTAACCATCAACTTGCCGAATGAGGCGGAGGAATCGCTTGTCAATCAACTCTATATCGAGGCGTGGAAATCGGGCTGCAAAGGTTGCACCGTCTATCGCGATGGCTCTCGAAGCGGCGTCTTGCTGGCTACTGAGGCAAAAAAAGAGGATAAAGATTGTGAATGTTACGAACCACCCGTGATTGTGG
>BNTU01000342.1 GCA_025996835.1 Bacteroidia bacterium
CATTATTAATTTATTCAAACATCAGCGACAGCCCCCATTGCGAGTAACCGGGTTGCGAGCGGAACTGCCCATAAGGATTTATGCCGCCATAATAGCGAAAGCCTACGCCGATTTTGGAATAATACGCCCGGCTCTTGGGATTGTTGTACCGCAAGCCCACAAACACGTTAGTGCAAACTTTATCGGGACTTGCAAGCACCATATCCCTCTTGTCGGGATGCTGCTCCCAATAATCCTGCAACCGCCCCGAATACGAAAACGGATAATTGTAACGCTCCCTGCTCCTCACTTCAGCCGAGGCAATCGCCTGCAAATTGTGCCGCAAAAGTTTGCTCTGATATTGATATTGCAAATAATACTCAAACGGGCGATTGCTGGGTTCTACAATATCCTCGTCGGCTTCCTGCGGTAGAATATCGTAATAGCCTTTGTCAAAATCGTGCAGCACAAGCAGCCCAAAACGGAATGCGTGATTGCGGTGCAACGAACCTTCGGGGTCATTCAACGTAAACATCAATTCGCTGTAATTGTACGACACATTGATGCGCGTAATCTTCATCGTAGGGTTGTTCATACGCGCAATGGTCAGTTCGTCTCCAATGTGCGTGCATTCGTGCTTGAGCGGCGAAAGGCGCAACGCATAATTTTTGATTCTTCCAAACGGCACTTCCAAGCGATGTATAAAGCCAAATTCAAACGCACCAAAACGATAGCCCGTGTTGATAACAGGCGCAGTGGTGCGTTCAAACATATCCAACCAAACGTCTATAAGGAATGGCAGTGTTACGCTCACGCCATATTTTCCTTTCGCAAAATTGCCCGACCACAAGGGAAGGTCTGCGCCCAAATTCGCAAATACAAAAGAACGATAGGCTACGTCTTTGTTTGCCCAATCGTAATCCGAGCTGTTGGTGGCGTATGCCACTTCGCCGCGCGTGAGTGTGGAGTGCATATCTGCCCAAAACGGACGCCCAAATGCAGGGCTTTGTGCCAATCCGTCCCAAAACAACGAAGGGCGTTCGTCAATGGTATCGGGCTCCAAGCGGTGTTGCGAGTCTGCTATCGTTACAGCCGCAACCTCCCATCCGGAGAGGATGCACGCGGATAATGT
>BNTU01000343.1 GCA_025996835.1 Bacteroidia bacterium
TTCTTCTGGATGTGAGTGTTGATGAAAAGATTGAACTGGTCGAAATTTTCGACCGGTTCAATCCCTTGAAACACTCAACTGTGTCGCCAACCGCTTTTACGGAACAGGGGCTGTATATGCTGGCAACAATTCTTAAAAGCCCCACCGAAACGGAAACAACTCTTGAAGTGAATTTAGCCGTTTTGGCATTCAAGCATACCGTGAAGCGAGAGGGAAAAAGGAGTAAAAACAAAAAAATATATGAAGAATATGAATGAAATTGTAAGGTTTAATCAAGTAGAGGACAAGGTGCTCAACTTGCGAGGTGAGAGTGTTATTCTTGACAGCGATGTCGCAGTGTTGTATGGGGTGGAAACCAGAGATGTTAACAAGGCGGTCAAAAACAATCCGCATAAGTTTCCTGAGGGATACATCTTGGAACTCGAAAATGAAGAGTTTGAAGATTTGCGGTGGAAAATTTCCACCGCAAACTTCGCAAAAACCAGAGTAATGCCTAAAGCCTTCACCGAAAAAGGACTCTATATGTTGGCAACCATCTTAAAAAGTCCGAAAGCAGCACAAACAACAATTGAGATTGTCGAAACGTTTGCAAAATTGAAAGAACTGTCGCGCACCATTGCCGAATGTAGCCGACTGCCCGATGAGCAAGCACGAAAAAGCAGACTGAATCGCAGCGGCGAAATCCTTTCCGACTTAATCGGCAATGAATTGGGAACCACCGAAACGGAAACAACTCTTGAAGTGAATTTAGCCGTTTTGGCATTCAAGCATACCGTGAAGCGAGAGGGGAAAAGGAGTAAAAACAAAAAAATATATGAAGAATATGAATGAAATTGTAAAATTCAATCAAGTTGAGGACAAGGTTCTCAACTTGCGAGGTGAGAGTGTTATTCTTGACAGCGATGTCGCAGTGTTGTATGGGGTGGAAACCAAACGTGTCAATGAAGCCGTCAAAAACAATCCCGAAAAATTTCCCGAAGGCTTTCTTCTGGATGTGAGTGTTGATGAAAAGATTGAACTGGTCGAAATTTTCGACCGGTTCAATCCCTTGAAACACTCAACTGTGTCGCCAACCGCTTTTACGGAACAGGGGCTGTATATGCTGGCAAC
>BNTU01000344.1 GCA_025996835.1 Bacteroidia bacterium
CGACTGCTTCGGACACCTATCGCCGCTATTTTTCGCGCTTTGCGTGGGTCGTCTTTGTCGAGCCACACCCCTGTTGCGCCGTCCAACCGTTCGCCGCGAATAGCGTATTCGGCTATGACGCAAATGATTACCTCTTCCAAGCGGTGGATGTAGGCTTTCAGCCCGATGTGAAACGCTTCCAAATCAATAATCGGATACACAACCAACTGTCCGTGACCATGATAGGTGATGTCCCCACCCCTGTCAATCGGAAACACATCAATGCCGCGTGCTTTGAGTGCCGCCTCCGAAACGAGCATATTCGACTGCTGCCCGTGTTTTCCCAACGTAAAAACGGGCAGATGTTCACATAAAATGACGTGATTGACACTCGGTTCGTGCTTTTCTTTGGCGTGCAAAACCGCATCAAAAAGCACCTGCTGCCGTTCAAGTGCTTGTGCGTAAGGAATAACCCCCCAATCCGTAAAATTCATACACCCCCGTAATTCGTAATTCGTAATTCGTAATTTTTAATTTGCCCTGCTGTTTGCAATCAACCGATGATAATCGTAGTAGATGGAAAGAGATTGATAAAACAGTTCTGCAATGCGGTCTGCACCCTTGGCATTGAAATGGATGTAGTCGGTGGATGCCAGCGAGGGGGCATTCTGCACCCATTTTATCATCGAATTGCGCCCGCCCATCACTTCATACATATTCCAAAACGCTACTCCATTTTGCAAAGCTGCCTCACGTAATGCGGCAATGGTTTGCTCTAAATAGGGATAAGTTTGCAAATTACCGTTGATTTTTGTGGACATATCGGCAGGACCAATCAAAATAATTTTTGCCTGCGGACACATCGCTTTGATGCACGCAATTTGCTTGGACATCGTTTCCTGATAGGCTGTTACCGACTTGGGACCCTTGATTGCGGGGGTCATATTGCCGCCAAATTCGAGCAAAATCAGTTGCGCATTGAGTTCTTTAAACATGGATGCCATCAGGATGGTGTCTATTTGTGTAAAAAACGTGCCGGAACTGCCCCTGAAAGGGATATTATCAACAGCCACGCCACTCATACCATCGGCTGCAAGCCCGTAGATTTCGCCATGCCCCTGCAA
>BNTU01000345.1 GCA_025996835.1 Bacteroidia bacterium
CCAGCACCGGCACCATAATGGACGCGCACCAAAAAGCAGCCATTGAAGCCGTGCAAACGCTGATTTTGGGGGAAGTCAATGTGAAAGAAATCGAGTATGTGGACAGCGATGCGGGCATTTTGGTCAAGAAAATAAAGGTTGATTTCAAGAAATTGGGACCGCGCTATGGCAAGATAATGAAAGATGTGGCCGCCGCCATCGCCGCCCTGCCGCAAGCCCAAATCAACCAATTGGAAAAAGATACCTGTTTGGAAATTTCGGTGGCGGGCGAAATGGTACGCATCACGACCGACGATGTGGAAATCCTCTCCGAAGACATCCCCGGCTGGCTGGTTGCCAACGACGGACGGCTGATTGTTGCCCTCGACATCACCCTTACAGAGGCTTTGGAGCAGGAAGGCATCGCCCGCGAATTGGTCAACCGGATACAAAACATCCGCAAATCCAACGGCTACGAAATCACCGACCGCATCCGCGTAGAAATCCAACGCGACGACCGCATCACCGCCGCCGTGGAAGCCTACAAAGACTATATCGCAGGTCAAGTGCTTGCCAACAGCGTGATTTTAGCCGATTTGACGGAGGGTGCCGAATTGGATTTTGATGAGTTTAAGTTATTAGTAAAAATTGAAAAAGCATAAACAAAAATGGATTTTCCCGCTTTAGTCACACAAATACAATCGGTACAAACGACCTTGCAAGCGTCTGTAGCTCACGCCATTAACACCGGCTTGACGCTTCGCAACTGGTTGATTGGCTACTACATTGTGGAGTTTGAACAAAACGGCGAAGACCGCGCGCAATATGGCTCCAATTTGCTGAAAAACTTGGAAAAGCAGTTGAATATGAGAGGGCTGAATGCACAACGATTTACTGAATACCGCCGTTTTTACTCCGTTTATCCGCAAATTGGCACGGAGATTTTTCATCATTTTTCACCGGATATAATTGACCGTTTATCGCTGACTGATAGTGAGTTATCAATTCGCCGGTCAGTGACCGGCGAATCTGAAATCGCAATTCGCCGACCACTGGTCGGTGAATCTGAAATCGCAATTCGCCGACCACTGGTCGGTGAATCTGAAATCGCAATTCGCCGA
>BNTU01000346.1 GCA_025996835.1 Bacteroidia bacterium
GTGCCGCAGCCTTGCTGCTTGGCACCGGTGCTGCCAAGGCAGCAAATGTAGTGGACACGTGGACTTCAGGAAGTACCACGGTAGTGCTCACCGATGACGGTCTCCTCACCGTTAGTGGGACGGGGGCAATGGAGGATTATCGGTCTTTAGCTGATATACCTTGGGATTCTCCCCATGCTGCGATTAAGACGGTGGTCATCGAAGAGAATGTTACAAGCATTGGCAGTCATGCTTTGTCCGGTTGCAGCGGTCTTACCTCCGTTACCATTCCTAACAGCGTGACAAGCATTGGAGATTGGGCTTTTTCCTATTGCAGCGGTCTTACCTCCGTTACCATTCCTAACAGCGTGGCAAGCATTGGACAGTCTGCTTTTTCCTGGTGCAGCGGTCTCGCTGCTATCAATGTAGATGCTGCCAATATACAATATAGTTCGATAGATGGCATACTTTATAACAAAAATAAGACCACTTTAATACAGTATCCTGCCGGGAAGCAAGGTGCTTTTAGCATTCCTAACAGCGTGATAAGCATTGGAGGTTGGGCTTTTTCCGGTTGCAGCGGTCTTACCGGTGCGTTGACCATCGGAAACAGCGTAACAAGCATTGGACAGTTTGCTTTTTTCGGTTGCAGCGGTCTTACCTCCGTTACCATTCCTAACACCGTGACAAGCATTGGACAGTCTGCTTTTTACGGTTGCAGCGGTCTTACCTCCGTTACCATTCCTAACACCGTGACAAGCATTGGATATGGGGCTTTTTCCGGTTGCAGCGGTCTTACCTCCGTTACCATTCCTAACACCGTGACAAGCATTGGAGATGCTGCTTTTTCCAGTTGCAGCGGTCTTACCTCCGTTACCATTCCTAACACCGTGACAAGCATTGGAAATTCTGCTTTTTACGGTTGCAGCGGTCTTACCTCCGTTACCATTCCTAACAACGTGACAAGCATTGGAGACTGCTTTTTCCACTTGCATCGGTCTTATCTCCGTTACCATCGGTAACAGCGTGACAAGCATTGGGGGTAGTGCTTTTTACAATTGCAGCGGTCTTACCTCCGTTAACTTTCCTAATACCGCGACCAGCATTGGAA
>BNTU01000347.1 GCA_025996835.1 Bacteroidia bacterium
ATGCGAGCACAGGCGAAATCAGTGGCACACCCACCACAGCAGGAGCAGCGGTAACCTTTACGGTACAAGCCGCAAATGGCACTTCACCTGACGATACAAAAGCGTTGAGCATTACAATTAACGCTGCTGCACCCGCAGGCACAGCACCCACTATTACTACCACCTCATTGCCCGCAGGCACCGTCGGCACGGCATACAGCCAAACGCTTACCGCAACGGGCAGCACGCCTATTACGTGGTCGGTAACCGTAGGCACATTGCCCGCAGGCTTGAGTTTGAATGCGAGCACAGGCGAAATCAGTGGCACTCCCACCACAGCAGGAGCAGCGGTAACCTTTACGGTACAAGCCGCAAATGGCACTTCACCTGACGATACAAAAGCGTTGAGCATTACAATTAACGCTGCAAGTGTTGCAGTTACAGGCGTTACGCTCAACAAAACCTCTACATCGCTTGTGATAGGCGGCACAGAGACCCTCACGCCTATCGTTGCGCCAAGCAATGCCACCAACCAGAATGTATCGTGGAGCAGTAGCAACACGGGCGTTGCAACGGTAAGTGCAGCGGGCTTGGTAGAGGCAAAAGCCGCAGGCACGGCCATCATCACCGTAACCACCACCGATGGCAGCAAGACGGCAACTTGCACGGTAACAGTAACAGCAGCAGGCACAACCATCGAAACAATTGCCGGAGATAAATTGCAAGTGCACCCCAACCCCACCAACGGCGTAGTGTATGTGAACAACGCCAACGGCGCAGAAATCAAAGTGCACAACCTGAGCGGCGAATTGCTGCAAACGACCCGCGAAAGCCGCGTAGATTTGTCAGGCTATCCGAATGGTGTTTATCTGCTGCGGATAGGTGGGCAGACTTTGAAAGTGGTGAAAAAATAATCTGAACTGTGATTTCAAGATGATTTTATTGATTTCTATGATTCAAAACAATCATAAAAAATCAATGAAATCATACAAAAATCAAAGTTCAGACAAAAGGATTGGCAGGATTGATGATAATCCTGTCAATCCTTTCATCTTGAAAAGCCTGATTCAGACAAAAATTGCCAATACAAAAAAGTTTCGTACCTT
>BNTU01000348.1 GCA_025996835.1 Bacteroidia bacterium
GCCGATATTCCCGATGTCGATTTCATCCATTTGGACTTTATCCGTTTCCCCGACGTGATTTTGGCTCGCGGGCTGTGGGATAAATACGGTTTGGTGATGGACGAAGAATATGCGCCTGCCGATTATTGCTATTGCGACCAGTGCGTGGCGGCGTTTAAAACGGCTTCGGGCATAGACGTTAAATCGCTGGAAGACCCTTCCAAAAGCGAGGAGTGGAAGCAATTCCGCTACAACCAGATTACCTCTTTGGTGAATCGCTTGGCTGCCAACATCCACGCCAAGGGCAAAAAAATCAGTGCAGCGGTGTTCCCCGGTCCCACGCTTGCCAAAAAATTAGTGCGGCAGGAATGGCACAAATGGGATTTGGACGCTGTGTTCCCCATGAACTACAATGATTTCTATCTGGAAGGCGCCGACTGGCTGGAAGTCATCTGCCGCGAAGAAACGGCTGCGGTGAACGGCAGGATACCCATGTACAGCGGTTTGTTCATCTGCCCCGACTGGAAGCACAAAGCCGAACACCTCGACCCGGAAGCCCACGGATTGCTGCCGTCGGAAATGGAAGAAGCCATACACGGCTCCCTGCGGGGCGGCGCTTCGGGCATTTGCCTCTTCACCCCCGGCAGAATGAGCGAAGAACACTGGCAGGCATTGGATGAAGCAGTAAAATCTATCAAATAACATTCATTCTTTACTAACATCCTTTAATTATCATGCAAAAGACATTGTTAATCACAGCCATGGCAGCATTTGTGACGGTTGCCAATGCTCAAACGGATTTGTTCAAAGGACTGGAACAGTTTTTCACCACACCGGAAAGTTACGTGGTGCCTTTTGCCAACCATCCGCCTTTCATCGACGGCAATATAGAAGACAATGCGTGGAAAAATATCCCGTGGACCAACGAATTTCGCGATATTGAAGGCGCCTCGAAACCGATACCGTATTATCCCACCAAGGCAAAGATGCTGTGGGACAAGGATTATCTGTACATCGCGGCGCAACTGACGGACAAGCACGTGTGGGGCACGCTCACCGAACACGACCAAGTGGTGTATTACGACCATGATTTTGAAGTCTTCATC
>BNTU01000349.1 GCA_025996835.1 Bacteroidia bacterium
CAAGAACTGATTACCGACCGCATCGGCGTGACGGGCGAAAAAATGGAGTTAGGTGCCTACGAATTTTTGACGGCACCAACGACCGTAGCATACGTGCATCCGGGCAACAAATTGGCAACGATTGCGGGCTTGAACCAAGCCGGCGTGGACAACCAGGTGGCGCGCGACATAGCGATGCAAGTGGCAGCCATGAACCCCGTGAGCGTGGACAAGGCGTCCGTTCCGGCTGAAATAGTGGCAAAAGAGAAGAACATTGCCCGCGAAAAAGCGATTGAGCAAGGCAAACCCGAAGCCATTTTAGACAAAATTGCAGAAGGTGCATTGCAAAAATACTTCAAAGAAAACACCCTGTTGGCTCAAGAGTTTGTAAAAGACAACAAATTGAGCATCGACGAATATCTGAAAAAGCAAAACAAAGATTTGACGGTAACGGCGTTCAAACGGGTGAATTTGAATCAGGAATAACAAATCCTGCTCATGAAACTATTTGATGTATTCCCACGATGGGCTATTGAGCCGGTTCGCGCTCAGGGCTGCAAAATCTACGACAAAAATGGCGTGGAATATCTTGACTTTTATGGCGGTCATGCCGTGATTTCTATCGGGCATTCACACCCGAAGTATGTGGCAAAATTGACCACCCAGCTGACTAAAATGGGTTTTTACTCCAATTCGGTGCAGTTGTCGTTGCAGGACGAGTATGCCGCTCGGTTGGGTAAAGCGTCCGGCTATCCCGATTACAGCCTGTTTATGGTCAATACGGGTGCGGAAGCCAACGAGAATGCGCTGAAATTGGCATCTTTCTACAACAAGCGTAAAAAAATAGTGGCTTTTCAACATTCGTTTCACGGACGAACGGCTGCTGCGGTGCGCGTAACCGACATTCCCAAATATTGGGCACCGATGAATGAGGATTTGGAGGTTGCTTTTTTGCCTTGGAACGACATTCACGCCGTACGCGAAGCACTGAGAACATGTGACGTGTCATCGGTCATTATTGAGGGGATTCAAGGAATTGGCGGCATCATCGTGCCTGACCCGCAGTTTTTGCAGATTTTGCGGCAAGTGTGCACGGAAACTAA
>BNTU01000350.1 GCA_025996835.1 Bacteroidia bacterium
ACCCTGACCATAGACATTGGTGACACATTCACCCTGCTTGCGGATGTGCATCCGTTTGATGCCGCCAATAAGGAAGTGACTTGGACATCCAGCAATCCCGCCATTGCCACGGTGGACCAGAACGGCGTAGTGACCGGTATAAACCGGGACATGGGTGCGGGGGTGGTGATTTCCGTCACCACGGCGGATGGCAGCTTCACAGCCAGTTGTGAGGTCACGGTGCTTGCCAAGTATCCGGTCTTTGACTACACCCTTAATTGGATCCAGTCGACAGGACAACAATTTACTGCTACTACGCCGAAAAAGATCTTCTACAAGTGGTTGGAACCCACGCTCACCCTAAGCTGGACATCGAATCCCGCCGTTGTGACCAACGCAGACTTTGAAGCTAAGATAACGGCAGCCCAAAACAGACTCGTCTACGGCGTTACCGGCTTTGCAAACGATATTCAGCCCCTGCCTACTACCCCCGGAGGTAGCCCTTTATTAATTAACGGTATTCCGCATCCTGCAAGGGATGTCACCATCACACGCTATTGGCCCGCAAGCGGCGGCAATCCCCCGACAACCGTAGACGAGTGGACTTCATCTCTTGACGTCAGGAAGGCGGCGTATACGGCACTGGTGAACCAGATACTCGACTGGATGGATGAAATGGAGGACTCTCCCTTGTGGAACGACCTGGGGAGCGGTTCCACGAATCTCCTCCGGGGTCTTCATGCAAAAATGGGGGAAGTTATTTCCTACCCCAGCCCCTTCACGGATGCCGCTCTGCTTGACCGTACGGCGTTTTCCAGAGACCTGACCGTCAGTTATTACGTGGCGATAGTCGATAATACTCCTGAAACGAGCCTTCTGTATGAGCACTTTTTTGGGTGGCTGGGTCAGCCCTGGCCCTGAGTCGTCTTCACGCCATACTCGCGAGGGGGGCAGAGTGCTGAAATGGCAGGATGTGTCCCGGGTTCAATGCGATGTGGGGGTTGGGGGGATTGGTTTTTGTGTGAGTTTTGCGCCCTGAAAGGGCAATATATCCCAGCCCAACGCATCGCGTTGGGGTTTAATTGGTGTTGTGAG
>BNTU01000351.1 GCA_025996835.1 Bacteroidia bacterium
GGATAGTTTGACAGGCTGACGAAAAAGTCAGAGAAGGGATTATCACAATAGATAATTCCTTCGACTTTTTAGAAGCCTTTTATACCTTGAAAAACCCATCTATATACTTCATTTTACGTTCTTTAGATAAGCCATTGTGGTTTCTGAGTTTGTTTTTCAAGTCAGAAAAACAGCCGTCCAAAGCGTTTGTTGTGTTAGGCATACCGAGTTCGGGATAATCTTCAAAGGTAAAAAGCACCGGCAAATTCCTTTTCAGGCTTAAATACGCACTCCTGAGTTTTTTATGTGTATAAAACGTTTTTCCTGTTTTGGCAGAAATACTCCGCTCGTTCAGAAAATAAGACCATTTTAACTGCCAATCATTCAATGCTTTAGTAAAGTCATCTTTCGATAATTTTACCAATTTCAAGGCTAATTTTCTTAGTTCTTTAGCCGCATCTGTCTGTGGTCTGCGGGTCAAATAACGGGTCACTATCTGCACTTGATGAAACTGGCACATCTGCATCGGAACACCATCAAAAAGCCCACTAAACAACCCTTTACGACCATCACAGATGATAGACTGAACACAAATGCCTCTACGCCCGATTTCTGCTATTCCTGCCAAATACAACGCATTCGTCTCGGTTTTTACATATTGTTTGTACAAAAAAACTCCGCTCAGGCTATCCCTAAACACCATAACACCAAAATCGCGACCAAAATAGGTCGTATCCATCAGCACATTGGCTACCCTGTTAAACTCTTTTAGCCTATCAACCTTTACGCTATCCAATTGGCGTTGAATAGTTTTTGTAGAGCATCCGTGATGCTCGGCTAACTGTTTGTAGGTTTGCTTCCCCCGAGCGTATTCTTCCCAAATTTCAACCGCATTGTGCCTGTGCGTTTCTAAAAATTGACGCTTGCAAACATAACATTTGTACTGCTGTTTTCCTAATTTCCAGCCGTTTTTCTTGGTCGTTTTCGACCCGCAATAAATGCAAATTTTTTACTCATGTCTCTAAATGCTTGCAAAGATATGTATTCCAATTAGTTATCACTACTTCCAGCCTGAATTTTGTCCATTAACCC
>BNTU01000352.1 GCA_025996835.1 Bacteroidia bacterium
GAATCCATGCGCCGGAAGTCTTTTTTGATTTGAAAACCGGCAAGTTAAGTTCTCAACAGACTGTATCTTCCCACAAGGAAATTCAGCAGCTCGCAGGTGTGTTTGCCGATGAAGCGGAACGCCGGAAGATGAATCCGGCTCAAATCGTGTATTCTGTGGAATCCTATCTTCCCGTAGCGGACGGAAAAAAAGGCGGACTGTTTTGGGGCGTTACAACTATTCTGCCGGGAAAAGTGGGTGATGAATATTTTATGACACGCGGACATTTTCATGCCGAACCCGATACTGCCGAATTTTATTGGGGAATGTGTGGCGAGGGTGTCCTCATTTGCATGGACGAAGCCGGCAATTCATGGGCGGAAGCGATGACTCCCAATTCGCTGCACTACATTGCAGGCTGCGTGGCGCACCGTGTTGCCAACACCGGCAGCGAGCCTTTGGTGTTTGGTGCTTGCTGGCTCTCCGATGCCGGACACGATTATGAAACAATCAACAAAAAAGGCTTCTCTGCCCGATTAGTGGAAAAAGACGGGAAACCAACATTGCTCAAATCAACGCAAGTATGAAGAATTACATCGGCATCGACATGGGTGGAACCCGCCTCAAAATCGGATTTTTTCGCCACACGGAATTAGTCAAAAGCACCGTGGTTGATTCTTGTGCGCAAGCGGATTTTGAGAACACGATTCGGATTTTTGACACCGAAATAGGGACGTTGCTTAAATCGTTGGGCGAGAGTTCAATAGCCGGCATAGGGCTTTCCATGCCCGGCATCATTGATACGAAAGCCAATAAAATTCTTTCCATCAACGCTAAATATTCCGATGCCGTTGCGTTCGACTTGAATGGTTGGGCAAAAGAGCGTTGGAATTGCCGCTTGGTCACCGAAAACGATGCCCGCGCCGCATTAGTCGGCGAATGGCAGCAAGGCGCAGGAAGAGGAATTGACAACCTGGTGATGATGACCTTGGGCACCGGTATTGGCGGTGCCGCACTCATCGAAGGAAAACTCCTGCACGGCAAACATTTTCAAGCGGGATGCCTGGGCGGTCATTTCTGCATC
>BNTU01000353.1 GCA_025996835.1 Bacteroidia bacterium
GGGTGAGTATAGTGGCAATATTGTAGCCGCTGGTGAGGTCGTCGAGCATCACCGGCGAAATACCGGTGATGAACGTGCGGTTCACGAGAGATGATTTGGCACCATCTTTTATTCTTTCGTAGAAATCACGCACCACACCATTGGCTGCTATCACGGATTTATACAAATCTTTCCCCTGACGTTTACCCATGGCGATGAGGTCGTTGGCGAAATGGTCGTATTCATCGATGATGATATATAGTTGCTTACCTACAGATTCTATTGCATTAAAAGCAATTTGCAATGAACCGATGCCATTTTTGTTTTGTCTTATTTCCTGAATAAGCGCAGCACCATTGGGAATAATGGTGCGATAAGTATCAATAAAGCCACGCACCGTAAGTTCCACTTTTTCGGAAAAAGATTTCACAAATTGTTCTTCGCCGGAAGTATCCAACCCCGAAAAATCAAATTTTAATACGGCATACGAGTTCCTTTCCGGCGTAGGATGTTCGCCGATATAAAGACCGCCAAACAACTTGTCAAAATCCTCCGCCTGATTGAGGTCGTAATAATACGACAATGTCATAAAAAACAGGCTCTTGCCGAACTTGCGCGGGCGGATGAAGAACTGATTTTTGTTGGTCTCCTCTTCCAACATCTCAATGAACCGAGTCTTATCCACATAAGCATAATTCTCAGTCCTTATGCTCTTAAAATCCGAATTGCCATAAGGCAATCTTTTGTATTTCTTTGTTTCCATCTTTTTATAGGATTTTAGACCACAAAGGTAGGCAAAATAATTGAGAATGCCATTTTTGGGCAATAACTCACCAGGTTCTTAAACCTCATTTTTACCTAATTTTCTTAACAGAACCACCTCAGTAGCAAGATGTTACACATCATCCCCCAACCTCATTACCACATTTTTTTGCAGTATAAAAATGCGGTAATGAGGTTAGAGGGAGGATGTGTAACATCTTGTTACTGAGGTTGTTCTGTTGTTTAAATTAGGTGAAAATGAGGTCGCATAACAATTATTTGTGTGTATCACTTCCACACAAATAATTGTTATTCGAC
>BNTU01000354.1 GCA_025996835.1 Bacteroidia bacterium
CCGCTATTATGAGCGTTATGCCGGCGAAAATAAGCGCATCGCCCTGCTGGGGGTTGCGTTTGCCGGAAAAGAGATTGCTTGTCGGATGGAGGAATTATCATAATTCAAAAATAAAGTGTAACTTTGCGGCAAATTAAAAGATTATGCAAAAATATGAACACAGCAACAATTTTAAGAGTTCAAATTCCGTATCCTATCATTGCAGATGATATCGAGGATACACCTTGGGAGGCGTTTATCAAAAGAGATGTCGAAGTAGAAGATGTCGAAGTAGAAGATGTCGTAGAGTTTGACATCTATATCCCGTCAGGTCAGGTTGAAGGATGGCAGACAGGGAAGTCGTCAAGTACGAATTGGAAAGTAGTTGATGATGGTATCTATATCTTTTTAGATACAGATGGTAATGAGGTTCTTCGAAAGTCCCATTGTTATGTTCCCTCTGTTTTGAGTGGGATGAAATATGAATCAGATGACTATGTCATGTTGGACGTGTCACAGACAGGCATAATCCATAAATGGTCTGACAGACAGGAAATGATAAACAAAATCAAAAAGTGAGAAGAGGAGTGAATAGGTAGACTTCGACAGTTTTGATATTCGGGATTGTAAGGTGATTTATCTTCCTCTCTTTTTCATACTGCACACCTGTCATTCTTTCCATTTCTCTGTATGTTTTGCATTATTATTTCGGTGCAAAGCGATTGATTCTTGGAATTTGGGATATAAATTTACGCTTTGGCTCACTTCCTATTCATGAAATCACTTTAAATTGCGAAGTTATAGATTAAAGTGGAGTGTATATTCAAAAATAAAGTGTAACTTTGCAGCAAATTTAAAATGTATGCAAAAATTACCTATCGGAATACAGTCGTTTGTGAAATTGCGCAATGATGATTGCTTGTATGTTGATAAAACGGAGGATATTCACCGCCTTATCACATCGGGCACCACTTTTTTCCTGTCGCGCCCGCGGCGCTTTGGGAAGTCGTTGCTGGTGAGCACGATGGAAGAAATCTTTAAGGGCAAAAAATCCTTATTTAGGGGGCTG
>BNTU01000355.1 GCA_025996835.1 Bacteroidia bacterium
AACCATCCGCACCAGAATCTGCGTCAGCACTTCAACACACTGTTTCAGCACTTTGAGATTTTCAAACAGCAGCACAATATCCTCATTTGCAACAGAATCGCTCACTTTATCAATCGCAGTTGCAGGTTTTGGAACGGCGATTTGAGAACCGGTCGGTTCGTTTTCCAATCTGTGTTCCTGCATCTGTGCATCAAACAGTAACTGCAACAAATCAGTGAACTTAACACCTAAACACTCCGCAATGGCTCTCAGACGACTATTATTGATAGTTGAACTACTCAAGATGCGATTGATACCATTTTCGTGAACGCCAAGCCGCGCAGCCAAATCCCGCTTGGTAACGTGTTTTTCTATCAACAGTTTCGTAAAACCGGTCAACTGAATATCAGAACTCTCACTCATAATTATAATATTTTTAATACATTTTCACTATTCAATAATTAACTTATATCACTCTGCATATAGTTTTAATTATTCCATGATATGTTTGAAATAAATTGTAAAATAATTTGCAAAATCTATGCCGCAAAGGTAACATTTTATTTGATATGCACCAAACTTTTTTGAAGTTTTTTTTTGAAAAAAAATGAAAATAGAAAAACAATTTGGATAATTGTAATAAATACATTACCTTTGCGGCATGGAAACTGACACTAAAATTATAAGAGTTGTTTTAAAATCGAATGAATATGAGTTGTATTTTAATTCAAGGAGGAAATAATATGAAATTCAGCGAAGAAAAATTAGCAAAATTAAAAAGAGGCGATGAACATTTTGACAAACGTTACGGCAAAGAGGGAACGCCCACACGTGAGGCATTCCACAGCCGCGCCATATCGTTGTATTATGCTGATATACTGCGCGATACACGCAAGGCAAAAAAGATTACACAAAAGCAACTTGCCGAAAAAATTGGAAAGAAAAGAGAGTATGTTGCACTATTAGAAAAGGGTGAAACTGATATGCAGCTATCCACTTTCCTCAACGTTTCGCAGGCATTGGGGCTGAGGTTTGCGTTGGTGTAGAAAAAGCACAATTCAACGGGC
>BNTU01000356.1 GCA_025996835.1 Bacteroidia bacterium
CAGCAATTTCGTTTTGAATGAACCATTCTTTTCTTCTTCTTAAAATCTGTAACAATTCAGTAAGTGCATCTGTTGAATTTCCTAAATGTTTCTTTGATAGAGCGATTCGCCTTGCAAACCAAACATCATTTGAATAGTGAAATTTTTCAAATAATTCAAGTGCTTTTTTTGACAGTTCAAAACACTCTTGATATTGTTGTGTTTCAAAAAGTGCTTTTGTTTTGAAAGCATACCAATCCTCTTTGTTTGAGGCAAGTTCCATTGTTTTTTTCTCGCCCTTTATTTCAACTTCAATTGTTTTACATTCTGTATCAAGACTATCAACAGAAACTAAATTGCAAAATTTATTTCCGAAATGCCAATTTACAGAAGGCTTATCTTTAAATTTTTTCAGTAAGAAGGAAAAGGTTTGGGGTTCCAAAATGACTTTATGCTGTTCAATAAAGATAAAGATTGCCGTGTAATTATTCGTTTCAATCAAGGCAGAGAGCATCTCATAGACGAGGTATTTGTTTAATCCAATTTGTTCAGGCGTAAAGGCAATTTTGTTTTCTTTAAAAAAAAACAATGCTTCTGAAAATTTCTTTTCAGAATTTAAGCATTTAATGGACTGGCTAAATTCAAACAACGTCATACAATACAGCCTTTTAAAAGTTCATTAATTTCGTCAACTAACCCTGTCGTTCTTGACGAAATTATTTCAGTCTTTTTAAACCTGCTTTTCCCGTCATACCAAAACTTGTAAGTAGCAGTAAAACCATCTTTCTTAATTTCATAGACCTCATGCCAATCATTATGTTCAATTTTACTTATATGAAATTTTGAAGCCTCTAACTTACGTTTTATGTTTTTGTAAAACTCTTCCAAAAACGATTGTGCAAACTCAAATTCAGACGCGGCTTGCTCGATTTCTTGTTTTGAAATAATAACAGTTTTGTTTTGAAGTTGTGATAGTTTTGCGTATACGTTCTCAATAAAATTACTCGTATTCGCAGGCTTTTCTATTGTTGTAATTTTATTTTGCCCATTGTAATGGATTTTAAAAG
>BNTU01000357.1 GCA_025996835.1 Bacteroidia bacterium
GCAATTGCGTAGGCACTTTGCGCGTAAACATCGGCGTAGGCAATCACAAATTTGCCACTCGCCTTGAAGTCCGTCAACGCCTTGCGAATCGGCTGCACATTGGCATATCCCGACTCCATCAGGCCGCCTTCCAGGTAGATACCGCTGATTTTGTCGTTCGTTTTCGCCTTCTCAATGGCAGAAAGGATGTCGTTCAGACCCACCTTCGCGATGGAAGAGCCGCTAAACAACGCATCAAACGGGTCAGACGTAGCACGGTCGCTCACCACGGCGTCGAGACTGATTTTCAGCACCGTGTTGTCACGCACCTGATACACAGCCGCACCGCCGGCACTCGCCACCATGCCAATCAGCACGACAAACGAGAGAAAAAACAAAATTCCACCGGCAATAAACACGCCCAGGGTGGATGCGAACACCATTTTCAGAAAATTTTTCATACCTTATTTATTATGTAGATTTATAAAATTTGTCAATATCTGTGCGCCGACTTTTCCACTTTTTTCGGGGTGAAACTGCGTAGCATAAAAATTATCTTTCTGCAACGATGAGCAAAACGGTTGGATATAATTCGTTGTCGCAATGGCATTTGCATTGGTTGGCACATAATAACTGTGCACAAAATAAACAAATTCACCTTCGTTGATGCCTTCATACAACTCGCCTTTCAAACCCGTCAGCGTGTTCCAACCAATATGCGGCACTTTATCGGCATGTTGCTGTGGCTGAAAGCGTTGCACCGGCACATCAAAAATGCCCAGACAATCCACATTGCCCTCTTCCGAAAACCGGCACAAAAGTTGCATCCCGATGCAAATACCTAATACAGGCTGTGTCAGGCTGATAATCAATTCATCCAAGCGATGCGCTTTGAGGTATTGCATCGTTTGGGTGGCTTCGCCCTGTCCGGGGAAAATCACCTTGTCAGCCCTGCTAATCGCCTCTTTATCAGCCGTCACAACAGCCTCAACGCCCAACCGCTTCAGGGCATTGACAACGGAACAGATGTTACCGGCATTGTAGTCAATGATTGCAACG
>BNTU01000358.1 GCA_025996835.1 Bacteroidia bacterium
CAAGCCATCGCCACCATCGTCAGAAGCGATGCAAAAACAAGTTTATTCATCTTTTTCATACTGAAATTAGCGTTTGTTAGTATTTTTTTCCTTCCATCCAACCAGAATATATCCCTCATGCGCTTCGTAATAAATTATATTCTCCGGCGATTGTGGTTCAGGGAATACCTCTTTGATGCGTTTGGTCACTTGCTTGGCAGCCAAATCAAAAGCCACCAAATCGACCGCATTGTCCAAATAGATGATATTGCCTTTCACAGCCATATCAATACACCCCGGAGCCACAATAAACCCCGCTTTCACAGGATGATAAGGGTCGTAATTATTAATCACATGAACACCCTTATATCGCTCATTGATAAAGATATGAGGCGAGCTGTAATAAATCTTACCCGGGTTTTCCAACTCTCTGCCCGTGTCTTGATAGGAAACCGATTGCTCAAGAGCCGCCCTATCCATAAATAAAGGCGTATAATTTCCATAATCGCGGTGCGAACCACCGGTAAACGAAATGCAAAAGACGAACACCGCCGAGAGCATAAGCGATGCAGTCCAAAGACTAAATTTTACTTTTGTTGCCATGACTTTTTTGTTTCTTGGTGCAAAGTTACGAAAAAGTTATGAGTTATGAGTTTTTTTAACGCATTGAAATGACATTTTTTTGTTACCTTTGCAGCAAAATATCACAAGTTATGGAAACAAAAACAGTTAAGCGGTTGCCTTATGGCAATTCCAATTTTGAGAGCATTATGACCGAGAATTATGCTTATGTGGATAAGACACGGTTTGTTGAACAACTTGAAAATGAGGCTAATAAATATCAGTTTTTCATTCGTCCGCGCAAATTCGGCAAGAGCTTGTTCTTCTCTTTGCTTGAGCATTATTATGACTTAAACCGAACAGCGAATTTTGAAAAACTGTTCGGCGAACTTTATATCGGCAAGCATCCTACGCCGAACAAGAACGCTTATGCCGTGTTGAAATTCGACTTTTCGGGATTGGACACTTCCAACGAAGAGAGGTTTCG
>BNTU01000359.1 GCA_025996835.1 Bacteroidia bacterium
TTCCAATATCAATAGTGGCGGTGCGTCATTCGCCTTTGGCGAAAGTATGAATAACACATATCAGGGGTACACCATCGACAGGTATGCCAATCCCAATATCGGATGGGAAGTCTCCGAAAAATACAATCTCGGCTTGGAGTTGGGATTGTTGAGAGGTGCGCCCTTGAAATTGAATGTGGACTTTTTCAAAGATTTCAGGCGCAATATCTACATGGAACGTACCAATTTTCCGGGTACGGGAGGACTGGAAAAACCTGTATTTGGGAATGTCGGCGAGATGGAATCGCAGGGCATTGACGGCTCCATCGACTACCAACAATTTTTCAACAAAGATTTTTGGATGACGGGACGTGTCAATATGACTTATTCCACCAATAAATATACGCAGTTTGACGAGCCGAATTATACCGACGCCTACCGCTATCGACTGGGACACAGTGCCGGTCAGCAATGGGGCTTGGTGGCAGAGCGGCTTTTTGTGGACGACTACGAAGTGGGCATCTCTCCGGTGCAGAACTTCAACGGCAGTACCCCCCAAGCCGGCGACATCAAATATGCGGATATCAACGGCGACGGTGTAGTAAATTCGAACGACCAAATCGCCATGGGCTTTCCCACAACGCCCGAAATACAGTACGGCTTCGGATTGTCCGCCGGATACAAAAAGTTTGATGCGTCTTTCTTCTTTCAGGGCAATGCAAGGGTTTCGTTCTTCATCGACCCCAGAGGGAATTATGATACTGATAACGATCTTACTAATGGACTTGAGGGACACGGCATAGCCCCCTTTGAGAACAGACGTAACGCCCTGGCAATAGTGGCGCGCGGTTCTTGGAGCGAAACGAATCCGGATGTACACGCTTTCTGGCCCCGCCTGTCGGTGGATGAAGTGGAAAACAATACGCAGCCGTCTTCGTGGTGGTTGCGCGACGGCTCATTTCTGCGGCTCAAAACCGTTGAGGTGGGATATAACTTCCCGGGTATCAAACAAGCAGGATTGGAAAATATCCGTCTCTATTTCAGTGC
>BNTU01000360.1 GCA_025996835.1 Bacteroidia bacterium
ACATCAAATTCCGGCATCAAAAACAGGGTAGCCACATCATAATGGTCATCAGGGTCTGCCGGCGGATTAAAGAGGTCGGAAGAATAGATGATTGGTATTTTTTTTGTCTCCTGCCCGTTTGCAAACGAACAGGCAAAGCATGCGACCAAAAGAAAACTTATTGTTTTCACTAACTTTAATTTAACTGAGTTCATAATCTTATCATTTAATTTATTTATCTTCAAACGACTGGATACCTATCGGTAATCTCTTCATGACTTATCATTTCTAAAAATATCTGCAAAGGTAAGCAAAATAATTGTTTGTTGAAAATTCTGGGCGCACGACAAATTTCCCTTTCGGAATTGTGCACGGGAATATATGGCTTTTGTAGCCCGTAGGGTGGGGTGTCAAACAGATTACAATCGGATGAAATTTTTGCGTTCTGTTTTTATCCTTACGGGATAAACAATTTTAAAATTACCGGAAATTGCATGACACGATATTGCTTTCCCGTAGGGACAAGGAGCGAGAGCCAAGTGGTATGATTGATTTTACGTGGGCATTTAAAATAATGTTGTTTATTTCAAAAAAAGTAGTACCTTTGCAGCGGTAATTTTGTCGCGAAAAATGCGTGTATTCGCGACAAAAAACAAGAGAAAACAATATGGAAGGTATTGATAATAAAATACTTAATAGAATAAAAAAATGCGGCAGGGGTAAAGAATATTTTGCTGCTGATTTTTCCGCTTATGGCGAGGCAAATTCTGTCAGAAAAGCATTGGAAAGGTTGGTAAAAAAACAAATGCTTATTCGTTTGGCGCGCGGCATATATTTTTACCCCAAAATTGATAAAAAATACGGTTGGGGCATTTTGTATCCTTCGTGGGACGAGGTGGCATACGCTATTGCCAAACGTGACAAAGCGCGTATTGTTCCGACAGGATTGTACGCACTTAACCGTTTGGAGCTATCCACGCAAGTGCCAATGAATTTTGTGTATTTGACCGACGGTACGCCACGCAGAATAAATACAGGC
>BNTU01000361.1 GCA_025996835.1 Bacteroidia bacterium
ATATCACTGTTTGGGTTATTTGTTTGAACAATGCAATATCACATTTAAGGAGGTATTGGATAAATGGAATAACGCTCAAACAAGAGAAAATTTTAAATCGGTATTACGAGTGTGGATTAAAAAATCAATATTTCCAGAAAATGATGAAGAACCCAATTACGATAAATGGCTTGAAAAAATAAAAAATGTAGAGCATAATTGGTTTGACGAAGGTAAATTATTTAAACTGCTTATTCTTTTAGATGTTATCGAACTTTCAAAAGAAAGAAAAAACGATAATGATTTGCCTTTTATGAAAGCAAAATACTTCAAAAGACAAGCAGATAAGGCAAATAGCGAAGATAAAGAGCATATTTTACCCCAAACGCCTAATTCAGAAAAAGAAGATAAACGGATAGAAGATTTTTCTATTGGTGAAATTCGTGATTTTCTTATAGATTTAACGGAGATGATTAGCGATAAAAGTGACATTCAAAAACTACTGGATGCTTTCAAAGAAAAAGCGAAAGAGGATGAGGGTGAGGCAAAAAAACAAGTTCATAACGAACTAAATAGATTGGGATTAAATTCAATAGGAAATATCGTATTATTGCATCACAAACCTAATCGACAATATAAAAACAAACCGTACTTAGAAAAACGGGGAATAATAGTCTATAACGCTTCGGAAGGAGTCTATATCAGACCACACACCCTAAATACTTTTGTCAAACAGACAAACAATGAACAAATAGATGTTTGGAATCTGAAAGACATTGAGACCAATGCGAAGCACATTGCAACAACGATTGATAAATTTTTTAATAATTAAGATATATGAACGCACAGATAGAAGAAAAGAGTATAAAACAATTAGTTGAACAAACAAATTTCATTATTCCCGAAATTCAGCGGGAGTATGTGTGGGGCAGGCATAAGGTTCTAAAGCAGTTTATTATAGATCTTGCTAAATATGAAATAAGTGGTACAGACAACAATATTGGCTTTCTTTATTCATATATTCCTGATTACGACAATA
>BNTU01000362.1 GCA_025996835.1 Bacteroidia bacterium
AATTTCTCCGAACCGTTGTATCCATAGCCAAATTCAGCGAAATAGCGGTCGTCGTAGTCGTAAGTCAAACGACCCGAATTACCGACGTTCCGTTCCGGCAAGGTCTTAGGCAAGGAACCTCCGTCCACACTGAACAGGTTTTCCTGTAGCATAAACACCGTCATGGCACCAACAGAATGTAAGCCGAAAGTACGGTCCCAGTTCGCACGGGCTTCCACATAGTAGTTGGAAGAAGTGTTGCGGGTAGCGACGGCATCATTAAGCGAGGTCGACCCATTGTTGTTGATGCGATACAGGCGATATTTGTCTGTAACAATGTCATAAGACTCCACATCATAGAAAAACGGATTGTAAGTTCTTGTCATGCCATACTTGCTCCATGTGCCGGCAGATATCTTTGCCTGCACTTTCAACCCTTCGGTAATGAAACTCAAATCCTGCAGGACAGTTGCCTGTGCAGTAACTGAAGTTTCGTCACGCGATTCATATCCCTTCACCATCTCGGCATAAGGATTTGTTTTCCATGCACTTCCACTCGTAGGACGGGAACCAAACAGCGTATGCTGAGTATAGATATGGGCGTCATCCGGTGTATATACGACAGGAAAATCAACAGGGTTGCCCTCCATCACCATATTGAAAATGTCACCTGCCGACACACTCGGACCTGTATGTTTCTCATAACGCGCCTGTAGGCGGGTGTCTAAGGTCGTCGTGGGTGACAGTTTGAATATAACGTTGTTGCGGAGATTGAACCGGTTGATGTCGATGTTGGTGTTGAAATTGTTTCGATTATCGACTTTCAACAACCCGTTTTCATTTTCGTAGCCTACGGACACGAAATAGTTCGCAATGGCTCCACCACCCGAAACACTCAAATTCGCTTTGGTATTAACGGTCTGTTGGTTGAACAGCATATCATACCAGTCCACATTGGGGTTCACCATCGGGTTTTCGCCCCGTATGGTGGATTGTATCTTCTGCTCGCTGTAATAGACATCCTTGTCCGGATAA
>BNTU01000363.1 GCA_025996835.1 Bacteroidia bacterium
CATTTTTACCGTCAATCTTATATCTCTTTGCCTGTGGCGACAGTTTGATATTGAATTTTGTCTTGGAACGCAGCGTTGTAAGCATATCGTTTTCCAATTTTTCAACGTTATCAACACCAACAATGTCAAACGTTTTCTTCTTTTCCGATACGCCGAACACAATCCAGCCTCCCGAAGTGTTGGAAAATGCAGAAACTGTTTCCCAAACATCTTTCGGAACATCTGTACGGGCTGTTTTGACTTCAAAATTGTCCCATTCTATATCTTGTAAATGTTGTAACAATTTCTGTTTGGTCATTGACTTGTTGCTTTCTATGTTTTGAGATTCTGACATAATAAACTCTCAAACAAAAGAATCAGATATTCCTTTTTATGAAAAATATATTGCATTTAGCAATAAATATAGCGAAAACATTACAGGAACGATTAATGACCCAACAAACTCAAACAATTTTGGAGGATTAAAAATTCAAACTTTTGGAGCGACAGGTTGTTCTACTTCCAATTTGAACAACCAAAGTATTTTATCAGTATTTGTTTATGCTGGTGTCAAAATTATTATTCCGGGTGATAATGAAAGTGCCTCATATAATGAATTATTGCAAGATGAAGAATTTAAAACTGCAATTCAAAATGCTGATGTATTAGTTGCTTCGCACCATGGACGTGAATCGGGTTACCACGATGAGTTTATAAAACTTGTAAAACCCCGTATTACTATTATTTCGGATAGCAGTAAGAAAGACACAAGTGCCGCCGCAGATTATAGTAGAGTTAGTAGAGGTTGGACAGTTTATAATAGAAGTGATGGCACTTCTCAACAAAGAAAAACATTATCTACTTACCATGATGGCGTTATTAATATTAAAATTGGTTACGATGATGATAAACGTCCATTTTTAAATATTTTTAAGAAATAAAATATTATGTCCGAATCTCAAAACATAGAAAGCAACAAGTCAATGACCAAACAGAAATTGTTACAACATTTACAAGATATAGAATGGGACAA